>NC_010530.1:180000-511773 GCF_000069785.1 Cupriavidus taiwanensis LMG 19424 | reverse complement strand
GGTCATCCTCGACGAGCACGGCCGCTGCATCCGCAGCAACGACGTCGCCGGCCGGCTGCTGCGCGCCCGCGACGGCCTCTACCTGGCAGACGGCGCGCTGCACGCGCACTGCCCGATGGAAAACCGCCGCTTCCGCAAGATCCTGGAAGGCGCTGCCCAGGCGCACGCGCTGGCGGCGCCGCGCAGCGAAGTCACTACGCTCAGCCGGCCCGCCGCGCCCACGCCGCTCAGCGTGCTGGTGCGGCCCATCCCGCTCAGCTACCGCAGCGAGGACAAGGCCCGCCGCCCCGCGGTAGCGGTCTTCATCCGCGATCCCGCCGGTTCGCCGCGCAACACCCACGCCAGCCTGCGCAAGCTGTTCCACCTGACCCCCACCGAGATCGAGTTGGCCCTGCTGATGGTCGATGGGCTGACCCTCGATGAAGCGGCGACGCGGCTTGGCGTGAAGAAGAACACCGCACGGGCGCATTTGCGGGGGATTTTTGCGAAGACGGGCGCTACCAGGCAGGCGGTACTGGTGAAGATGTTGCTGTCCAGTGTGGTGGGAATGGGGTGAAGGACGAAGAACGGCCCGCTAGCGTCACCGCGGCTCAAACTTTGCGTTCATCGCTGGCTTGCATGGTCGAAGCGCGCCTGGCGAATCAACGACCGACCGGTCGGGCTAATAACCGGTGGGGATATCGCCCACATCAAGGCACCTCGGGCCCAAAGCAGAAAACAGTCGAGACCGTCGACAAGAACATTGAAGCACCGGTGAAGGGCACCTAAGATGGAGTCTCTGGCGCGAGCGGCAAGCCTGCCTTTGCCAGTCTGTGGTCTGCGATGACTGGACCTTCCGATCCAGGCGGACCTGCGGTGTAGTGTAGTCCCGTAGCAAGAACAGACCTATAGCTTGGGAGACAACTGTGCTGAGTCATCATGAAATCGCCACGCTGGTCCTGGTGAACGACCACTCCGACGCCACCGAACTGGACGACGCGGACATGCAGGCGCTGCTTGACAAGCAGTTCATTACGCTCGAGCGTCTCGGGCCAACCCGTGCACACCCGCACGTCACGATTCAAGGCTACGCCTTTCTCAAGGCCGTCGGTCGTGTTCGCGCAAGCGAGGGCAAGGCACGCCGGCAAACCGCCTGAAAAGACCCCCGACACCAGGATCCTTCCGCATATTCCTGTCGGCCGCCTGGAGAGCCGCAGGAAGTGTGTGAAGCCGCGATGCTCAGGGACGTGGCGGCGTGCTAGCATGAACGCCTACGTTCTCCTGCGCCCCGCTTTCCATGACCACGCTCTACGCGACGCTTGGCGTACAGGCCGATGCCACCCTGGATGAGATCAAGCTTGCCTATCGCCGTGCGGCAATGAAATGGCATCCGGACCGCAATCCCGGTCGCGAAGCCGAAAGCCATGCGGCCTTCCAGCAGATTCGCGATGCCTATGCGATCCTGTCCGACGCCGAGCAGCGCCAGGTCTACGACGACGTCTTCGAACGCGAAATGCGCCGGTGGGAAGCCGAGCACGCAGCGCAAGAGGCCGAGGAACGCCAGGCCCAGGAGGAAGCGCGACGCGTCGCGCAGGAACATTACGAGCAGATGGTTGCCATCGCGATGCGCTTTGCCGACGCGGGGCATTCGCGCGACGTCCTGTTCGGCGTCCTGCTGGGCAAGGACTGCGAGACGGACCTTGCCGCACAAATTGCCGACAGCGTTCATGCCCTGCAGGCGTCGCGCCAGGCATGCGCCGGGCAGGCATGCGACGAGGCCGTAGCGCCGGCGGATGCCGGCACCGCGCGTACCGAGATTCCCATCAGCGCGTTCGAGGCCTTCTGGCAAGGCCTGTTCAGGTTTCGCTAGCAGCCGCTTCCGGAGCGCGCAGGAAGCGGCCGATGGTTCTGGCCGCGCTCTCGGCGCCAGTCACAAGAAAGAGGTGCCCGTCGTCGACCAGCTGCAGCGCCGCGTGGGGAATGGCGGCGGCCAGGATCCTGGCATTGACCGGCGGCACGATCGGGTCGTCGGTCCCGTGCATCACCAGCGTGGGCTGCTTCAGCGCGCCCAGCCAGGGCAGGCTGCTCCAGCCCCAGGCCGCCAGCAGCTGGTAGAGGTAGCCGCGTCCGCGCGGCGGCCGCATGTGCCGGCCATGCTGGTCGAGCCATGCGGGGTCATGGCGCAAGGCGCCGCCATACAGGTCGGCGCCAACGCGGCGCAGGAACTGCGGATCGGTATAGCGGCGCAGGCCGATCATCTTGGTCAGCACTGACAGTCTGCCGGGCACCATGATGACGCCGGGCGAGGTGGCCGCCAGGACCAGGCGCCTGCAACGGTGGGCATGAAGCCGGGCAAACTCCTGCGCCAGCGCTCCGCCCCACGACACGCCAAGCGCATCGACCTGGCCATCATAGCCAAGGCGCGACAGCAGCCGGTCGGCCAGCACGCACAGACTGGAGAAGCGGTAAGGCATCAGCGGCGGGGGCGACCCGCCGACGCCGGGGACGTCGAAGAGAATCACTTCGATGTCGGGCAGTGCGTCGACAAAGGGCTGGAGCAGTTCGAAGTTGGCGCCGATGCCGTTGAACACCAGCAGCGGCGGGCCGGCGTCGCGGCCCGGCCGGATGCCAGTCCTGAGTACCTGGCCGTCCAGATCCACGGTCCGGACCTGGAGCTTGTGGCCGGCTTGCGTGCCGGCATCGATGGTTGTCATCAGTTCGTCCTGGAGACGTTGGCGCGCGGGCATGGCGGTCGCGCCGGCCATGCCCGCCGCGTTTATGCCTTGGGGCGCAGGATGCCCTTGACCTCCTCAACGTTCTCGGCGATGCGCCGGCCGACCGTGGCGATGCTGTCCGCCTGGGCCTTGTAGAGCGTATCGCTCAGGCCGCGCAGGCCGGCCACGGCCTTGTGCAGCGAGCGCGGCAGCGCTTGTGCCGCCCCGGCAGAAGCCTTGCCCTCGGCGGACTCGCCGCCGCGCGCCAGCGCCTGCAGGTCGGCGGCGGTGTCGCACAGGTACTCGGCCTGCAGGCGCACCACCGATTGCAGGCCGGCCAGCAGCGTGATGTTGATGCTGGCCAGCGCCTCGATGTCCTTGCGGCGCGACTCGAGGATCGCGGCCGGGTCCAGGCGATTGTGCCGGACGAAGTCAAGCAGCTTGCGGTGCGGGGCCTGCGACGCCTGCCGGGCGGCGGCGTCCGCGGTGTTGGTCGATTCCATCTGGGTATCTCCTCACGGTTGGGTTGCAAAAATCGAAACTGCGTTGGCGGCCGGGCATGAGCCGGCGCCCATGGACCTGCGCATCACGCTTCGGTCACATAGCGTCCGGGCGCCACGCCACAGGGTGCGAACTTCGCGCTGCCGGGAATGTCGGGGGCGCGGCGCTTTGGTCCTGAACGCGCCTTCAGCCACTGGCTCCAGTGTTCCCACCATGAGTCCTGCACGGCGGTCGCGCCGTCAAGCCAGGCCTGCGGATCGGCGGCCTGCGCGCCGTCGCGGAAGAACTTCGCCTTCGGGTTGCCGGGGGGATTGACCAGGCTCTGCACGTGGCCGCTGGAACTCAGCACGAACTCGGTGCGTCCGCCAAAGGCGCGCATCGACCGGTAAACCGCCTTCCATGGCGTGATGTGGTCGGTCATGCCGGCCAACACATACTTGTCGCAGGTTACGTCCGACAGCGTGATGGCGTGGCCCAGCACGTGCAGCGTGCGCGGCGTGGCGAGCTGGTTCATCGTAAGCATGTCGAGGAACTGGCCATGCAGGCCGGCGGGCAGCCGCGTGGTGTCGTTGTTCCAGTAGAGGACATCAAAGGCCGGCGGCGCATTGCCGAGCAGGTAGTTGTTGACCCAGTAATTCCACACCAGGTCGTTCGGCCGCAGCCAGGCGAAAATCCGTCCCAGCGCCGCGCCGTCGAGCACGCCGAGCGCCTGGCTGCCCTGCCGCGCCGCCGTGACGGCCTCGGGCGTGCTGACCAGCCCGAGCTGCGACTCCGCATCGAGTCCGAACACCGAGACCATCAGCGTCGCGGCATGCACCAGCTTTTCGCCGCTGGCGGCGCAATAACCCATCAACGCCGCCATGGTCATCGCACCGGAGCAGGCGCCATGCAGGTTGACGTCGGCACTGCCGGTGATGTCGCGGATCGCCCCGATCGCCTCGATCAGCGCGCTGACATAGGTATCCAGGTTCCAGTCGCGCTGCGCCGCGGTGGGATTGCGCCAGCTGACGATGAATACCTGCAGCTCCTGCGCCAGCAGGTACTCCACCATGCTCTTGCCGCTGGCCAGGTCGAACACATAGAACTTGTTGACCTGCGGCGGCACGATCAGCTGCGGCCGCGCATGCACGCGGGCCGTGGACGGCGCGTACTGGATCAGTTCCAGCACTTCGTTGCGGAACACCACCGTGCCCGGTGTCGTCGCCAGGTTCTGGCCGACGCTGAAGGCTTCCTTGTCCACCTGGGCCGGCATGCCGCCGTTGCTCAGGGTATCGGCGACCAGGTTGGCCAGCCCGCTGACCAGGTTCATCCCGCACGACTCCACCGTCTTTCTCAGCGCGGCGGGATTGCCCAGCAGGGTATTGGTCGGGGCCAGCGCATCGATCACCAGCTCGGTGAAGTACTGCGCGCGGTGCTTGCTGCGCGCGTCCATCACCGAGCGTTGCACAAAGCCGCCCAGTGCGTCTCGCCAGGCCTGGTAGCCCTGCAGCGACATGCGGTACAGCGGATTATCGCGCCAGGCGGCATCGCCAAAGCGCCGGTCCCGCGCCGACGGCAACGGCGCCGAGCCATCCAGGACGCTGACGAGATCGTGCGCCAGTTGCGCCTGCTGCTCGAGCACCAGCACCGGCTCCTGTACGCACTGCGCGCCGATCTGCTGCGCGGCGCTGACGAAGTCCTCCGGCCTCAGGCCGACGAATGGATTGGGACCGGCCAGCGCCGGGTTCGCGTCGATGGCTTCGATGGTTTCGATGGCCCTGGCCGCGGTGGCGGCCATCACCGTCGCGGCCTGCCGGTTCCTGCCGGCTTTGCTGGCCGGCCCGTGCGCCCTGGATGCGGTTGTCATGTTGCTGCTCCTGCTCTGCCTTGTCTTCTGCAATGTTCCCGTGTCATGTCACGCTTCATGCCATGACAAGTGCGAGGGCTTCCGCCACCATGGCGGGCCTGGCTTCACCCTCGACTTCCATCGTGTTCTCCATGCGCAACAGCACGCGACCGTCGCCCTTGTCATCGACGGCCAACAGCCTGACGCGGTTGCGCACGCGCACGCCTGCCCTGACCGGCGCCAGGAAGCGGGTCTTCTCCAGGCCGTAGTTCACCGCGGCGCGCGCGTCGCCCGGCACCACGCCCATGCCGGTCAGCTTTCCCGCCAGCAGCGACAGCGTCAGGTACCCATGGGCGATGGTGCCGCCGAACGGACTCTCCTTGCGGGCGCGCTCGACATCGACATGGATCCACTGGCGGTCCTCCGTGCATTCCGCGAACGCGTCGATGCGCGCCTGGTCCACTTCCATCCACTCGGACACGCCGAGTTCCTTGCCGACGAACGCGCAGAGCGTTGCCATGCTGTAGCCTTCGATTGCCATAGGTCTCCTCGCTTGATTCGGTGCCGCGCGTTGGCCCGCGCGGATCTGATGCCCGCATCGTAGTGGCGACGCGCGCCAGGGCGGCTACCAAATCCGGCCCAATCGCTGACAAAACCTGCCGCTTTGCGCGCATGTGCCGCGGCAGCCGCGCCATGCGCACGCGAAGCCGCCCGTGGTGGCGGGAACGGTCAGTCGCCGGCCGTCATTGCCGGGCACATTGCCTGGCTGCGATACGCGGCTACGGCGCGTGGCGGTAGGCGTTCGGCGTGCTGCCAGTCCAGTGGCGAAAGGCACGATGGAACGCGGTGGGATTGTCGAAGCCCACGTCGAAGGCAATGGCCGCGATCGGATCCTCGGAACGCGTCAGGCGCTGGATGGCGATATCGCGCCGGACATCGTCCTTGATGGCCTGGAATGTGGTGCCTTCCGCGGCAAGGCGGCGGCACAGCGTGCGCACCGAACAATGCAGCGCCAGCGCCGCGGCCTCGATCGTGGGCGGATCCGGCAGGCGGTCGGCCACGTACTGCCGCACGCGATGGCAGGTCATCTGCTCGGCGAACGAGACAAAGATCCAGTCCTCGGGCGCACGCGCCAGGAATTTCTCCAGGTCCGGCTTGCGCTGGCGCACCGGCATGTCGAGGAAAGCCGCGTCAAAGATCATGCGGGTCCGCTGGCAGCCGAAATGGACCGGACCGGGAAACAGGTAGAGATGGTCGCTGGCAAGCGGCGGCCGGCCGGATGGCAGTTCCACCGCCTGCAGCGGAATCTCCTTGCGAACCAGCCACGACGTGACGCCATGCACCAGCTTCAGCATCAGTTCGCGGCCCAGCATGCTGACGGCGGGCGACGCCGGATACTCCACCAGCTCCACATAGCCCGAAGCCCCATCGCGCCGCGACTCGACGCGGAAATCGTCGAGGATCAGGTGGAAGAACTGCCCGAACCGGTGCAGTGCCACTTCCAGCCTTGGCGCATCCAGCAAGCTCAGGCACAGGTATTTGAGCGTGCCATTGCGCAGCGGGCGGCTGAAGATGCCCGGCATTTCATCGTCGTGTTCGTGCGCGAGCAGCCGGTACAACGTAGCGAACTGCTCTTGCGTCACGCGCGCCGCCGGCTCCGCCAGCAGTTCGGCCGCAATGCCGGAACGCTGCGCCAGCCGCGCGATCGCCATGGGGTCGGCGCCGCAAAGAAAGCCGTTGACGACGGAGATGGGGACGGTAGGAGACAAAGCGTTCACGCTAGCGCGCCGGCAATGCATGCCGCGGGAAAGAGGTCGGCGCATTCTGCGGCTGCCTTCCGCGAACGCGCAAGCTGCCAGGGGCCTGCCGGACATCGTGTTTTCCCTGCCTGTCACGAAATGTCAATTGATCGTCCCGTATCGTCAAGATTTCCTGGCCTCACTGAACCAAACTCCGTGCTCACCGCCGACGGCAACAAAAGCCGCCGAACCGCGCCGCCGGATACCCCGCAGGCGCGCGCACCGATGAGATGATCAGGAGCCAACGCATGCAATGCCCCGACAATTCCCCACACCCCGACAACGGTTCCAGGCGCCAGTCGTTTGCCCTGGACCAACCGGCGACGCTTTCGGTCGAGGCCTATTTCGACCTGATCTGCCCCTGGTGCCTGATCGGCAAAAGGCACCTGGAAACCGCCATCGACTGGCTGGGCCGCGAGCGCCCGGACGTTGTCGTGCAGGTGGCGTGGCGGTCTTACCCGCTGATCCCCACGACCCCGCCTGCCGGCCTTCCGTACCGCGAGTTCTATCTGGCGCGGCTGGGCAGCCCGGAGGCCGTGGCGATGCGCCAGGCGCAGGTGCGTGCCGCGGCAAGGGATGCCGGCCTCACGCTGGCGCTGGAGCGCATCGAAACCTTCCCGAACACGCTGCTGGCCCACCGGCTCGTGCGCCATGCGCGCCAGCAGGCGGGCGCCGACGTGGCTGGCTTGCTGATCGAAGAACTGTTCCAGCGCTACTTCATTCGCGGCGAGAACATCGGTGACCCGCGCTTGCTGCGGCAGGCCGCGGCGTCGTGCGGCATCGCCTTGCCAGAGCATGCCGACAGCACCGGCGCGCATGACCTGGACTGGCTGCCATCGGTGCACGGCCCGCTCGACCCGCCGGCGCGCGCCGGTCTTGGCGTTCCCTGTTTTATGTTCAACGGCACGCACAGCGTGTCGGGTGCGCGGCCGCCCGAGGTGCTGCTCCAAACCATGCACCAGGCGCTGGCACGTGCCAAACGGCGCGCCACGTTGGCGGCTGGCTGAGGACTCGAGCGCTGGCCGCAAGGCCGAGGCCCGACAAACCCTCCCACCCCTGATACGCGAAGACACCCAGAAAAAACGCCGCCGAACCGCCGCGGCTCACCCCGTGCCGGCCGCAGGCGCTAGGCCGATGCCCGATATCGCGCCGAACACCGCCACCGCGGCAAAGCACGCCATGGACCGCCAGAACTCCCATTGGGCAATCCACGCCTTGGCACATATCATGGTTGTCGGGCCGGACGATCGGGCAATGGTGCTCGCGGCCCGCGGCACCGCCATGCGGCATTGCCGATCGCAACCGGGGGCTTTCATGCTGATCTCCAGACAATGCATGGCCGTGGCGCTGCTGGCGCTGGGCTGCACCGCAGCAAGCGCACAGCAGGGCTCGGCGCCGGATGCCGCCGGCGCCATCGCCGAGGCCGTGCAGGGCGGCGCCAGCCCCTACCGCCCGCCGGCTGCCGCCAGCGAAGATCCGGACGACGCCAGGCGGGCCAAATGCGAATCGCTGAAGGCGCAGTACAACGCCACCTCGAAACAGCGCGCCTACCAGTCTTCCGGTCCGGCCACGCAGACCGCCCAGGGACGCACGATCCCCAAGATCGAGCGCGACAAGTCCCGTAAGTCTCTGCAGGAAGCCTACCGGGCCAACTGCACGTAGCGGCTCAGCGCCCCATGCGCGCGTCATAGCTGCGCGAGATGCGCTGCATCAGGCCCGGGTCATCAGGGTCGCCGCCGTCGAACTGGACCCGCACCGACCCGTCGCCCTGGCGCCGCACGCTTGCCGACACCGGCCGGTTGTTGCGGCTGCCGGCGATAGTGCCGGCCGTCGCGTCCTGCACCTGGATCGTGACCCCCTGGTCGCGCAGGGCCCCGGCCGCGGCGTCAAAGGCGCGGTCGTAGCGCGTAGGCTGCGAGCCGGGATAGGTGGTTGGCACCATCGTCACCGGCTCGACGGGGTAAGGGTATGCGCACGCCGACAGCCACAGCACCACGCCAATCGCGGCCACGACACCCGGCACAGCGCCCGCGCGCTTCATGGCGCCCGCCGTAGCGCACGTCATGGCGTCACCCCGCTCCAGCCGGAGCCGGGGTCGAACGACCGGCCGCCACAGCCTTCAGCGCCGCCAGCAGCCGCCCGGCTGCAACCAGGCAGTCGTTTCACCAGAAAGGCCATATTCCCTCCTCGCGACCGGGTGCGGCGCCTGTGCGGCAGGGGCGTGCACACATGCCGTTTCCGAATCCGATGGGTGCGGGCTGCCGATGCGCGTTGATTAGACGCGCGCGTTCATGCTTAATACGCGATATGAAGGTAGTACGACATTTATGGGATTTCAACCGATTTACGGCGCGCACCGCCACTACCGGAAATTTGTGCACAAAATTGACTCGCGAGCGCTAGTCCGGCAGCTTGCGCGACTTCCAGCCGCCCTGCTCCTTGCAATACCAACCGGTCCACGATTCCGACTGCCCGGCGCGGCGGAACTCGCTGCGCACCTGCCGACAGGCATCGCCGCGATCCGTGCGCGTCTGCAACGGCGTGAACGATCCTTCCACCGCGCGGTGCCGCTGATCCGCCGGCAAGCTGAACGCCACGCTTGCGCCATCGGCGGACTGGTCCATGGTCTTGCCAAAGACGTCCCACGCGGAATTCAATTGGGCCTGGCCCAGCGTGCCGACGATGGTGCCGGACAGGTAGTGATCAAAGTAGCCCCTGGCCGGCCACGCCGACACGGCCGCGGCAATCCCGGCGGCAGCGGTTATGCGCCGGCAACGAATGGCCATGGCGCCTCCTTGCTCGAAGCGCTCGGCCAGCGCCATGGCGTCGACCTTGCGCTGCTTCGAGGAAATACGGTTGATACGCGGCACCATTCCGCGCAACGTGCCGGCATCGACTTTCTCCCTGGCGTTGCGCGACTGCTGCCGCGCAGGCCTGCCCCACGATATGCCATGACGGATCGGCCGATGCACTTTGGTGCGCGAAAAACCAGCGCCGTGCGTACGCATCGTCATCAAAGTCCTGGCGCACTGCTTCAATGAAGCATAGATTGAGCCGGCAAGCAAGCCACGGCACTACGGGCATCGCCTACATCCATCGCGGACAGCGCCCTATCGGCAGACCCTATCGTTCAGCCTGGCATTGGGCCTATGGCTGAGGAGGGTTGATCGGAGATCGGCTGCCGTATCGCGATGACCATCTGACCGAGACCGGCTGCAGTTTCAGCCAGCCACCCTTACGCCCTCGGGCGGCCGAAGCAGGTCGGTAAGCGGACTCTGGCGAGAGCCGGTTGATTTACACCATTGGCAGTTGCCGCACCGGCTTGCCGGTAAGCTGGGCGACGGCATGAGCCACGGCCGGCGCGATCGGCGGCACGGCAATTTCACCGACGCCGCTGGGCTCTGCCGTGCTGGGCACGAGGTGGGTTTCGATTACCGGTGTCTGCGCCATCTTCATCATCGGATAGTCAGGGAAGTTGGTCTGAACGATCCGCCCGTCCTTGATCTGAATCTGGCTGTACAGCGCTGCGGTCAGCCCGAAGATGATTCCGCTTTCCATCTGTTGCGCAACGATATCCGGATTGACCACCGTCCCGCAGTCCACGGCGCAGACGACGCGGTGCACGCGCGGCTTTCCGTCCTTGAGCGACACCTCTGCCACTTGTGCCACCATCGAGCCGAACGAGTTGTGCAGCGCAAGCCCGCGCGCACGCGGTGCGCCGTCCGCGGCGGGTGCCAGCGGCCGGTTCCAGCCTGCCGCCTGCGCTGCGGTGTCGAGCACCTTCAGTTCACGCGGATGCGCCTTGAGCAAGTCCCGCCGCATCGCCAGCGGGTCGAGCCTGGCAGCGGCCGCCACGTCGTTCAGGAAGCCTTCCAGGAAGAACGCCGTGTAGGAATGGCCGACGCTGCGCCAGAATCCGATCGGCACCGGCAAATCGACCACCAGGTGCGCAATATGCTCGTGCTCGATCTCATACGGCAGGTCGAACAGGCCTTCGGCTGCATAGCGGTCGATACCGAGCGACGGCACGCCGAACAGGCGCTCCAGCTCGCCGGCCAGGATCGACTGCCCGGCGCTGCGTGAGGCGATGGCCGTCACCTTGCCATTCTCGACGCGCGCCTTCAGGCGTGCGATGGCCTGCGGGCGATAAAAGTCGTGGCGGATGTCGTCTTCGCGCGCCCAGATCACCTGTACCGGGCGGCCCTCGGTTCTGGTGGCGATCGATACGGCCTGGCCGATGAAATCCGACTCCAGCCGCCGTCCGAATCCGCCGCCAATGAGCGGGATGTCGATCTGCACCTGGTCCCGGCTCACACCTGCAGCGCGCGCGGCGACCAGTTGCGCCAGCGTGGCCACCTGGGTGGGCGCCCAGAGCTGCACGCCATCCCTCGTCACCTGCGCCGTGCAGTTGATCGGCTCCATGGCGGCATGCGCCAGGTACGGCACACTGTATTCGGCCTCGACGATGGTTGCGCCACCCGTCTTGTCAAAAGCCTTCAGGCCATCTCCCATCGAACGGTACGTGAAACCGCCCTTGTCGCTGTCGAGCGCGCCGACGAGTTGCTGCCGGATTTCCGCGGAATCGAGCGAGGCATGCGGCCCGTTGTCCCAGACCGGTTCGAGCTTTTCCAGGGCCTGGCGTGCCTGCCAGTAGTGGTCTGCCACCACGGCCACGCCCGGTGCGCCACCCGTCGATCCGTCGAACGGCACGACATATCGCACGCCGGGCATGGCAAGCGCCGCCTTCGACTGGAAGGTCTTGAGCTTGCCGCCAATCACCGGACACATGACGACCGCCGCATACAACATGCCGGGCGGCCGCGCATCGATGGCAAAGCGTGCGCTGCCATCCGTCTTGGCGGCGATGTCATTGCGCGGTGCAGGCTTGCCAATCAGTTGATATTGCGCAGCCGGTTTGAGCGTGACGCTCGATGGCGGCGCAATGTCGCGCGCCTTCCGCGCGACGGCAGAGAAAGGCATCTGCTTGCCGCCCGGGCCAATGAGCTGGCCTTCCCGCACCGTGACCTGTGCCGCTCGCACGCCCCATTCGCGCGCAGCAGCTTCCACCAAGCTGGCGCGCGCGGTCGCGGCGGCCTCACGCACTGGCTGCCAGCCGTCGGCCACGCTGCTGCTGGCGCCGGTGATGATGAGGCCAATCTCTCGCGCGCTCTTGGCCATGATCCAGTGCAGTGCGCGCGCCCAGGTCTTGTCGGCATCGTCCGGATGCAGCGGCAGCGAGCTGTCGCCCATGGTAACGACATTGCCATAGATCCGCTCGATGGGTGACGACTCGATACTCACCCGCGTCAGCGGCATATCGAGTTCCTCGGCGGCCAGCATCGACAGCGCGGTGTGGATGCCCTGTCCCATCTCCACCCTCGGCATGGCGAGGATGACGTTGCCTTCCGGGGTGATCTTGATCCAGCCGTTCAGGGCAATCTGGCCGGACTTTTCAGGGAATACCGCGGGACCGCCAAGCCGGCTTCGCGGGGGCATCACGCCCCAGCCCACCACCAGCGCGCCGCCAAGGCCGAGCGCCCCCAGCAGGAATCGGCGCCGTCCGCGGCTCGGGGTCGTTGCCTTAGCGTTCATGCGCGGCGCTCCCGCAGCGCCTTCGCGGCACGCTTGATGGCGGTGCGCACGCGCGGATATGTGCCGCAGCGGCACAGGTTGGTGATCGCCGCGTCGATGTCGGAATCACTAGGGTCTGGCTGCCGGGCCAGGAGGTCCGCCGCCGCCATCAGCATGCCCGACTGGCAGTAGCCGCATTGCGGCACCTGTTCGTCAATCCAGGCCTGCTGCAGCGCGTGGCGCTTGCCCGGCGCGCTGCCCAGCCCTTCGATCGTGGTGATGCGCTTGCCGGACACCGCCGCCACGGGCAGGACGCAGGACCGCACCGCCGCGCCATCCAGATGCACGGTACACGCGCCGCAAGCCGCGACGCCGCAGCCGAACTTCGTGCCTGTCAGGTTCAGGTGATCCCGCAGCACCCACAGCAAGGGGGTGGCCGGGTCGCATTCAACGCTGACCGCTTGGTTGTTGACGTGCAGATTCATCTGTTACCTCCACCGATATGCATAGCGGCAGGGCTTGCATCCGCACGCCCACAAATTTCCACAGCCAGCCGGGAACACGAGCCTTATCTGGCTCGCACTCGGTAGTCTCGATGATTGCCCCTGACAGCCGGCAGCCCGCACTTTAAGGTTGAACTTAACTTGAATGTCAAGCATCAATGCGGATAGTCCAGGAGGGACTCACTCCCGACTCTCCGGGATCAGCTCGCCGCACGGCGACGGGTCTTATCCCGGGCTGGCACGACGGCCCCTTCTTCGCGGAGCCGGTCCAGCACCCACTTCGTCCTGGCAGAGCAGGTCATATCCTCTGGCCGGTTTTCGATGTTGCGGATGGCGGCAAGCAGATGGGCCTTGTTTTGTTTGAGGCGCTTTTGCATGTCCTCGATTTCGGCAACTTTCCGCTTGAGAGCATCCAGCAACTCATCGTGCTGCCAGTTCCCCGAACCGAGCGGTAGCAGATGGCGGATCTGATCGAGCGAGAACCCAGCACTCTGCGCGCTGGCGATGATTTCCAGAATCCATACCGCCTCAGGCGGGTAGTCGCGATAGCCATTCGACTGGCGCTCGACCGCCAGGATCAGTCCGGCGGCCTCGTAAAAGCGAATGCGGGAGGCCGTCAGACCGCTGAGCTTGGCCAGTTCTCCAATTCTCATACAGCACCTAAGAAATCATTGACATTAAGGTTCACTTTAATCCTACAGTGAATCCTGGCCCGGGCAAGGGAGGCCTGCCTGGCTGGCACGGTGTCCCGGGCCACATTCCCTCCCCTCATTTGCCTGTCTGGAAATGACCAGGACTCGACCTCCGCGCGGCAAATGTCAGCGCGCACATCGCCGATTGAAGGCTTATGCACGACATAGGAGAAGCGAAATGGGATACGTGACAACGAAGGATGGCGTTGAGATCTTCTACAAGGACTGGGGGCCACGGGACGCACAGGTGATTTTTTTTCATCACGGCTGGCCGCTCAGCGCTGACGACTGGGATGCCCAGATGCTCTTCTTTCTGGCGCAAGGCTATCGGGTCGTCGCGCATGATCGCCGCGGCCATGGGCGATCCGCTCAGGTCTGGGACGGCCATGACATGGACCATTATGCGGATGATGTGGCGGCGGTCGTGAACCACCTCGGCGTGCAGAAGGCTGTCCATGTCGGCCATTCCACCGGCGGCGGCGAGGTCATCCACTACGTCGCCCGCCATGGGGAAGACCGCGTCTCCAAGGCGGTACTCATCAGCGCCGTCCCGCCGATCATGGTGAAGACCGAGAAGAATCCGGGCGGACTGCCCAAGGAGGTGTTCGACAACTTCCAGGCGCAAGTCGCGGCAAACCGTGCGCAATTCTATTACGACATTGCCGCGGGCCCCTTCTACGGCTATAACCGCCCCAGCGCAAAGCCGTCGGAAGGCGTCATCTGGAACTGGTGGCGGCAGGGAATGATGGGTAGCGCCAAGGCTCACCATGACGGCATCGTTGCCTTCTCGCAGACCGACTTCACCGAAGACCTCAAGAGCGCCACGATTCCTGTTCTGGTGATGCATGGCGACGACGATCAGATCGTCCCTTATGCGGACTCGGGCCCGCTGTCGGCGAAGCTGCTCAGGAACGGCACCCTGAAGACCTACCCGGGTTTCCCGCACGGCATGCCCACTTCCAACGCTGAAACGATCAACGCGGATCTGCTCGCGTTCGTGCGCGGCTGACAGCCACGGTAGCCGGAAGCACAGCTTCTGGCTCCTGATGAGCGCGAAGCCATCCAAGACGCTCAAGCGCAATGCCGCGAAAAAATGCAGTCCTGCCCGCCACGAGTTTCGTGGCGGGCTTTTTTATGTGACGGGTACCGTCATTGCAAACCGGGAGCCCCTGCCCGAGGTCGTCGCACGAGCGCCCAATTCGGCGCAGATCTCGCCGCGATGCACGGCGACGCGCAAGCACCTCAAAAAAAGTCATTGACCTTGAAGTTGACTTCAACCTTAAAGTCTGACCAAGACAGACGAGGTGAGCCCATGAACGTTTTCGACAAGCTGATCCTGCGCAACGGTTCAACCGTTCCAAACCGCATCGCCAAAGCCGCCATGGAAGAGAACATGGCGGACGCCGACCACGCGCCCTCCGAAGCGCTGATGCGGCTGTACAAGGCTTGGGCAGAGGGGGGTGCCGGCCTGTTGATCACCGGCAATGTGATGGTGGACAGCCGTGCCATGACCGGACCTGGCGGCGTTGTGCTGGAAGACACCAGACACCTGGACAGGTTCAAGCGCTGGGCACAGGTGGGCCGGTCCAAGGGAGCGCAGTTCTGGCTGCAGATCAACCATCCCGGTCGCCAGATGCCTGCCAATCTCGGCCAGCCCACGTGGGCTCCCTCCGCCGTATCAATGAACCTGGGCAACATGTCCCGGCACTTCAACACGCCGCAGGCGATGACGCAGCAGGTCATCGAGGACGTGATCCAGCGCTTTGCCCGTACGGCGCAACTCGGCGAACAGGCCGGTTTCACGGGCGTCGAAATTCACGCGGCGCACGGCTACCTGCTGAGCCAATTCCTCTCGCCGTTGAGCAACCAAAGAACAGATGCGTGGGGTGGTCCGCTGGAGAACCGCGCTCGCCTGCTCTTTGAGATCGTCAAGGCCGTACGCGCCGGGGTTTCGCCCGGATTCGCAGTTGCCGTCAAGCTGAACTCTGCCGACTTCCAGCGTGGCGGCTTCACCGCGGATGACGCCCGCCAGGTTGTGAAGACGCTCAACGAGCTTGCCGTCGACCTGGTCGAGCTGTCGGGAGGGAGCTATGAGGCTCCCGCCATGCAGGGTGAAGCCCGCGACGGCAGCACGCTCGCCCGCGAGGCCTACTTTGTCGAGTTCGCCCGCGACATCCGCGCGGTGGCGAAGATGCCAGTGATGGTCACAGGCGGCATCCGCCGTCGGCCGGTGGCCGAGCAAGTGGTCAGGAGCGGCGTGGACATGGTTGGCATCGGTACTGCCCTGGCCATCGACCCCAATCTGCCGCGCGACTGGCGTGCTGGCAAAGACAGTGCGCCTGCGTTGCTGCCGATCAGTTGGAAGAACAAGCCGCTGGCCTCATTGGCCAACATGGCGGCAGTCAAGTTTCAACTGCGCAAGCTCAGCCGAGGCAAGGCCACGGATCCCAGGGTGTCACCGCTGCGCGCGCTGATCCTGCAGCAGGTGTCCAACGCATGCCGCGTCCGCCAATACCGGCGCTGGGTGGCTCAGCGCGTCCATGCCTGACCGGCCAGAAAACGCTGCAATCCCTCCCGAACCGGACCTGTCTCAACTTAAGCACCCAAAGTATCGTCAAAATGAAAATCAGCAGTCTTGCAGCTACAGCAGGGGTAATCATGAGTTTCCTCTCGAATCCTGCGTGGGCCGATGGCACATCGGAAACCAGGCAAACCGAAAGCACAACAATCAGCATCGCCGGCCATGACGTCCCTGTGGTTAAAGGCGGGCTGTATGACCGCTATCGCTCCAACCCTCCCCTTTCCGTCATTGCATCGGAAGCTCCGGACGTTGACTTGAGTTGGTTCAAAGGGCTCAAGAAGGAGAAGGTGGATATTGGCTTTGAATCCTATTCGCCAAACTTCTACTACAAGAACAGCAGGGTGACGGTCATCTTCACCGCGGACTTGAACAAGCTTCGGGAATTGATGCCTGCCCAAGTCCTGGAAAAGGTTCAACCGCTGCAGGTCTGGCCGGGCAGAGGCCTTGTCGCACTCACTGCCTACGCCTACGACTATTGCGACAACGACAGCTACAACGAGATTGGTCTCTCCGTCATCACGAATCGACCGGGCAGCTCCAGTTTTGGACCGCTCACCTTGATGAGTCAGGCGATGTCGAACGACTTCTGGGGCTACGTGCTGAAGCTTCCGGTCAATACCGAACTCGCCAGGGTGCGTGGGGTGGTCGGTTACAACCTGCCGAAATGGCTGACGGGCATTAACTACCGCGAGACCGACAAGTCGGTTGTCGTCGAGATCTTTGACCGTGAGACGGGCAAAGTCGATGTCACCATGGAAACCAGGAAGCTGGCCAACCTATCGAGCAATATCTCCATGGTGACCAATAGCTTTACCAATGTCGATCAGCATGGACAATTGACCACGGGCCATGCAACTTCCCGTCAGCTCAGTCATGCCTCCAGCACTAGTGCCGAGGCGGTAAGCCTCACTCTGACTGAAGGAAGTCTATCAACGTTCATCAAGTCCCTGGACCTTGGCAAGATGGTCAAGTACGAGTACGTGCCAGAATTCCAAAGCGCGCTCTACTCTCCCAAGCCGCTGTGAGCCCTTCTTGTCGTCGCGTCGACGCCGGTAGCCCCACGCAGGCATGTCTGGGGGCTACCGCCTTTTATTCTTGTCATCTTAGGCAGCCTCCAACAGATTTTCCCGACTTGGCGCGTGGATATCGCGGACCTGGGATGGCTGAGAAGGGTCGGCAGTTGCCTCTCGCACCCGCACGCCGAGATCAGGGACCGGCTATTCCTCCGGCCCCGCGAACTCAATCCAGTGGTAGCTGTATCCCGGTCTCTGCGAACACCTCGCGTACGACGGACAATCCGTTCAACGCCGCCGGGAATCCCGCATAGACCGCCATCTGCATCACAACTTCCACCACCTCCCCTGGTTTGCAGCCGACGTGCAAGGCGGCATGTACATGCACTCGAAGTTGGGACAATGCATTCCCAAGTGCGCATAGTGCTGCGACCGTTGCCAGTTCCCGCTCGCGCAAGCCAAGCCCTTCCCGCGTGTAGATGTCGCCGAATGGGAACTCAACCACGTAGCGCGCGAAGTCCGGAAACGATTTTGCCAGCGTTTCGACCACCTCCAGACCGGCCACGCCATCCACGGCAGCCAGCATCCGTGCGCCACGCTCGTAACGTTCGGCGTTCATTGTCCACCTCCTTCGCGATGTCGCCGAACAATACGGCCTGGGGCAGCAGGGTGAGCAAGGTTCATGAAGTTCTCCAGAAGCGTTTGTCCGTCAACTGTAGAACCAGTCTCGTTCATGCGGAATGACCGAATTCGTGATACCTTTTTGATATGTCCAATCGTATCGACTCCCGCTCTCTCTTGCTCTTCCTTGCCGTTTCGGATGCGCTGAGCTTCCGCCAGGCGGCAGAGACGCTGCATCTTTCTCAACCGCCACTGAGTCGTGCGATTCGAGAATTCGAAGAGCGGTTGGGAACGCGGCTGTTTGACCGCAACACCAAGGGCGTGACGCTCACCCCGGCTGGAGAGAAGCTGCTACCTTATGCACGCAAAATTGCCAAATTGCTTCGCGATGCCGAAGCAGCGCTCACGACCCCAGGCTTGCCGGTCAACCTTCGGCTCGGGCTGACCAGCGCCGTGGAACCGGTCTGGTTTAGCGGGCTGGCACAACGGGTGCAAGCCGCTCATCCCGGAATGGTCGTGTCGACTTTCTCCGATACATCGCCGCGGCTCATACGTCAGCTTCGCGCTGGCAAACTGGACGCAGCCTTCATAGCGCTGCCGACAAGCGCGCAGGGGCTAGATGTCCAAGAACTCGACCGACTGCCGATGGTCGTCGCGATACCTTCGACTCATCATCTTGCAAAGCGCAGAACAGTTGGCCTCGCGGACCTGGCACGTGAAAAGGTCCTCTGGTTCGAGCGTGCGCGACAACCCGCGTTCTACGACCACTGCCAAAGGGTTTTCTCCCGTCATGGGTTCGCTCCGTCAAAACTGAGGGAGCCAACGGATCATCATGTTCTACTGGGTGATGTGGCCAATGGGCGGGGTATAGCCCTGCTGCCAAAATCGTTCACCGCTTTGAAGCGCGCAGGCGTCGCCTACAGGTCGCTGGTCGAGGGCGAGGAACTATCGGTTGGCATTGGACTAGCTTCGCCCGCGGATCGGCCAGGCGTACGGGACATACTGGCAGCAGCGACAGCAGTGAACCGGCACCCTTAGCAGCCGGGGTGCTAATGGCCGGTCTTGTTGCTTGACGACAAAGAGCGCACTGCGCCCAACTTGCCAGGAGCCTGGTGGCTACCAGTCAGGCTCGTATCGATTGGCGTAACGGGTGGGACTCACGCCATTGTATTGGCGAAACCATCGACTGAAATTCGAGACCTCACTGAACCCAAGGCGGGAGGCAATCTGGGAAATCGTCATATTTCCCTCTTCGAGCAACGCACAAGCTTGTGCAGAACGCGCTCGTTGGACTACATCTCTGAAGGTAACTCCCTGATTGCTGAGATGCCGATTCAGCGTCCGCACAGTTACCTTCAATGAGGCTGCAACATCGCTGCGTGTCAGTAAAATGCCTTCGCTCTCATGCAGCATCATTTCAACGAATTTAACCAGATCGCGGTTGTCCGGTTGCTTTCCGCCGATGGCCTCGCACTGTGCGGCCGCCGCTGTCATGCCTGGCCTGTTGGCCATGGGGAGTGGCTTATCGAGCGACGACGTGGCCAGCTTGACGGTAACGCCTGGAATGCGTCGCTGACCGAAGCGGAAACGTACGAAACGGTTGCCTAACAGGCGGTGAACATCGGCGGGCGCGTCCGTCGACAGGTAGATCTCATACCCATCACTATCCGCGCCAAGAACGCCGTCTAGTTGTACCTGGAACGACACGGCCAAGGCTTCGACAAAAAAATGCAGAGTGCGACGCGGCATAGCGGCGTTGGGCATGAAAGTAATCTCCGCCAACGATCCACGTCGCTCATATCTCATCTTGAACACCGGCACGATCAGATGGTAGTAGCGTGCAGCAAGCCTGAGCATCTCATCCAGCGTCCCGCTGCAGAGCAACGCATAGCCGAGCGGGCCATGCTCTGTCAGTCTTGCATGCCGCCCAAGCTCCAGCCCTAGATGGGCAGACCCGCTCACCCTGGAGGCGGCTTCGATAAGCGCATCCAACTGGGCAAGCGTAATCACACCCCCCGGATCACGCAACATTTGCGCAGTAATACCGGTCCTCTTGAGAAACTCCTGAGGGTCTGGGAGATGGCTGTATACGATCCGCCCCAATGCCGAGTAGTAGCGACTAGGCAAGCGCTGATATGAACTGGACACCATGATCCCCGCACTTCCATCACTGTCCCAAAATGACAATGGAGTGTCTCACTTTGACAATGCGGTGGCAATGGGAAAGGCCGACCATCTGATGACCACGCGATCTCGATCCGGTCCACCGGGGCCGCCTGGAGAGGTGCAGCGGCAGCTATGGCGAGCTGACACCTGCAATTTGATCCATCACGCGCTGTGGCCAGCGAAGCCCTCATGGCCTGGCGCAGTTGTTATATCGGAGACTTGAAATGTTCTATGAACAAGTGGCTACTGCATGTATCGACGATGCCGCGATTCCGTGGGTACCCATGTCGGCGAAAACGCCAGACGTATTGCTGAAATATTTCAAACTTGATCCCACCCGGGGCGAGATGATTGTTCTGCTAAAGGCGCCATCGCGTCGCCAGTTGCCGAAGCACCACCACACCGGCACGGTCATCGTGTACACCCTGAAGGGGTCCTGGCGGTATATTGAGCACGACTGGATTGCGGGGCCGGGAAGCGTGGTCTTCGAAACCGCTGGTACCAGTCACACCCCGCAGGCCCTCCCCGATGACGATGAGGTCATTACCCTGAATATTGTTCAAGGCGATCTCATCTATCTGGATGACAAAGACCAGGTCGTCTCGATAGAGAACTGGAAATCGGCCATGCAGCGCTACCTCGCCTACTGCGAGGAGGCCGGGATCACCCCAAGGGATATCACCGCATTCAGCGGTTGAATCCGTTCCCCCGATCTTGTCGCTGACTTCCTTGTGCCATTGAACAGTATGAACCCTACTTCAAATCGCCTTTCCGGCAAGCACGCATTCATTACAGGAGCCGCCGGTGGTCTCGGACAGGCAATCGCTCATCGCATGGCTCAGCACGGAGCCCGGGTCTTCCTGACTGACCTTGCCGACGAATCAGTGCTGACCAGGATCACGGATGAAATCAACACCATCCACGGCAAACAAGTCGCGTGGGCGGCGAGCCAGGACGTCCGCGACGAATCCCGTTGGCGGACACTGCTGGACGAAGCGAGCACCGCTATGGAAGGAATTTCCGTCCTCGTGAACAACGCGGGGGTCGGCTCGAATGGCGGCATTGAGCAAATCGAGCAGCAGGAGTGGCGGCGAGTTATGGAAGTCAATGTCGAGAGCATCATGCTCGGATGCAAGCACGCGCTTCCCCATTTGCGAGAATCACAACCGTCCTCGATTATCAACATTGCCTCGGTTGCTGCCTTTAGAGTCAATCCACATCTTATTACCTACAATACCTCTAAAGCCGCCGTCACGATGCTGACAAAATCCGTTGCCATTGACTGCGCCCGCAACCGGATCGATGTACGCTGCAACTCCGTGCATCCTGCGTTCGTACGTACCGGCATCGTCACGCCGATCTTCCAGCGACTGGGGGAAGAAGCCGCCATGCGTGAACTGACCCGGAACATCCCCATGGGCCGGCTTGGTGAGCCCGATGACGTTGCGTATGCCGTGATCTACTTGGCGTCGGACGAGAGTCGATTCGTCACGGGGGCGGAGCTTGTCGTAGACGGAGGACTGTGCCCCGCGTAAGTTTGGCTCCACGGGATTGCAGTCAATCCGCCTCCCCAGTGGCCCGCGACCCACTACACCTTGCATCGGTCGCGGCCTTTCTTCACACCCCAGCGAATACCTCCCTGAACCCGCGGTCAGGCTCCCGCAACCAGCTTCAGGCGCGCCAAATCCAGCACGATGATATGGCCGTAATGCTGCGAGATAATGGCTTCTTGCTCCCATAAACGGAGGATCTGGCTCACCCGCTGGCGGCTTACGCCGACCAGTTGCGACAGCAGATCCTGGGGCAAGGGCAAATCAATCTCCACGCCTCTGTTGGTCTGGGTCCCATAGTGGCTGGCCAGATCAAGCAAACGGACCGCAAAAAGCTCTTCGCCAGGCCGCACCAGGAAGGCTTCCACACCGGCGAGCAACGCACGCATACGCGAACTCTGAAGTAGTAGTAAATGCCGGGCGAAGCTCGGATGCGTCTGAAGCAGCGACTGAAAATGGGCGGGCCGCAATAGGACAACCCGAGAGGCAACATGCGCCCATGCGTCATGCACTCTGGGAAGACCGTCAATCATTGAAAGCTCACCAAACCACTGGCCGGGCTCAAGCAAATCGAGCGTTGCCTCTTTGCCGCGCATTGATGTGCCGCTGAGCCGGACCGCCCCTTTCAGTACGCAATACAGCCCGTCGGCAGCGCCGCCGCGAATGTAGATCATTCCTCCCGCAGCGACATCTTGCACTTTGCCATGACTGGTGAGTGCTCGTTGGATCTCCACTGGAAGTTCAGCAAACCACGAATTCGATAGCAGGACGGCGTGCTGTGCCTGGCCGAGATCGGTCATATAGATGGATTGAACTCAATCGGGAAAGTGCAAGTTTTTGACAGACATGGCTCTTCCAGACGGCTGATGATGTCAACAAAAACTACGGAGACAAATCATGCCCCAACTGACCTGCTCGCGCCACCTCTCGAAGTGAGTTCCATTGTTCACCGCGGACGCGGTACCGACAAGCTACGCCGACGCGTGCGGAGAGAACTCGCGCGCCCTTGCCTCGTCCGCTACAACGCACAGCATCGCGCGGGACATCTGCACGCGGCCACTTGAGGGAAAACCATGACTAGCTCTGCCAGCCCAATTACCGTCCCGGAAGCCGATGCCAGCATCGACGGACGTGCGGATGCCGTCTTCGCTAAGGTTTCCAGACGGCTAGTTCCCTTCCTTTTCCTGTGCTATTTGCTCAGCTTCATCGACAGAGCAAACATCGGATTTGCACAATTGCAGATGAAGTCATCCCTTGGCTTCAGCGATACAGCATATGGTATCGGTGCAGCCATGTTCTTCGTCGGCTATGCATTGTTTGAAGTACCGAGCAATCTCATGCTGCAGCGTATCGGCGCCCGCGCAACGCTGTTTCGCATCATGGTGCTCTGGGGACTGGCATCGGCCGCAACGATGCTGGTCAAAACACCAGCGCAGTTCTATGTGCTCCGGTTCCTGCTCGGCGTGTTCGAGGCAGGCTTCTTTCCGGGCATTCTTCTGTACCTGACCTACTGGTTCCCTGCCAATCGTCGCGCTCGCGTTATCGCACTGATCATGACAGCGAACGTAGCGGCGGGATTTGTGACCGGTCCCGTGTCCGGTTGGATTCTGAAATCCCTACATGGAGCGCACGGGCTGGAGGGCTGGCAATGGATGTTCCTGCTTGAAGGCCTGCCTACCGTTCTGGTCGGAACTCTTGTCTTTGTCTTCCTGCCCAATCATCCCAGCCAAGCGAAATGGCTTCACGCCGAAGAGATAGCGCTCATCCAAAGAAGCCTTGCCGATAACCAGAAGCCCGTGCAGGGCCATGCATTCTGGCCAGTGCTACGAGACGCCAGAATCTATCTGCTCGCATTCGGCGCGTTCGTCAATGGTTGCGCTGGCTATTTCCTCGCCTTCTGGATGCCTACCATGGTCCGGGAGTTGGGTGTCGATGACCCTCAGGCGATTGGTCTCTATGCTGTCATTCCAAACGCCTTCGGCATCGTGGCGATGATCGCTTACAGTCGTCATTCAGATCGGCAGAACGAACAACGGCTGCACTGGGGCATAGCGTTCCTGGTCGCTGCGTTGGGCTTCGCCGTGCTCGGCTATGTCGTGCAGCTCAGCCTCGCCTGGACGCTGATTGCGATTACGTTTGGCGGCTCGGCGATGGTCTCATCTACGCCCATCTTCTGGGCGATGGCGACTCGCTACCTTCCCAAGGCCAAGGCTGCAGCCGGCATTGCATACATCGGCACGCTTTCGAGCCTGGCCGGCATGAGCCCCGCTGTGGTAGGTCTTGTCAAAACCCACAGTGGGAGCCTGACGCTGCCGATCTATGTCCTTTCCGCCTTGTTCCTTGTCGCCAGCTTAGCCGTCATCGCGGGCATGCGTGGCGCCATGGAGGATAGGCGCACATGAATGACCCGATCGAGAGTTCCCACGCAATCACCTCATCCTGCCTGATCCATAAAGGAGCAACATGCAAACGCCCGATGTTTATCGTTCCGTCTCGCCAATCGAATGGCAGGTCCGTGTGGACTTGGCCGCCGCGTATCGGCTGGTGGCGATGTTCGGCTGGGACGACCTGGTATTTACGCATATTTCCGCGAGAATACCTGGCACACACGAGTTCCTCATCAATCCGTATGGGCTGATGTTCGACGAGATCACCGCGTCATCCCTGGTGAAAATCGACCTGGACGGCAACAAGGTAGCGCCGTCGCCATACGAGATCAATCCCGCGGGCTTCACCATTCACAGCGCGGTGCACGCGGCGCGGGAGGACGCGGGGTGCGTCATGCACACTCACTCGCTCAACGGTGTTGCCGTGTCCGCGCAGCAAGGCGGCTTGATGCCCCTTTCACAACAATCGCTCTTTGTGCTGCAGTCGCTGGCCTATCACGACTATGAGGGCATTGCGGTAAACCCGGACGAGAAGCCTCGCCTGGTGCGCGATCTCGGCAGCAAGCACGTGCTCATGCTGCGCAACCATGGCGTGCTTACCGTTGGCAAGACCATCGCCGACGCTTTCGTAGCCATGTACTTTGCGGAAGCCGCCTGTGCAATTCAGGTGCGCGCCCAGGCCGGCGGAGACATCCTCATCCGCATCCCACCGGAGATCCTCCAGGAAATCGCAGCACAATCTCGCATCACCACACGGGAGATGGGCTCAGATCGCCTCGTCTGGCCTGGGCTGCTCCGCCGCCTGGACCGCCGCAATCCCGGATATGCTGATTGAGCGGCTGCGAATCAAAATACAAAAGGAGTCGACGATGAACGCATCCGAATTCTTCGCACAGTCATACTCAGAGGCGCGGTCCAAATTCCAGCACGCCGCGCACAACGCCGGCCTGGGGGTTCAAAGCTTCAAACATCGCCTCAAAGGCCGACACGGCGAAGAGCTGGCCGTCGACGTCGTGCGAGTCGGGCCGATCGACGCCCAGCGGCTGCTGATTATCAGCAGTGGCTGCCATGGTGTGGAAGGTTTCGCTGGCTCAGGTGTTCAGAATGCCCTCTTGTGCGACCGGCTGTTTCACGATCGCGCTTGCAAAGCAAACATCGCAGTCCTTTATCTCCACGCACTAAATCCATGGGGATTCTCCTGGTGGCGTCGCTGGACCGAAGACAATGTCGACCTCAATCGAAACTTCCGCGACTTTTCCCCAGGAATCGAACTTCCCGCCAATCCCGGTTACTCGCAGTTGGCTCATGCGTTGGTCCCGGAATCCTGGCCTTGCGCAGATGCAGATAGAACACTTTGGGACTACGCGGCAAAGTATGGAATGCGCGGCATTGAAACGGCCATCGCATCTGGGCAATATAGTCATCCGGATGGATTGTTCTTCGGGGGACACTCCCCCACCTGGTCGAATTTGGTGATTCGCACCATTTTGAGTGAGCATTGTGCGCAGTGCTCGGATTTGGCCTGGCTTGATCTGCATACCGCTACGGGGCCGAAGGGCGAAGCGACCATGGTCCTAATGTCACCCGACGAGGCAGGGTCGCTCGACCGCGCTCAATCATGGTGGGGAAGCGGGGTCACAAGGCTGGAGCACGGCGACGGGCCGATGGTACCCCGTACCGGGACGATGGCGATAGGCACCAGCGAGATCTTTGGTCACGCACAGTACACCGGAGTCATATTGGAGTTCGGAACGGAAGATGGCGTCGAAGTGACAAATGCCTTGCGGGCTGCGCAGTGGTTAGATCGGCAACCGCATGTTGAAGCGACTATCCGGGAAAGCATCGATCAGCGCATACGCGACGCCTTCTACACAAACACCGATTCGTGGAAGCGCTCCACGGTAGCACAAGGCATCGATGCGGCAAGCAGGGCCATAGCCGGAATCGCTCACCTTTGATTTGCGTGGGCATAGGACGGAACTGCCGATTCTGCGTGGGCCGGGAGATTGCATTCAATCTGTCGGCTGCCGCTTTTCCCACCTTGGACTCGGATAACCGCCATCGAGTTTGGAAGGCTCGAACGGTGCGGAAGGGTTGCAGATTCAACCGGTCCAGCAGGAACAATCGGGTTGCGCTCGGCATGTGGCCGCACCCGGCCAGAAGCTGCCGCTAGGCGGCTATTGCTGCGACGTCAGTTTCGAGGTTGGAAGCAGCCGATCGCCGCGAGAATTGTTGCCATGGACGTCAAAACAAGGGGCATTCGCGAAAGGCGCATCTGCGCGACGAGATTTCAATGAACGCAATTGCCGCACAATGCAATCTGCCTCTGAATGCGAGACGCGAAGCTTCCTAGAACGTGACGCTGGATTTCAGACCAATCACAAAGGCATCACTGTTACGAGATGTACCACCCGGATGGAGAATGTATTGCAAATTTGGACGAAGCGATACCGAAGGCACCGGAGACCAAGCGTAATACACCTCGCTTACATACTCGTATCCGCTGCCCGCGATAACATTCTGGCCGGTGCGAGCATTGTTCTGTTTCACGAAATCGGCATAACGCGCATTGTTGTGGGTGGCACCCACCGCAAAGCCGATCGAGTCTCGTGCGCGGCCCTCGAACAGCCCCTTGTACTGAACCCCCATCGTGATTTGATGATCCAGTTGCGCCGTATTGCGGTCAGCATGCGAGAAGTTGAAGAACACCGTTGCGCCGCGACCGCCGTTGGTGCCGGTGACCTGCTGTTGGAAATTCAGATAGACGCCGTACTGCCCCGAGCGCTTGAGGGGGTCAAGGCCTGTCACCCCGCGCGGGTTACCGTTCACGTCGAGGAACAGATCGTTGCCGTCCGACGTGTTGTACCATCCCCCCACCTTGTAGGAGCCGGGACGGCCCTGCCAGGTTGGTAGCCACGCCACTTCCATCGGAATCAGCGCGCCGGTGGTGCCGCTCGGATTGATTGGTTTCCAGCCATTGTGGCGCAACCAACTTTCGTCGACGTAGTTCGGGTTGACCTGATACACGCCAGTTTGCACGTAGGTTTCCTGTGACGTGTGATATTTTAGACGCGAGCCCCACACGCTCGTCGGCCAGTTGAGCCAGTAGCTGCCGACCAGGTTGCCCGGTTGCGCGCCGCAGAACGTGAGGTTCTGGAAGTCGCAGGAGAAGCTGAAGAAGTCCTCGCCCACGGTCAGGCGGCCAAGCTTCAGCTCCAGACGATCTTCCAATAGTTTCTGGTTCATCCACAACTGCGTCAGGAGCCATGTTTGGCCGCGCCCGAAGACTTCCTGGATGAGCATGTTGTTGCCGATATTCGCGTCCGCCCCGAGGTTCCGTCCGTTACGGTCGGTCATGGTGAACTGGAACGTTCCGCCCTGCCAACCCCAAAGCTTGTTTGTATCCAGCGTGGTCCCAAACGCCCACTGATCGGTGTAGCGCGTCAAGCGATCAGTGCCGCCTGAAAAGTTGTGCGCCACTTCACTAACGTAGCCGAAACTGAACGCCACGCCCTGTTCCTCCAGGCGCGTACGCGTCCCTCCCCAGTCTCCCAGTAGATAAGGGCTGGTCGATACATCGTAGGCGTGCCCGCTGGCGGCACCGACCGCAAGAATCACCGAGGTGACAGCACGCAGATACGCGGACCAACACCGCGAGCAATTGATCTTGTTAGGCATCGGCATGTGTATCTGCTTTTTGTATGGAGAATCTGCGCAACTGCAGTCGAACATCATCGCGGTTTGATTCGCGATGCGCCAGCATGACAACGTGCTCGTGTTGCGGGGAATATTCACAGACTGGGTCGAGCGTCCCTGCGTCGCCAGTGAGTGCGAGGGCCTGACAGCGGCACCCGCCCCAGTCTCGTTCCCTCGCATCACAACTGCGGCAGGGTTGAGGCATCCAGCCGGTGCCGCGATAAGCGGCAAATGCGGAAGATTCGAACCATGCCGACGCAAGCGTGCTAACGGGAAAGCGCGGATACTCCAGATGCTTCAGCGTCTGCGCCGCGTGGCACGGGAGAATTGTCCCGTCCGGCATCACGTTCAGAAAGTGCCGGGCCCACCCACCCATGCAGGCTTTCGGCCGGCGCCCGTAGTAGTCAGGGATAACATAATCGATGACCATACGACCCTTCACCCGCTCCCGCCATTCCTCGACCAGAAGGCTCATGCCATGGATTTGGGCGTCGGTGGGCATTAGTGCGGCGCGATTCTGCAGAGCCCACCCATAGTATTGGGTGTTGGCCACCTCGACCCGCGCGATTCCCCGCTCATCGGCATAGCGCAATATCGCGTCGAGTTGCCCGACATTCTGGCGGGTCACGACGAAATTGACCGTCAGCGCCAAGCCGGAAGCCTGCACGCGGGCCAGCGCCTCGCGCTTCCTGGCCACACCGTCCCTGAACCCGGAAAGCGTCTCGGCAACGCCTTCCTCCAGTCCCTGGAAGCTCAGTTGTATGTGACTCAGACCCGCATCGACCAATGCACCAAGCCTGGCATCATCCAGAAGCACGCCAGACGTGATCAGGTTGCTGTATAGCCCGACCTTGCTTGCATGAGAAACCAGCTCCGGCAGGTCTTCGCGGGCCATTGGCTCGCCACCCGAGAAATGGATCTGCAGCACACCCAGTTCTGCCGCCTGGTCCAGCACTGCACACCAGTCGCCCGTTGACAGTTCGCTTGAGCCCGGCGTCAGCGCAAGTGGATTGGAGCAATAGGCACAGCGCAGCGGGCAGCGATGGGTCAATTCCAGCAGGACAGCCAGCGGCGGGGCAACGGCAGGATCATTCATAGCGAACAAAGCCTCGCTCGACCATGTTCGAAAATAGCGCCAGTACGTCCGCCTGAATCGTATCCAGCGGCGCGTCAAATTCACCGGCCAGTGCTTCGCAGAGCGCGCCGATCGTCTGATCGCCGCTGCGCTCGAGAATCAGCCGCGCCATGTCGTCGAGCACGAGAAGCCGCTCCGGCCCCAGCAACACCCAACGCTCGCGAACGGCGTCGTGCTGAAGCCGGGTACCGGGGGCAAGCCGCACGCAACTCGCTAACGTAAGCATGGCAACTCACTGGGATCGAAGGCACCGGGCGGAATCGTGCCCGGCGAAACGTAGGCCGCGTAGAGCGCGTCGAGCTGCGCCCATAGCACGTTGCACTTGAACGTCAAAGCATCCAGGACGCCCTGCTGCTCAGACTGCGTGCGGGCGTTGCGCTTGACATAGTCCAGCGCGAACTCAGCATCCCGCGGCGCCTGGTCGAGGCGGCGCCGGAAATATACGAGAACCGATTCGCTGATGAATGGATAATTCTCGAGCATGCCAGCAATGCGTTCCCGGTGGATGTCCGGTGCGAACAGTTCGGTCAGGCACGAAGCCACTGCAACCACGGGCGAGTGACGCGCGACGAAATCGACATAGGCTTCCACTGCGAACACTGTCGCGGGAAGCACGCCGCGCTGCGATACGACATAGTCGCGGTCGAGACCCAGACTGTCGGTGAGCACCAGCCAGCGATCGATGCCGCCCTCCTTCTCGCCCCAGCCATCGTGGTCGAGAATCCGGTGCACCCACTCACGCCGCAGGCTGCGGTCTGTCACCCGGCTGATCAGGGCGGCATCCTTGCGCGGAATGGCGGCCTGGTAGCAGTAGCGATTCAGTGCCCACGCCTGGACTTGGCCGAGGGTCAGTGCGCCGGTATGCAGCAGGCGGTGAAAGGGATGCCGGTTGTGATAGCGCTCATGGCCAATCTTGCGTAACGCGCCTTCTAGTTCCGCTGGCGAGAGCACTCCCGTCGATGGATTATTCAATTAAGAACTCCATGCCGTCGTGTGCGATTTCCCAGCCCGACTTCTGTATGAAGGCACGCTCCGGGCTGTCCGGCAGCAATACCGGATTGGTATTATTGATGTGGATGAACACCTTGCGGCGCAGCGAGACGCCCTCCCACTGCGCAACCGCTCCCTTTGCTCCGCTCATAGGTAGATGGCCCATGCGAGATGCTGTCTTGTGACCAGTACCACTGGAGATCATCTCGTCCTCCGTAAACGTCGTGCCGTCAAACAGAAGACTGTCCCTGGTGGACAGCCTGGCCTTGATGGTGTCCGGCAGCCCAGAGCAGCTAGGCAGGTAGAACAGGCGGTTGCTGGAACCGGCAGCACCAATCGCAAGTCCGATCGTATCTTCCGGTACCCCCCCGAGGCCGAAGGCCTCCGGATTTTCAAGCCACAGTGCGATCTTGCCCGGAATGGCAAATGGTTCAATGCGTACGCTCGTGTCGCCCCCCCTGGCGTCGACTACTGGCTGGACCTCGTCGAGCCGTAGGGCACGGCGCTCGACGTGATTGCGAGCCAGCACATTGAAGACCGCATTGCCTTCCAGCACCCGCAGGACCCGTCCAGTCGCATATAGGGTAAATGCCTGGCTTTCGCGCAGCGACAGCAGGCCGGCTATGTGGTCGACGTCGGCATTGGTCAACAATACCGAACTCAATGGACTGGAGCGCGGCCCCTTGACCGGCTGCAACGCCTGCGTCGCTGCAAACTGCTGGCGGATGTCAGGAGAGGCGTTGACCACAACCCAGCGCACGCCATCCGCGGATACTGCGATAGAGGACTGCGTCTGAGGAACAACCAGATTCCCTTCACGGGCCGCCCGGCATGTCGTGCAGGCACAATTCCATTGTGGCAAGCCTCCGCCTGCCGCCGCCCCCAGCACGATGACGCGCAGCATTTGACATCGGGTCAGCGTTCAGCACTCATGTAGCAATTGATCTCGCAACCGAGGCAGACTTCGACAACTTTCGGCGTGGTCCAGGTACGCATGATGCTTTCTCCAGGTTGCGGCGGTGTCGCATGGCATCGCCTGAGTCAAATCCTTGGGAGACAACCGTGGCTTACTTCCCTTGCGAGTACTTGAATGCAATGATCGAGCCGGGGTTCTCCAGCTTAAACGCGGCGCTGCCGGCGTCTGTCGTCCCGAGGTGGTTCGTGTCGGTCGCCACATAAATCGTGCTGCCATCCGGGCTAACCACCACTTCGCGATACCGGTTAACCGAACGGAACAGCGGCTGGGCGTCGCCGAGCGGCAGAGTCCCGGTCGGGTCGAGTTGCACCCGATAGAGGACGCCGCGTTTGAGGCTTGTGATCAGCAGCGAATTCTCCCAACCGGGAACACCCTGCTTTCCACCACGGTAGTACGCGACGGAAGACGGTGCGATAGTCGGCCAGCAGATGTAATAGAGATCCTTCTCCGCGCAGACCTTGTTGGCGAAGTCGTAATTGTTGTCTACGCTGAAAAACGTCTTTAGCGGCTCCACGAGGTCTGGATCAGACCACTCAGATTCCCGAGTCACTGGCACGCCGTCTGGCGCCTTCAAGCCGTTCGTATAGGTGTCCTTGACGTTCTCGCAGCCACCCTTCGCCGCCGAGTAATTGGCGTACGCATATCCGGCGTCGTCCTTGCGGCCAGCGATGTAGGGCCAACCATAATTGCGGCCCGGAAGGATCAGGTTCAACTCGTCGTCAGTGTTGGGACCCTGATCGGTGGCGAAGAGCTTTCCCGTCGGACTAAACACCATGCCCTGCGTATTCCGGATCCCCCAGGCATAGACGTGACTCTTCACGCCATGGATCGTCGGGTTGTCTGCCGGAATCGAGCCATCAAGGTTCATTCGCAGAATCTTCCCCATGTAGTGCTCCCAGTTCCCGGACTTGACTTCGGCCTCGGTGGGCAGCACTTGCGCCTGGTTCAGCTTGCAGAGATATTTGAGTTGGTTTCGGCCCTGATCGCCGATCGAATAGTAGAGCTTCTGGTCCGGACCAAAAAGCAGTCGCGCGGATTGATGATCCTTTGCGGATGGTAGACCCTTGATAATGTCTACCGGTGATACCAGTTTCTGAGACTTGGCGTCGTACGTATAGCGCCGAATGGCTGTGCGGTTCGGGAATTCCCCACCTTGGCCCGTCGCATAAGTAAGAGAGACGTATACGTAATCGCGACCCTTTCCCTTAAGCAAGTCTGGATGGAGCGCAAGCCCTAAGACACCATCTTGTTCGTCTTCCGAATGCACCGCGTCAGTGATCTCAACTGCGACGGAGATCTTTCCGTTGCGAGGGTCAACTCGAGTAATCCGTTTGGCAATTTGCTCCGTTAACCACAGGTTGCCATCTGGACCGAAAACCATATTATGGGGATTCGCCAGACCGGTCGCCACCACTGCTTTCTCGAAATGCTGCGGCAGCGCTGGCACTGGCGCTCCTGCCGCCGGAGGTAATTCTGACCTGGCTGATGCCCCAATTAATATTAGCGGCAAAGCAAATGTGAAAGCAACCGTGGATTTCATGTTCCACCTCCCATTTCAAGACAACTTCACTATCTTTTTCAATAGAAAAATGCCATTAAAACAGGAGTCGCCAACAAGCGATTTATAGGATGTGGAAATTGGCAAGTCAAGTTAGCCAATGGTGCTATAAGATAGTAATTAAGCATATATATAATGTTCACCCAGCCGATGGCGGAGATGGGTCTCTCAACCGGTCGACAACCGGGATGCCACGGCGTTCATTGCCTGCTGGCGATGATCAAAATGCAGGTGGATCAGATCGCAGAAGCGTTGCATCCTGAGGCTGAGTCGTTATGACACCCGTCATCCGGCTCTGCCCATGCCGCGGCAAGGATTGTGCAACGCTCCGGCCTGTGTAGAAAAAAATGCCGCGGGTTTCACAAGACCCGCGGCATGTGTTCCGGATGCGCCCTTCGCCTTGGCTATCGATAGCCCATCAACGATCTTGCGCCTCCGTGACCTCCCGCTGCGCCGCCGCGATCTTTGCGGGCCAGGTGCTCTTGATATACGCCAGCACCGCAACGATGTCTTGGTCGGACAGCGCTGGTCCGAATGCCGGCATGTCGCTGACATAGCCGTCCGGGGCCGTTACCCCCGGGACCAGGCCATTCCTGGTGATCGCAAACAGCACCGCGTCAGGATGATGCCAGGTATGGCCGGACGCATCATGCGGCGGTGCCGGCATCCGGCCATTCGGCAGCCGCTCGCGCCAGTTGGCCTGGCCCTGCAGGTTGGCGCCATGGCACGCGGCACACTGCTGCGCGTAGATCTTGCGGCCCTGCGCAACGCTGGCGGCATCCGTGGCATCGATGCGAAGGCGCCGCATATCGCCCGCCTTGCCGGCGCCGGATGGCGTCTCAAGGTACCGCCTGGTCTGCAGTGCCACGGCGATGGCAACCGCCACGCCAAGCGCAAGCAGCCCGGCAACAAGCCAGCGTGACTTGCCGGAATTGCTCATGTCGCGCCTGTGCCTTTGGCGCAGGCGTACACCACAGCCGACGGCAACGCCGCGGGCGTGGTGATGCCATCGGCCAGCCATGGGAAAGGAAGCTCCATCACTACGTCTGACTCCTTTAAAAAAGTTCTTCGAGGCAATGGTATGAACCTATCCCTTACCAGGACGTTACACCACCATGACATCCCGGCAAGCGGCATCGGGAGGGGCGGTCGGTCCCGGCGGCAGGCCGATGGCGTGCGCTGTGGTCACTGGCCGGTAAGGGCGCCCGCTCCGCCGATCGCGGCGCAGCGGGCGCGGCCTGCGGGCTAGTGGACCGACCCGGGCTGCAGTTCAACCTTGATCCACCCGGGCTGGCGCTGGTCAAAGGCCTGGTAGGCTTCGATCGCCGAGGTCATCGGCTCGCGCCGCGTCAGGATGGCGGCCGGATCGACGGCGCCGGTGCGCACCAGTTCGACAAGCCGCGGGATATAAGCGCGGTGGTTGCAGTTGCCCATGCGCACCGTCAGGTTCTTGTTCATCGCCGCGCCGATTGGGAAACTGCGGTCGGTGGGCGGATACACGCCGATGATCGACAGCGTGCCGGCCTTGGCCAGCGCGCGGATGGCCCAGTCCAGCGCCTGCGCCGGCGCGTCGCCTGGGACCCAGTTGCCTTGCTCCGTGGGGTGCGCGTGCGGCGCCAGGCGGGCGGCCTCCTGCTCGCTCTCCGGGATGGACGGATCCTGCGCCGCCGGACCATGGTGCGCATGCATGGCATCGACGCCGACGGCATCGATGGCCCGGTCCACGCCGATGCCGCCGGTCAACTCCACGATGGTCTGCACCGGATCTTCGGCATCGAAATTCACCACCTCGGCGCCCTGCGCACGCGCCATGTCGAGGCGGTCCGCCACCGCATCCACGGCAAAGATGCGGCCGGCGCCCATCAGCTTCGCCGACGCGATCACGAACTGCCCCACCGGGCCGCAGCCGAACACCGCCACGGTATGGCCCGGATGGATGCTGGCGAGGTCGGCGCCGAAATAGCCGGTCGGGAAGATGTCGGAGAGCATGATCGCCTGCTCATCGCTGATATTGTCCGGTAGCTTGACGAGGTTGACGTGGGCGAACGGCACGCGCGCCTTCTCGGCCTGCAGCCCCTGGAACGGGCCGGTCTGCTCGGGCCCGCCGTAGAAGGCGGTGCCGGCCTGCTTGCCGTGCGGGTTGGCGTTATCGCACTGGGCGTAGTAACCGGCGCGGCAGTACGAGCAATAGCCGCAGGCAATGGTGGACGGGATCACGACACGGTCGCCCACGCTCAGGTTGCGCACGCCGTCGCCGAGGGCCTCCACCACGCCCACGCCCTCGTGGCCCAGCACCGTGCCCGGCGCCAGCCCTTCCATGGTGCCGCGCACGAAGTGCAGGTCGGTGCCGCAGATGGCGCTGGCGGTCAGGCGCACGATGGCGTCGGTATCCTGCTCGATCACCGGCTCCGGCACGTCATCCAGCCGGATGTCGCCGATCCCGTGAAATACAACAGCTTTCATGGTGTCCTCCAGATGAAGCCGGAGCCACCTCCGGCGAGGTCAGTCGGAGTACCGCCGCTGCAAGGAACGTTCCCAAGCGCCACCCGCTGCGCGGGCGCGGAGACCGCGCGCATGAAGCGCCCGCCTGGCAATTTCTGCTACGCGCCTTGCAATCCATTCCGGCACGCACTAGCGGTGGCGGCGCAGAGACGCTGCGCCGTGGTGACGGCGTGCTGATGAGCCAGGTAATCGGGCGAAGAGAAATGACTTGGGCATGTCGATTGCTAAATTCCACCTGACACCCTCACGCTCGCGCACATTTCCAAGGAGGCACTCATCATGAAGCTCTACTACGCTCCCGGCGCATGTTCCCTGGCGGCACATATCGCCCTCATCGAGGCCGGCCTTCCCTTCTCCACCGAACGCGTCGACTTGCGCGCCCAGCCGCACAAGACCGAGAGCGGCGCTGACTACAAGACCGTCAATGCCAAGGGCTACGTGCCGACGCTGGCGCTCGACAGCGGCGACCAGCTGTCCGAGGCGGCAGTGGTGGTTCAGTACATTGCCGACCAGGCCCCGGAAAAAAAGCTCGCTCCGGCGTGCAATACGCTGGAGCGCTATCACCTGCAGGAATGGCTGAACTTCATCTCGTCCGAACTGCACAAGGGCTTTGGTCCCTTCTGGAAGCCCGACACGCCGCAGGACCAGAAAGAGGCGACGTGGGCGCGCCTGTCACAGCGATTCGACTGGCTGGCGCCGCAGCTCGCGGACAAGGACTACCTGATGGGGCAGTTCAGCGTTGCGGACGCCTACTTGTTCACCATCCTGAGATGGCCGGACCATTTCAAGCTGTCGCTTGAGCGGTGGCCTGCGCTGCAGGCGTATCGAGCGAGGGTTGGTGCGCGGCCGGCGGTGAAGCAGGCGTTGCAGGATGAGGGGATTGGTTGACCTCAGGGCGCCACTGCCTGGCGCTTTGGTGATGGTTCAGGTGCGGCCCAAATCAAGCAGGTCCTGCGGGCGCGCAAGCAGGGGTGTTGCGCAGTGCAACTGCAACGCCGCCGCGGCCGTGTAGCCCCAGGCTACGCCGCGGAACGCCATGCCGGCGTCGCTAGCGGCTTGCGCGTCGCGGATCTCGTCGCCGACATACAAGGCCTCGTCCGGACGCACACCGGCGGACGAGATCAACGCCCGAAGCTTGCGCGTCTTGCCGAACATCGAAATGCCGCAGCTAAAATGGCCGATGCGTTCGCAGACGGCGGGACCGAGGATCGTGCGCACGACGTCTTCGCCGTTCGACGTGGCAACGGCGAGGCTGATACCGCGCAGCGCCAGCGCATTCAGCGTATTGGCCACGTTCGGGAATAGCGAAACCTGCGCGATGCGCTCGTGCATCAGCCGCCTTACATCGACGGTAATGGCAGGCACCTTCCACAGCGGCACGCCAAGCAGCCGCATGATGTTATGCGCGGAGCTGCTGCGCGCTTGCTCGAGCAGATCGCCCTCGAGCGGGCGAAACCCATGTTTGCGGGATGCGACGTCAACAGCTTGCAGAAAGCACTCCAACGAATCGGCCAACGTACCGTCGAAATCAAACGCGATGAGTTTGTAAGTCATGGATAACTGTAAGGATGCCGCGAGGCGATCGCAGAAGGCATGAATAGTGTCACCACTTCGTCCAAGTTCTGAGGCTGCCCCTTAGTTAGAGGCTGCCGTGAGTGGAGCGATAGTATCGAAGCTGGCACAACAGCTGATTGTTCGAATGCTGATGATGCGAGCCGGATTGCATGCTATCGGAACATGTAGTCGACACCGAGTGTGAACGTCTGGCTCTTTACAGCGGCATCGTTGCTGCCTTTCCAGCTCAGCTTGCCGAAGTTCGTGTACTGGCCGCGCAAGCGCCAGTTCGGCGAGAACGCATAGGCGGCGCCGACCCCTAGTGTGAGCAGCCCGGCCGACCGGTTTCTCGATTCCACGTCACCCGAGCGATCACCGTCTACCCAGCCCACGCTCGCGATGCCTAGCAGCGAGAATCGCTCGGTCACGGGCAGATGGCCGACCACGCTGGCCGTCCACGCGCCGATGATGAACTTGTCCTTGCTACCGCCTGATTCCGCTTCCACCGCACCGAGGCTGGAAACCGTACTCTCGACCGACACATAGCGCGAGAACTGGTATCCGCCGCGGAACCCTACCGCCAAGTTGTTGGAGGATACGCCCGTCCATCCCGGACGGTCCGTGCTGAATTTCTGGCGGGTGTAACCAAGATCTCCGCCGATGTACCAGAATCCGTCGGCCGGCGAAGCCAACTGCTGTGCCCGCGCCTCCGGGGCCGTGGCGCCGATCAGCGCGAGAGTGAGAGAGACTGCGCCGAGCGATGTTCGCGCGTGTGCTAAGGTCCGCATGACTTTACCCTTTGTATAAATAAGTTAATGTAAAACGATAAAACTTTGCCGTTGTACAATACAATGGTGACCTTCGCAACTCTTTTCAAACGGAGTATCTGCATGTTTGTTTCGCCTGCCTCCTCAATCCCTGAAGGCGCTGCGCTGCACCGGATCCGCGCGCTGTCGCGCACGATGCAGCGGTTGACGACATTCGGCGGCGCTGTGGCCTTGATCAGCGCCGCCTGGATATGGTTCGGGTCGTCTGCAGCGGAGTTGGAGCGCGTGGTGCGCGGGATCACGCACGCATCCACGGCATATCCCGTGCAGGTGTTCCCGATGCACCGGGCAGCCGGCTTTCTTGCCACCGGTATTGGGCTGACCCTGTTAATCTGCGTGCTGCACCAGGCGCGGCGGATGTTCGTGGCTTTCGGACGCGGCGAAGTACTGACCATCGACACCGCCGTTCGGCTGCGTCGCATGGCGCTGGCATTGACGGCAATGGGGCCGGCGATCCCGCTGATCCGGCTACTCACGGGCCTGGCACTGGTGGGCGTGCCCGGCAAGCCCTATTGGATCGTCGCAATCACGCTGAGCGACTACTTCGTCAGCCTGCTCGGTGGTCTCCTGCTCGCCATCGCGTGGGCGATGCTGGAAGCCGTTCGGGTAGCCGAAGAAAACAAAGGATTTGTCTGAGGAACAATGACGGTATTAGTCAGACTTGACGTGCTTCTGGCGGAGCGCAAGATGAAGTCCCGCGAGCTGGCACAGCGCATCGGAATCTCCGAGCCCAACCTTTCGCTGCTGAAATCGGGGAAGGTGAAGGGCATCCGCTTCGATACGCTCGAACGCATCTGCGAGGCGCTGGATTGCCAGCCGGGAGACCTGCTCGAATACCGCAATGACGCGGCAACGGAAGCCGGCGATGCCACGTAGACACAATCGCGTGGCTGGCGCACCTGGGAGTCTCTCTCAGACCTGATCGCATCTGCTTCAAATTGCGACCTTGACGACAAAGCCCCGCCTCCGTCGATCTGCGCATAGCCAAGCCGCCGGGGCAGCTCCGACAAGGAGCAAGCCCTTGTACATGTTGACCCTACCCTGCTTTTCCCATTCGACGCGTCTGGGGCGTAGAGACGCTCGATACATTCACACGGACCATTGTTGACCGGCCGTTCAAAAACCTTCAAACTGGCGTTATTGAACAATCGTTCCATAACTCGCGAATGGGAGTCGAATGGCCAGGCCAAGAACGTTCGATGAAGACGTTGTTATCGCCCGCGCCGCGGAGGTTTTCGGCCGTATTGGCTACAACGCCTGCTCGGTCGACGACCTGGTGGAGGCCACGGCGTTGCATCGAGGCAGCCTGTACAAGGCATTCGGTTCCAAGCGCGGTCTGTTTGAAAGGGTGCTGGACCAAGCCCTTGTCGGCGAATGGTACCGGGACCCGGCCGTGCTCGACTTGCTCATCACCGCCCTGCGCGAACTCGCGCCAACAGATCTGCCGATCGCTGCCCGTTGCCGCGACGCCTTGCAGGCTTATGGAGAACACGCGGCCGAACTGCTCGGCGCGCGTCTGCTCGATCATCTGCCCACGCACGATTCCAACAAGGAGTAGCGATGCCTCGACTCGAACTGACTGACCGCGAACTGGTTGTCCACCTGACACCGTGGGAATCGATCTGGTCGCTGCGCCGCGGCTTTCGCGTGCCGCTTGCGCAGGTTCGCGGCGCTACCGAAGACAATGGCTTCGACGGCAGAGCGCTGGGCCTGCGCCTTCCAGGCACCTACTTGCCGGGCCTGATTGCCGCCGGCACCTTTATCAAAGGCGGCGACAAGCAGTTCGTCTACACCTCGCGCAAGCTGCAGACCATCGTGATCGAACTGGCCCGCAATGACTGGGCGCGCCTGGTGATCGGAGTGCCCGACGCGCGCGCCGAGGCAGCGCGGATCAACGCCGCCGTCGCCAGGCGTCAGTAGCAGGCGCGACGCGCAAGCATCAAATCCAGGTTCTGCACCGCAGCGCCCGATGCCCCCTTGCCAAGATTGTCGAACACCGCGGACAACAGCACATGCCCGCTTTCGACGTTATGAAATACGCCCAGCTGCATATCGTTCGTACCGTTCAGCGCTTGCGGATCCAGGTGTGTCAGGGCGCCCGACTCATGCAGCGGCAAGACCCGCACGTGAGTTGCCTCGGCATAGTGGCGCGCAAGGCAGGCGTGTAACGTCGCGCCATCCACGCCGGGTGCGAGTTGCCGCAACGACAGCGGCACCGTCAGCACGATGCCCTGGCGGAACGCTCCGTACGCCGGGATAAAAATGGGACGCTGCGCAAGGCAGGCGTGCTGCTGAATCTCGGGGGCGTGCTTGTGCGCGAGTTGCAGGCCATAGACCTGGTATGCAGGCGCTTCGGCGGCTCCCGGCCCCTCATATTCCTCCACGCCGGCCCGCCCGCGTCCGGAGTAGCCGGATACCGCATGGATGCTGATCGGGTAATCGGCCGGCATGAGCCCGGCCTGTGCCAGCGGACGCAGCAGGCCAACTGCACCGGTCGGATAGCAGCCCGGATTGGTGACCCGACTGGATTTCGCAATCTGCTCGCCCTGCCCCGGCGCCATTTCCGGAAAACCGTAGGTCCACTCCGGCTGTGTGCGGTGGGCGGAGCTGGCGTCGATCACCCGGACGGCGGGATTGGCAATGGCGCCCACTGCCTCGCGCGCGGCGGCGTCCGGCAAGCACAGGATGGCGATGTCGCAGGCGTTGATGGCTTCCGCGCGACGCCGCGGGTCCTTGCGCTCCGCAGCGGGCAGTGTGACCAGCCTGATGTCGGTCCGGTGGCGCAACCGCTCGTGGATTTGCAGACCGGTGGTGCCCTGGTCGCCGTCGATGAATACTACGGGTGAGCTCATAGGTGGTTGACCTCCTCTGACATTGGGGTTGAACAAGCATAACGGGGAGCACCTATGTTGCGCGGGCGACTAGAATAGGGAAAGTTGAATTTCGTAAACCAAACATTCAGCCTTCCTGAATCTGGATTTCGTCATGCGAGAGATCAGCCTGGACCGCCTGCGCACCCTGGTCGCGGTGACCGACCGTGGTTCCTTTGCCGATGCGGCGCGTGCCTTGCATCTGGCGCCACCGACGGTCAGCCTTCATATCGCTGAACTCGAAGACCGCATTGGGGCTCCACTGCTGATTCGCAAGCGCGGACATGTGGGACCGACGCCTATCGGCGAGGTGCTGGTGGAGCGCGCGCGCCGGCTGCTGGCCGACGCGGAGCAGGCGCTGGACGATATTCAACGCCAGGTGGACGGGCTCGAAGGGCGTGCGCGTATCGGAGCGTCCACGGGCGTGATCGCGCACCTGCTGCCGCAAGCGCTCGAGGTCCTGCGGGAACACCATCCCGCCATCGACATCCAGATTGCCGTGCATACTTCGGAAGAAACCCTGTCCCGGCTGGTGGATGGAACGCTGGATGTCGGGGTGGTTGCGCTGCCTCAGCCTCCGGTGGCCGGACTGGTGATAAAGCCCTGGCGTCGCGACCCGGTGATGGCCTTTGTGCCGGCGCACTGGCGGTGCCCCGCTCGCGTTACCGCCGAATGGCTCGCCGCCCAGCCGCTCATTCTCAATGACGCGACCACGCGCCTGTCGCGCCTGACGGCGGAATGGTTCGCGACCGGAGGGCAGCATCCCGCGGCGCGCATTCATCTGAACTACAACGACGCGATCAAGAGTCTGGTGGCAGCAGGTTACGGCGCCGCGCTGTTGCCCCATGAGGCCACTACGCCCTTGCCAGACAGTCGCATTGTCATGCGTCCGCTGCGGCCAGCGTTGTGGCGACGGCTCGGCATTGCCTGGCGTGCGGGGTACGTCGAGCGCTCCACGCAACACGTACTGGATGTGTTGTGGGATTTGCGATTGCCGTAGGCGTTGCACCCTGTTACGAACGCTGGTCTGCACAGCGACGCCAATAACGCCGCGGCATCTCAGTCTTAAATTAACTTCATATTGCCTGCCCCGTCGCCGCTGACTAGTATTCTGAGACAAAAAACAAAGGGGGGCTTCCATGCGGCCATACCAGGTTTCCCTCGCAGGCAGGCGATGCTCCGGCAACTGGTTGCCTGCGCAGGTCTGCCCCGGCCTGCCGATCCTCTCCGACCCGTCCACGGCGTCACGCCGCCGACGGCCGCATCGCTACCGACACCCCCTGCCCGCCGCCTGATACAGGCCGGCAGCGCGGCGGCGCAGGGCGTGCGCAGATCGCGCGCCCGCACCGCAGCCCCTGCCGATGATCTCCCTTTCGTGCGGGGGGCAAGATGCGCGTAGTGCTGTATCACGATGACCGTGCCGGGCTCGAGCGCGATTTGCACGCGCATGGCGTGCCCGACCACCTGCCGCTGGATGAGAACGCGCGCGGCATGCTGGCCGTGCTGGTGGTGGCCGACGGCAATCGCGTCACCGAGGCGGCGCAGCGCTGGCTGCGCGCCGAGCCTCGCGCCGACGCCTTTATCGCCGGATGCACCGCCGCCACCCGCTGCCATTGCATCCCCGAGGCGTGGTGGCCGGCGGCGCTGTGCGACCTCGTCTGCGCGCCGGATCATGACGCGCTGCTGACCGAGCTGGCCGCGCGGCTGTGCCGCCTGGCCGAGATCGAGGCGGTACTGGACGCGCCATGGTTGCGCGAGCGCGCCGTTGGCGATTCGCCGGCGTGGCGCGCCACCTTGCGCGCGGTGGCACAGGTGGGCCGCTATGGCCGCGGCACCTGCCTGCTGCTGGGCGAAAGCGGCTGCGGCAAGGAGCTGCTGGCACGGCTGATCCATGATCTCGACCCGGAGCGCAATCGCGCGCCCTTCGTCGTGGTGGATTGCACCACGCTCAGCCCGGAGCTGTCGGGCAGCGAGCTGTTCGGCCATGCCAGGGGCGCCTTTACCCATGCCGTCACGGCACGCGACGGTGCGGTCGCGATGGCCGATGGCGGCACCTTGTTCCTGGATGAAGTGGGGGAACTGCAGTTGCCCCTGCAGGCGCGCTTGCTGCGTGTGATCCAGGAGCGCATGTACAAGCGCGTGGGCGAGGATACCTGGCGCAAGTCGGATTTCCGGCTGACTTGCGCCACCAACCGCGATCTCGAGGCCGAGGTGCAGGCCGGACGGTTTCGCAGCGACCTGTACTTCCGCATTACCCAGTGGACCGTGCGCGCACCCACGCTGGCCGAGCGCCGCGAGGATATCCCGCTGCTGGTGCGGCATTTCCTTGCCGACAGCGTGGCCGGCGCGGGACCGGGCCTGCCGCACGTGATGCCGGAGGTCATGCATTACCTGGTGACGCGCGATTACCCGGGCAATGTGCGCGAACTGCGCAATGTGGTGTCGCGCCTGGCCGAGCGCCAGCGCGGCTTCCAGGTCATCAGCACGGGCGGGCTCGACGGCCCCATGCCGGGGCTGCGGACCGAACTTGCCGCGAACATCGTCAACCCCTGGCCGGAAGCGCTGCGGCATGCCATCGAGGGCGCACTGGACGCAGGGCTGGGCCTGAAGCACATCGGCCAGATCGCCGAGTCCATGGCGGTGCAGGTAGCCGAGAGCCGCCACGGCTGCACCAGCCGCGCGGCGGAGCTGCTGCAGGTCACGCCGCGGGCGCTGCAGTTGCGGCGGCAGGTGCGGCCCGCGCCGTCGGCGTGATGCGCTGGCCGATGCGCGCATCCTTTCCGATGGGCGTTGGCGGCGGCGACGCTACCCGCGCCAGCAGGCGCAACGCATTGCCGCCTGCCATGCGCGCGAATGCCTCGGGCGCGGGACGCAGCGCGCGCAGCTTGGCCAGCTCCAGGCCGGGGTGCAGCCACGGGCCATCGGAACCGAACAGCAGCTTGCCGGGGCCGGCGCGCCGGAACGCTTCCTCCAGCACGTCGAAACGCCGCACGCCCGAGGTATCGGCAAACAGATTGGGATAGCGCGCGATCAGGTCCACCACTTGCCGCTGCGCCGCCCAGTCGTCGGCAAAACTGCCCAGGTGCGCGAACACGAACGCCACATCGGGATGCGTCTGGGCCAGCAGTCGCAGCGCGCCGGTCTCGCCGCCGGGGTCGTACAGCACCGGCAGCCGCCAGTGGCGCGCGGCATCGCAGACCTGCCGGTGGATCGGGGCATCGTGCCGATGCACCTTGATGCCGCGCAGGCCCAGCCGCAATACGGCTTCCTCGATCATGCGGTGCGTGCGTGCCCGGTCGCGTTCGGCATGGATCATGGCAAAGCCGGTAAAGCGCCCGGGATCGGCCCGCGCCAGCGCCGCCACGTCGCGGTTGCCGCGCACGTAGTCCGACTGGAACACGGGCAGCAGCACCGAGCGCCCGATGCCGGCCTGGCGCGCGCGCCGGACATAGTCGGCCAGCGGCGCGGTGGTGTCCCACGGGCCGGTCATGCCATCGCCCTGCCCGGCATGGACATGGAAATCGACGATCATCGCGACAGCTCGAAGCGCTGGCCCGGGCCGTAGCGCAAGTCGTTGGCGGCGCCGGTCAGGATGCCGGACGGGACCAGGTTGCGGATCGACAGGCCGGTGCCGACGGTGACCGTGCCGCGCAGCTTGTCATTGGCCAGCGCGAAGCCCTTGTTGGCAAGGGTGCGCACGATGGCGTGCTCGACCGCGGCCCGCTCGCCGGCGCTGGCCACGTTGGCGGTCCAGACCGTGAGCGGCGGCGCGCAATGGCACGCGGCACCGGCGCGGGCGCTGCCTTGGCGCGCGTGATACCAGCCATGCACGCCTAGCCGCGCCGGCAGGCTGGCCGCCGTGCCGACATAGACCGGCGTCGCGCCGCGCTGGAACAGGTAGACGCCAGCGCCCCGCGTGCCGCGCGCGGCCGCGTCCAGGTTCGGCCAGCGCCGCCATTGCAGCGTCACATCGGCCGATCTGGGCGCGGACTCGAATGCCAGTTCCGCGAGCGCGGCCGCGCCTTCGTACCGGCTCGGCGGCGCGCGCCACCGGTCCAGGCTAAGCCCCACCAGCGACAGCCGCCCCGCCTGCCGCCGTGCCAGCAGGCAGGCGCGGCAGCACGCGCCGCCACTGTCCAGACGGCTCTCATACCGCGCCGTGCCGCGGCGCGAGGGCGTGCCGGTGCGCCGTGCGCGCGCTACCAGCTGGCGCAGGTCGGTCAGCAATGCCTGCGGCGGCGTGCCGGCCGGATAACGCCGCACCTCCGCCAACAGCCGCAGCAGCCGGCGCATGCGCCACGGCGCCAGTTCCAGTGTTTCACCTTCCGCAGTCTTGAACATGGAGGCTCTCCCGATAGGCCGGCGGCGCACGCCCGCGCGGCACGGCCGGCTGGCCCGCCAGCAAGGCAAGCGCCTGCAGCAGGCCGTCAATCTCATGCGTCGCATGGCTGGCGCGCACCACCACCGCCACGGCACAGCGGCCTTCGGCCTGGCGCAGCAGCGCCGTGCGGAAGCCCGCCGCGCGCAGACCGGCGTGCAGCGCACGGGTGCGCTCGGCCGACCCCAGCCGCAATTGCTGCATGGGGTGCAGCGGCACGCTGACCTGCAGGTCCGGCAAGCGGTGCTGCGCCAGCCAGCGCAAACCGCGCCGCAGGCGCCGGACCCGCTCGAGCAAGGCCGCCCGCAGCGCGTCGCCATCGCGGCGGTTGCGCGCCATTGCGTTCAGCCCGGCCAGCAGCGCGGCCTGCGAGGCAGCGCTGCAATGCGCCTGGGTCGGGCCGTCGCGGGCGATCTCGCCCACCAGCGCCGCGGGACCGCACAGCGTGGCCAGCGGCGCGCCAAAGGCCTTGGCCCACGACGCCAGCAGCACCACCGGCTCGGCGGGCGCCAGGCCCGCGAAGCGCAGCAGCCCGCCCCCGCCGCTGCCCCACGGACGCCCCGGGCCGGGTTGCGCGCCAGCCAGTCCCAGCAGTTGCGTGTGGTCGACCACCACCAGGCCGCCACGCTCGCGCACCAGCGCGAGATAGCGGTGCAGCGCCACCGGCGCCCCTTCGCGGCGCGTGCCGTCGGTCACGATCGCGGGCGGACGGGTGCCGGTGCCCTGGCGCAAGCGCCGCGCGAGATCGGCCAGATCGGCATGCCGGAACAGCGTGACCGCGGCCCCGAGCCCGCGCACGCGCTCCAGTCCCCAGCGCATGACCGGATAGAGCGTGTCGTCGGCCACCAGCGCGTGCGTGCGCCCGAGCCGGTCGAACAGGTCGAGCGACAGGTGCAGCGTCGACGGCCCGGCCAGCCCTGCCTCGCAACCCTGCAGCGCCGCCGCCTGCGCCGCCAGCGTGCCTGCCAGCGGCGACACCGCCAGCGCGGCGGGCGTGCCGGTGGTGAGGGCCGCATAGCTGCCCAGCTGCGCGGCGGGATGCGCCATGCCCAGGTAGAGCGCCGACGCGAAATCGATCATGGCCGCCTGCCTCTCCGCTTGCCTTGCCGTCCTCGCCCTGCCACGGTGGAGCGCCGGCCGCACCGCCCCCCACCGCGGCCCTGTCATGCCACCCGCGCGCTGCGGTGCTCCTGCAGCCGACGCAGCAAGTGCATGCCCGGCACCTGCACATCGACCGGTTCCGCACCGATGTCCACCCCCGTGACGGCCCGGTACGAATGGATATAGGTCTGGATCTCGGGGCGGAAGTACGCCGCCCAGTTCGCCGCGTTGGCCGGATCGGTGACCGAATTCCAGTCGCTCCAGCGGATCGATGACACGATCTGCTCGCCGGTGGTGGCCAGCTGCCAGAACTGGTAGGTATTGGTATCGCCCCACCCCTGCAGCTTGCGCATGCTTTCCACCGAGTGCATCCATGGCTCGGGATAAGCGATCATCGAGCGCCGCGGCAGGAACTCGCGGAACTCCGGCCGCGCCAGGATCCACTGCTGCATCATCATCTCGATGCGCGAGGTGGTCGGCAGGTCGCCAAACTGGTTGTGCGCCCCTTCCGAGAGGATCAGGTGCACCTCGCGCAGCGCGTTCAGCAGCGGGAAGCCGTCCGGCACCACCGTCGTATCGTCTGCCTGCCGGAAGAACGGCACGCACAGGTTCAGCAGCGTATGGAACGCGCCCAGGAACTTGCTGCGGCTGTCGGCCGGCTGGATGCGCGGCACCGCGCGCCCGAACAGCCGGAAGCCATACTCGTGCAGGTACTCGGCCGCGCGCCGCTCGATCGGCAGCCGATGCTGTTCATCCTGTACCCAGCCCCAGATGATGTTGCTCACCGGCCGCAGCGGGTCCAGCTCGAGCTGGTTGAGCGGATCGCCGGGTCCGCCGGAGAGATTCTGGAAGCGGCGCGAGATCGCGTTCATGGTCTGCACCAGCTGCAATTCCTCCATCCAGTAGCTCCAGATCAGTTCGATCAGCGGCGGCGCGCTCAGCTTGGCCGAGATGTCGTTGTTCCAGTGCTGCAGCCACAGGCAGCCGTCGCCGCACGGGCCGTCGTCGCGCGGCACCAGTTCGCGCGAGTTCGACAGCGGCTCGGCCGCATGCGTGGCGGGATGCGTGGCGGGTTCGGTGGCACCGGAACGCGCGAAGGACTCGCGCATGCCGTCGACGGTGCGCCCGGCCTCGGTGCCCTGCAGGCCCTGCACCACGCGCTCCAGGTAGGGCAGCGTGGGCGACCCGTTCTTGCCGAAATACTGGCTGGCGATGTCCTCTACCTGTGCCAGCTCCAGCCGCAAGCCGAGCCGTTCGTTGGCCAGCCGGATCGCCGCTTCATCGGTCCGCAGCAGCCTGGCGATGGCGCCGCTGTCGTGCGGGGACGGCACCACGGCGCCCCATGTCACCACGAAGGCCTCGGTGGCCACCTTCAGCGCGCGGTAGGCATCGGTGTCCGAGAACGGCAGGAAGCGGCGCCGGCTCAGCCGCGCGGCTTCGTCGTACAGCGCCGGGCCGCCGGGTGCGCCAGCGCGGGCGGGGAGCGGGCTGGTGCCAAAGAACAGCAGGTCCACCTGGCGCGCGTAGTTCGCCCAGCTCAGCATGTCGGCGTTGCGCTTGATCAGCAGCCACAGCGCCCAGTCCCCCGTCAGGTCGCGCGAGGTGCGCTTGAGGCTGATCGCCGGCTCGCGGTAGTCCTTCACCCCCACCGGACCGGAACGCGCCAAGATGGGGTCGACCTCGGCGCCGCTCGTATCGTCGCCCTGCGGCTCGGCGTCCTCGCCAGTGTCTGGGTGCGGGGGTGCCTTCAGCCGGCCTGCCACGGTGACCGCGCGCCGGGCGCCCAGCTCCGCCGCGGCGGCGAACAGCATATCCTCCGGAATGCCCAGCCCCGCGAGCTTGCGCATGGTGCGCGCCACCTCCGCGAGGGCCGCGGGCAGCCCCTCTTCCCTGGCGCTCCAGGCCTCCGAGGGCCCGACGCGGATCTCCAGCCGGGCCTCGCTGCCAGGCTTGAGGCGCAGCTGCTCCATCTCGCGCGGCTCGCCTTCGCGGGCGTACACCAGCAGCTTCAGGTATTTCTGCCCTTCGGTCAGCTTGGTGAAGTCATAGTGCCAGTCGCCGTCGGTGTTGCCCGTCGGCACCAGCGCGTACTCCACGCGACCCAACTCCGTGCTCGTGTTCATCACGTTCTCCTTCAGCAAATCACGCGTTGGCCGCGACCGGCATGCGCACCGGCTGCCGTCGCTGGTTCAGCGCCTCGCTCAGCTGCGTGCTGCCGGCGCTCCATGGCAGGTAGCCGGCCAGTGCCCAGCGCTGCAGCAAGGCCGAGATGGTCCGCAATTCGACGTCGGGCGCCAGCAGGCCGCTGTAGCGGGCCTGGCCCAGCACCGCGAACGCCAGCGTCGGGGTATCGGCCAGGTATTGGTGCGGGCGCGACCGCACCAGGCGCCAGAGCCGCAACAGGTTGGCGGGATCGCGGCCGGGCAGCCGCAGCGCCTGGCCCAGCGTGCGCCCGCCCAGTCGCGGCGCCCGCAACGCCAGCAGCCTGGCCACGAACGCCGGCATCGACTGGTCGAGCTGCGCGAACGCGCGCCGTTGCGCGGCGCTCATCTGCCAGCGCGGGTAGAGCCGCTCCCACACCTGCTCGAGCGCATCCCATTGCGGGTGCGGATACAACGCCCGCCCCATCGCCACGGACAGCTTCACGCGGATCCACGGCGCCGGATGCGGGTCGTCGAGGTTGATGCGCAGCACGAAGGCGCGCGGCAGGCTCACCACGCTCATCAGCCCGCATGTGGCGGTGATGCCGACCCGCGACACCGCCCACAGGTCGGCAACGATCTCGCTGATCCAGCGCTCCCAGGCGCGCCAGACCTGCGGCAGCACGGCCGATGCAGGCGTCGCGCCGACACCGCCTGACACCAGCCGTAGCCCTTGCTGGCCGTCGCCGTTGGCGGCGGCGCGGCGGTACGCGTTGGCCAGGTCCAGCAGCGCGGCCGCCTGGTGCCCCACCTCGTGGAACAGGGACGCCGCCAGGCCGGTGCCCACCATGCGCTCGCGCGGCATGCGGATCACTGCCACCGGATTGGCCCCGCCACCGGGCAAGCGCGTCCGCGCCCGCCGGATCGCGCCGCCATGGCCGCGTTCGACATAGCAGATCACCTGCGGCAAGTCGATCGCCACGCCAGGCTGCAGCAGCCCGTCGCGCGCGGCTACGTCCAGCCCCGACAGCCAAACGCCGGTGCCATGCTGGCTGCGCTGCGTCAGCACTTCGGCAAAGATCTCGAAGTGCGTGAGCGCGGCGTGGAAATACAGCTTGAGCATGGCATAGCGCCGCTGCGCGCGGGCCACCGCGGCAGGCTCGGGCGGCGCTGCGCGCAAGGCGCCGAGGAAGCGCGCAATGCGCCGCCGCAGCTGGTGCCGCGCCGCCTGCATGTGCCGCTCGATGGCGCCCATGGCCTCGTCGCTGATATTGGCGGCAGGGACCATCGGCATCTGCAGCGCATAGGGCAGCTGCGCGTCCAGGCGGGCGCGGATGCCGAGCACCTCCTGTTCCAGCAACCGCAGGGCGTGGGCGCAAGCGTTCATGACGGCGGCCTCGGAGTCGTAGCGCGAATGTCGGAAGCGGATGGGGGACGGATCAGAACGTCGGCCGCGGCGGCGCCAGGTACAGGATCAGCGCGCGCCCGTTGCGCGAGCGCCGCCACTGCCCGCCCATCGGCAGCGCCACTGCGCCCAGGCCGCCTTGCACGGCCCCGTTGCCGCACGACGGGCACGACACCGCGCCGCCGTTGGCATAGCCCGCATGGCCTGCATAGGGCGCGCGCACCGCGGCGGCCAGGCTGGCCACCGGCTGCGCAGCGGCGGCGCCGCTGCCCGCCGGCCCGAAGATTGGCGGCGTGCCCAGTTGCCGCGCCGCCGCCACGCCGTTCTGCGAAATCGTGCGCATCGCGGGCAGCAGGCCCGGCGCGACCTGGCGCGCGGCCTGCAGGAACGCCGCGCGCGCGGCCCGCGACGGCGGGACGTTGCGCGGCATGGCCAGCAGATTGCGGGTGGCCTGCTGGCCGATGCGCACCACGCGGCGCGCCACCTCGAACTCGCGGTCCTCGTTGCTCAGGCCCTCCAGCTCGAGGCCGAGCGCGCTGCCGGCCATGCTGGCCAGCTTGCCGCCGATGGCCCCGCCCGCCCCGGGCACCACCAGGTTGCCGAGCGCGCTGCCCACCACGGGCAGCGCCGCCTTGGCCGCGGAGCGCAGGATGCCGCCGAGCGCCTTGCCGGCCGACGACCTGGCAAAGCTGCTGGCGGCGCGTCCCACCGAACGCACCAGGCCACCCAGGAATTGCTCCATTTCCTGTTCGCTGTTGACCGCCAGCAGCTCCGCCGCCAGTTCCATCTCCTGCATCTCGCCGGAGACCTCTTGCTCGAACTCGTTCTCGAATTCCCCCTCGCCCTCGAATTCGCCTTCGAACTCCGTCGCCATGCCGCCGAGTTCCTGGCCCAGCTCGCCCGCCTCCATCAGTTCCGAGGCCAGCTCCTGTTCGAGCTCGTTGTAGCCGGTGCCCCAACCGCCCGGCCTGGAAGTCCCGATATCGTGCATTTGCAGCTCCTTTCAGGTTAGGTTGGCGAGCCGCAGCGGAACTCGCGTGCCCAGCTTGTGCACGCGGCGTGCCAGCCCGCACGGAACGTCTAAGTCCCTGAAAAGGCGAGATATTGGGAAAGTCCCCGACGGCCGGCGGCGAACCGCGCTTCGCGCGGGGCCGGCCTGGGGTGCGGGATCCGGCGAAGCACGCTTCGCTGCCCCGGGGCGCAGGCTGGAATGCAGGACCGGCGTGGTCTTCCGGGCGGCGTGGCGCGGCCTGCCCACGCCGTCACCGCCTTCACGCCGCCTGCTGTCTGCGCGGAAGATAGCGGCGGGAGTCCATGCCCCCGCCGCCGGTCCCGCCTACTTGATGCAGGCGAGGTTCACCGCAAGGCCACCCCAGTCGGTCGCCTGGTTGTTGTCGACCTGTACCTGCAGCTTGTCGCCATGCGTAACCGTCCCGGCCAGCGCCTCCTTGCTGCAGTTCTGCAGGCCATTGGTGATCTTGCAGCTCAGGGCGCTGACCTGTGCGAGCACGACCGAAGCCCCGGAACCGGTCACCTTGTGCACCGAGATGTCGAGCGTGCCCCGCACCTTGCCCAGCGTGCTGGCCGTGAGCGTGACGCGCGTGCAATCGTAGGGAATCACGACGCCGAAGTCCGACGGCAACGCTACCGCCCCGCCGGCGCCGGTCATGGCATAGCGGCCGCGGCTGAGCGTATCGGGCACGTTGAAGTTGCCGTTGTAGACGGTGCCGTTGGCCATGGTCACGCCCGTCGTCGGCCACTTGCCGTCCTGCTTGGGCCCGTACATCGTCCACGTGGTGGTGTCGAAATAGAAGTCGCCGTTCACGCCGATATCGTCGGTCGGTGCGCCGCTGCCGTACAGGACATGGCCGCCATTGCCGACCGTGGTGCCACCGGTGCCGCCCGTGCCGCCGCTGCCGCCTGGCTGGCTGACGAGCGAGACCCCTGCCGGCCATACGCCGTCAGCCTTCGGCCCGTACAGTGTCCAGGTGCTGGTGTCGAGGTAGTAGTCGCCGTTGTTGCCGAGGCTGTTCGCCGGCGCGCCGGTTCCCGACAGCACCGCGCCGCCGCTCGGTGGCGGCGTGCCGGTGGCGCCGCCAAGCGGGACACCCGCCGGCCACGTACCGTTCGCCTTGGGGCCGAACAGCGTCGAGGTCGAGGTGTTGATGTAGTAGTCGCCGTTGTTGCCGACGCTGTCGGTCGGATCGACCGAGCCGGACAGGATGGTGTTCCCGGCCGCGCCGGTATTGCCGCCCGGGCCCGCCAGCGAAACGCCCGCGGGCCACACGCCATTGGCCTTGGGCCCGAACATCATCCACGTCACGGTGTTCAGGTAGTAGTCACCGTCCTTGCCGATCTCGGGGCCGGGGTCGGTGGTGCCGGACAGCATGGCACTGGTGGTCGCTGCGGCCGGAGCGGGGGTAGTCGGCGCGGTGGTCGTGCCTGGCGACGTGCCTGGCGACGTGCCTGTCGAAGTGCCTGTCGAAGTGCCAGGGGACGTGCCGGGGCTCGCTGTTGCGCTGGTGGAGGTGGAGTCGCCCCCACCGCCACCGCCGCATCCGGCGAGCATGATGACAAGGCAGGCAAATGGCACGGCGGCCAGCTTGGTGTGGACGTGTTTCATGGGCTCCCCTTCCTCGGACTCTGCGGTCGTAATGGTCGACGGCTGCGAAGGCGCCATCGATGAACCCAATCTAGTTGGCGGAATCGGAATGGAAAATCGGCTCGATGGATGACCCGCCAGATTGATGCGATGCCTTTGCGCGCGGGTGGCCCTGCACGGCGTCAGCGCTTGCGCAAGGTGTTCGCCGCAGCCGCGCGATGCGAGGAATGCGCGGCGCGACGTTCGTGCGGAAGAACGGCAAAGGCTTGTCTGGCAAGGCGCGCCAGCCATTCACATGCCGCGGCCTAGCGCTGCGGGCGCTAGCCAGGAATGGAAGGCTGACGTTGGGGAAAAAGGTCCAGGCTCGCTGAAAATTCTGGCCCAACCAGCGGCAATCCGGGGCCGCGAGGAGGGCCGGAAAGAAGTATGTATCCGGGTTGAAACGCGAAGCCGGCTACCCGTGAAGGGGCCAGACTGGTGACTCCAGGCTCAGGTTCCGGAACGCCTGGACGGCTTCCGACCGGCTCCGGCGCGAATGCCCGCCGCAATGAAGGTCACCAGGTATTCCGACTTGCGCAACACATCGCCGGCCTTGGCCTTGCCGCCGGAAATGCGTTCGATACGACTGTCGAACACGCTCATCACAAGAGAACCCACGGCAAACAAATAGGCCCAGTAGGCATAGCCGGAAGTGTTGCCGGGCAGCGCCTTGCGGATCGCCTCGACGAATTCCATGGCAAAGGGGTCGAAGTAGTCGGCAACAATGCCGCGCTCCGCTGCCTTCGGATCGGAAGCCTCTCGCGCAACCAGCTTGGCGTAGGCGATACCGGCCTCCGTGTCCTGGATCCGCATGACGGGCTGCACGAACGCACGCACAATATGCTCGACCGGATCCTCGCCGCTTCGACAAGGCTCTCGCAGCGCCGCCAGCCGAGCCTCGAACAGGGTCTTGCGCCTTTCAAAGAGCTCGCGGTACAGGTTGCGCTTGGTCTCGAAGTGGTAAACGATCAACGGCAAGCCGACTTCCGCCGCCGCTGCGATATCCCGCATCGACACGCCGTCGAAGCCGCCTTCGGCGAAGAGGCGCTCAGCCGCATCGAGCACGCGTTCGCGCTTGCTGGCTTCCGGGATTGGCGGCGCCTGCACTGCCTTGCGCGCCCGGCCCTGCGTCGGTGCTGTCGACTTCCGCGCTGCCCTGCCTTCCATACTGCCTCCGCGATAAAGACGCGCCATTGTAGCCAACCTTGCTGTGGCCCTTGCCCGCCCGCGTTTACCCTAGTACAGCGCTGGACTGTACGAGCGTACAGTCCGCTCTGTCCATACACTGAACGTTCGTACAGTCAGTGTGTAGCAAGCGCCTCGCCGGCATCGGCCGGCAGACGCCGGGACCGGCCTTCGATAGCCGTCGAGCACCCGGCCCCCTTGTTTCCTGTTTCTCCGCAAAGGATCTGCCACCATGACACGCCGCTTCGTCGACCTCTCGATCTACCTCGAAAACGATGTCGTCTCCGACCCGCCCGGCTATGGCCCCCGGATCGAGTACCTGTCGCATCGTTCCACCGCCGAGCAGGTCACGGCCTTCTTCCCGGGGTTGAAGGCAGCCGATTTGCCGGATGGCGAGGGATGGGCGATCGAGCGCGTCCAGCTCAATACGCACAATGGCACGCACCTGGATGCCCCCTATCACTTCCACAGCACCATGAACGAGTCTTTGGGGCAGCGCGAGCGCGCCATCACCATCGACGAGGTGCCGCTGGAGTGGTGCTTCCAGCCTGGCGTGAAGCTGGACTTCACCGGGTTCGACGACGGCTATGTGGTCACCGCCGACGATGTCGAGGCCGAACTTGCCCGCATCGGGCACGCGCTCAGGCCGCTGGAAATCGTGGTCGTCAATACACGCGCGGGCAGCCGCTACGGCCATCCCGACTATGTCTCGAGCGGCTGTGGCATGGGCCTGGATGCGACCATGTACCTGCTGGAGCGCGGCGTGCGCCTGACCGGCACCGACGCATGGAGCTGGGACGCGCCGTTCGTGCACACGGCCGGCAGATATGCCGCAACGAAGGATGCGTCGCTGATCTGGGAAGGACACAAGGCGGGGCGCAACATTGGCTATTGCCACCTGGAAAAGCTGCACAACCTGGAGAGCCTGCCGCCCGATGGCTTCTACATCTCCTGCTTCCCCCACAAGATCCGGGGCGCTTCGGCCGGGTGGACCCGCGCTGTCGCCATTTTTGACGATGCGTTGCATGCGGGCTGATACCACGATGGAACTGAACCATACCCATGATGCTTCGCGCAGAAGCTGGCTGGAGTCCGCCAACGCCGCCGGCTGCGATTTTCCGCTGCAGAACCTGCCGCTCTGCATATTCCGGCGACAAGGCAGCGCCGAAGCCTGGCGCGGCGGCGTGGCGATCGGCGACCAGATCGTCGACCTGGCTGCCTTGCACGGATCCGGCTGCCTGCAGGACCTTGCCGCGCAGGCGGCGCACGCCGCCATGGCGCCGACGCTGAATGCACTGATGGGGCTCGGCCCGGGCGCGTGGCAGGCCTTGCGCCACGGACTTTTCGCGCTGCTGGCGACAACCAGTCCGGATGCGCCGCACGTACGCCGGACGCTGGTGCCGCAGGCCGCGGCCGAATTCGCGGTACCGGTACGGATCGGCGACTACACGGACTTCTATACTTCGCTCGACCATGCGGTGAACTGCAGCCGCCAGCTCGGCCTCGAGGTGACCCCCAACTTCGACTGGCTGCCGGTGGCCTATCACGGCAGGGTATCGTCCATCGGCATCAGCGGCCAGCAGGTCTTTCGCCCGAGCGGGCAATTCCGCCTGGATGCGGATGGCGTGCCCGCGTATGGTCCTTGCCAGCGGCTCGACTACGAACTGGAAGTGGGCGCCGTGATCGGCACTGGCAACGAACGTGGCAGGCCCATCCCGCTGGCCAACGCGCAGCAGCACATCTTTGGCCTGTGCCTGCTCAATGACTGGTCGGCGCGCGATATCCAGGCCTGGGAAATGCAACCGCTTGGGCCCTTCCTTGCCAAGAACTTCGCTACCACGTTGTCGCCCTGGCTGGTCACGCTGGAAGCCCTGCTGCCTTACCGTACGACCTGGACGCGCGCGCCCGGGCGGCCACAGCCGCTCGACTACCTGCGCGCCGAAGACAACGCCGCCACCGGCGCCTTCGATATCCGGCTGGAGGTGTCCCTGCTCAGCGCGCGGCAGCTGGCACAGGGGCTGCAGCCGCGCACGCTGAGCCAGACCAGCTTCCGGCACCAGTACTGGACGCTGGGCCAGATGATTGCCCACCACACCAGCGGCGGCTGCAACCTGCAGCCAGGCGACCTGCTGGGCAGCGGCACGATCTCCGGGCCCACGCGTGGCGAGGCAGGCGCGCTGATCGAGCTGACCGCATCCGGGACGCAACCCGCGGACATCGGCCACGGCGAACAACGCGGCTTCCTCGAGGATGGCGACACCGTCGTGTTCCGTGGCTGGTGCGAGCGGGAGGGCTTCGTGCGGATCGGCTTCGGCGTCAACCACGGCACCGTGCTGCCGGCCCCGGTGCCCGACTGACAGTATCCGCAGCGTTTGACCAGGTTAATGGAACGGGTCGCAGCACCAGCATCGGCGCTGGCAGCGCTGGACCGACGAGGAGACAGACATGCAGATCGATTGGGATGTCGAGATTACGATGGACGACGGCGTGGTGCTTCGCGCCGACGTCTATCGCCCGGACGAGGCCGGACGCTACCCTGCCTTGATGTCGTACGGACCCTATGGCAAGGGCCTGTCGTTCGCCGAGGGCTACCCCGCCCAGTGGCAGTCGCTGACGGCCGAGCATCCGGAAATCCTGCGGGGCAGCAGCGGCAAGTATGCGAACTGGGAAACCGCGGACCCGGAGCGATGGGTGCCATTTGGCTACGTCTGCATCCGCGTGGACTCGCGCGGCGCCGGCCGCTCGCCGGGCGTGATCGATTGCTTTTCCCCGCGCGAGGCGCAGGACTTCCACGATTGCATCGAATGGGCCGCGCAGCAACCGTGGAGCAACGGCAAGATCGGCCTGGCCGGCGTTTCCTACTACGGCGCCACCCAGTGGCTGGCGGCGGCCAGACGTCCGCCACACCTGGCCGCGATCTGCCCGTTCGAGGGCTTCTCCGACTACTATCGCGACGCCTGCCGGCATGGCGGCATCCTTAACACGTTCATGCTGAGCTGGTATCCGAAGCAGGTGGAAAACGTGCAGAACGGCCTGGGAAGCCGCGGGCGGGTGAACGCCAACACCGGCGTGCCGATCTCCGGGCCGGCAGAGCTCAGTGACGAGGCGTTGCGCGCCAATCGCGTGGATATCAGCACCGCGCAGCTCAACGCCGAACTCATCACCGATCGCTACTTCGACGGCCGCCGCGCAGACCTGACTGCCATCGAAGTACCGGTGCTGTCCTGCGGCAACTGGGGCGGCCATGGCCTGCACCTGCGGGGCAACGTCCAGGGCTTCCTGCAGGCCGGGTCGAAACAGAAGTGGCTGGAGTTGCACGGCCGCGAGCATTGGACGGAGTTCTATACGGACTATGGCGTGGCGCTGCAGAAGCGGTTCTTCGACCATTTTCTGAAGGGCGAGGACAACGGCTGGGATCGGCAGCCGCCGATCACGATGCAGGTGCGCCACGTGGACCGCTTCCAGGAGCGCCATGAGCATGAGTGGCCACTGGCGCGCACGGTATGGACGCCGATGTATCTCGATGCCGCCGACCACGGGCTGCGGCCGGAGCCGGCCGCGACGGCTTCGCATCTCGCTTTCGACGGCATGGCGGGCAAGGCCAGCTTCAGCACCGCGCCATTCGAGCAAGACACCGAGGTGACCGGCCCGCTGGCTGCCACGCTGTGGATTTCCAGCACAGCCGCGGACGCCGACTTGTTCCTGACGGTGCGGGCTTTCGCACCGGACAGCACCGAGCATCTGATCGTCGGGGCGGTCGAACCCAACGCGCCGCTGGCGCAAGGCTGGCTCAGGGCATCACACCGAAAGCTGGACCCGCAAGCGTCCACGCCGTATCAGCCCGTGCATTCGCACCAGGAGATCCAGCTGCTCGAGCCGAACGTAGTCTACGCACTGGAGGTCGAAATCTGGCCCATGTGCTTCGTCTTCCCGAAGGGCTACCGGCTGGTGCTGACCGTCGGCAGTTCGGACTTCGAGCACGACCTGCCCGGACCCTATCCCCAGATCTATGGCAAATCGATGCGCGGCTCATCGGTGCTGCTGCACGATCACCCCGAGGATCGCACGGCCGAACGATTCGCCGGCCAGACCACGGTTCATACCGGCGGCAAGTTCGCGTCATTCCTGCTGCTGCCCGTCATTCCGCCGGCATGCTGAGGGAGACCCGAGATGAGCACCACGCGTAGACATTTTCTCGCCCGCGCCGCCGGCGCGGTGGCCGCGGCCGGTCTGCTGCCATGGCGCGCCGCCGTCGCGCAACCGGCGTGGCCCGCCAAGCCCGTCAAACTGATCAACATGGGGCCTCCCGGCTCCCCGCCGGATACGTACGCGCGGATCTACTCTGCCAGGCTTGCGCAAGCCCTTGGGGTTCCGGTCGTCGTCGACAACCGGCCCGGGGCAGGCGCGAACCTCGCCTCGGATGCCGTCGCAAAGGCGGCTCCGGACGGCTACACGCTGCTGTACACCGTATCGAGCGCGTTCGCGATCAATCCGTTCCTCTATCGAAAACTGCCATTCGATCCGGACAAGGACCTCAGGCCCGTGTCGCCGTTGCTGGCCCAGGGCTCCTTCATGGTGGTCAATAACGACTTTCCGGTGACGTCGCTCCACGAACTCGTCGCCTACGCCAGGTCCCGTCCCGGCCAACTCGCCTACGCATCGTATGGCATCGGGGGATTCGCCCATCTGATCATGGAACTGCTGTCGCAGGCGGCGCAGGTCCAGATGCTGCACGTGCCCTACAAGGCGGGAGCCATGACCGACCTCATCGCCGGACAAGTCCAGTTGCTGGTCGAGCCGGCCGCTTCCGCAATTCCGATGATCAAGGCGCGCAAGGTGCGGGCTATCGCCTTCACCGGACCGAGGCGCCACGCCCAGTTCCCTGCGTTGCCGGCTGTCGCCGAAACCTACCCCGGAGTCGCCAGCTTTGGCTGGCATGGCGTGTGGGCGCCTGCGGGCGTGCCCGCAGAAATCGTTCAGCGGCTCAACGCGGAATTGACGCGTATCACGGGCTCCCCCGAGGTCGCGATGAAGATCCGCGAGCTGGGCAGCGAACCGCTCTCCGCCACCCCGGAAGCGATGCAGGCCATGCTACGGACCGAGGCAAGGAAATGGAGCGCCCTGATCCGCGCAAAGGGCATCTCGCTGGACTGAGGCGATAGCCATGCTCGAGCTCGAGGCCGTCGGCATCAGCGCAAGCGCGAGGCAGCCATCTCACGTCTTATCCGAATTGTTCGAAAGGAGCCATCGTGCTTGAGTACTTTCCCGGCAACTACGTCTGGAACCTGTCTGCCAACCTGGCCCTCTCCATGGGTGCGCACATCGGCGAGGTCGATGCCATTTGCCGCCAGCTCATAGAAGCCTCCGGGCGCGGCGATGACGAGGGCACGGAGGCCTTCTTCCGCGCCTGGTGCGAGCAGGCGGACCGGCTGGTCGACCTCGCAGGCGAGGACCTGGCCGCCAGGCGCCGCCTGAGCGCCGGCGCCAAGCACCGCCGCGCCGCCATCTACTACCTGACCGCCGAGCGCATGCAGCACCGCGACCATGCCCCACGCAAGCTTGCATACCGCAAGATGCTGGACAGCTTTGCCAAGTTCGTCGAGCTGCATGATGAGAACTGCGAGCGGGTCGAGATTGCCTGCCAGGGCAAGGCACTCGCCGGGCTGTTCGTCCGGGCAAGGCGCCCGCACGGCGGCCCGTCGCCTTGCCTGGCGCTGTTCAATGGCCTCGACAGCACCAAGGAGATGCTCTACGGCTGCGGCATCCAGCAGGCGCTGGCAAGGCGCGGCATATCGAGCATCGCCGTCGACCAGCCGGGCGTCGGCGAAGCGCTGCGCCTGCACGGGCTGACAGCCGTGGTCGAGGCCGAAACCTGGGCCGGTGCCGTGATGGACTATCTCGAAACGCGCGATGACGTCGACGCCGGCTTGACCGGCATCGCCGCCTGGTCGCTGGGCGGCTACTATGCGCCGCGTGCGGCGGCGCTGGAGAAGCGCTACAAGCTATGCGTCGCCTGGGGCGCCATCTTCGACTGGGGTGAACTGCAGCGCCGCCGGCTGGCCCGCGAAGGCGACCGGCCCGTTCCTCACTACTGGGATCACGTTCAGTGGGTCTGGGGCAAGAAGTCGATCGACGAATTCATGGCGCTGGCCTCGCGGATCACGCTGGAGCCGGTGATCGCGCAGATCACTGTGCCATTGCTGGTTGTGCACGGTGCCAACGACCGCCAGATTCCGATCGCGGACGCACGCCGCCAGTATGAAGGCGCCATCAACAGCCCGAAGCGGGAACTGAAGATCTTCACGTCGCGCGAGGGCGGCGTCGAACACTGCAGCGCGGACAACCAGGCCAATGCCACGGACTATATCGCCGACTGGGTCGCCGAAACCTTCGCGGAGCTCGGTGCGCCGGAAATGCGGACATGAGGCGGCGCTCCAGCCAATTGCCTCCTGGGAGTGAGTTAGGGAGAGGGCGGGAGCATCAACGAAGTCCCGCCAAGCAAAGACAGCGCCCAAAAAAATGCCGGCCATCCCCGATGGCCGGCACCAAGCTCACAGCAGATGGAGAATGCGGCCCCGCCGCACGCCGCCGCCGGACGGCGCGAGCGCTGGGCCGAGGTTGAATTTGCATGACGGCGATGGCGTCGCCTTCGTCCACCCGGACTCGTCCGTTCGGGGTATGCGGGGCGCCGGCGGGTGGCTCTAGTGTTTCCCTTCCCAATGACTTTGATGAAGGAGGAGACCATGGCCAAGGCAGAGAATCTGGTGACGTCGATCCGGGTGGAGATCGATGCGCCGGTTGCGCTGGTGTGGGAAGTGCTGACCGATTTTGCGCGCTACGGCGAATGGAACACGTTCTGTCCTGGCCTGGAGACCACCGGGCGGCTTGGCGACATGGTGCATATGCAGGTGCGCATTCCCGGCACCGACCAGGTGATCCCGGTCAACGAGTACCTGGTGGCGTGGGAGCCGGAGCGGCTGCTGTCGTGGGAGCAGCGCCCGACCGACGAGAACAAGGACGCCGCGCGGCGCGACCAGTATCTGGAAGCGCTCGGGCCGGGACGGACGCGCTACTTCACCACCGACCTGTTCCTGGGGCTGAATGCCGAGACCATCATGCGCGAGCACGGTGCCTGGGTGAAGCAGGGATTCGACCAGGTGGCACGCGACGTCAAGGCGCGCGCGGAGGCGCTGCAGGCGCAGCGGCAAGCCAGCCGCAACTGAGCAAGCGGCGCGTGACCGGCCCGGAGCCCGGGCCGTTCCATCATCACTGCGTTACTGCGGCGGGCGCTGGCTCAGCACCACCAGCGCCGCGGCGCCACGGCTGCGCACGCAGGCGTCGTCGCAGCGCTCCAGGACGGTTTCGACGGAGTGCAGCGTCACCGCGGGCCTGTCGTCCTGGCTGGCATCCACCGCCAGCCCCCAGGCCACGCCCATGGCGGCACCGGCGCCCACCAGGCCTGCCGCCCAACGCAATCCGAGCCGCTTCATCGTTGTCTCCTCTTGCCCCACTTTTGTCCGGGCTCTTCAGAGCATCGTAGTCAGCGGCAAGCCGGAACTCTTCGTCCGAGCAGACTAAGGGGTATCCCGCATCAGCGCGGGCAGGAAGTGGCTTCGGATCGACAGGAAGAGCGCACGGCGGACAGCGCCCCATGCCCCCCGTACAGCCGCGCCAGCGCCGCGGCGCTGCCGGACAAGCCTGCAGGCGCCAGGTGCATGGCATGCGCACCCAGCAGTCCCCACAAGTGCGCCACTAGCAGGCCGGCCAGATCCGGGCTCGGCAACAGCATCGCGAACGTGCTGCGCAGCGATTCGACGCCGCGCAGCACGCGCTCGCGTAGCGGACACAGTTCGCAGGCTTCGCCGCACTTGTGCTGCAGCAGCGCCGCGATCAGGCTGACATGGCGTGCCAGTTCGTCGCCTTGCAGGAAGGCTTGCAACGCCCGCCCCAATGCGTCCGGGCCGGCACCGCCCGGTGCCAGCGGCGCGAGCCTTGCGGCGAAGTCGGCTTCGGCGCAAGACAGCAGCGCGGCCAGCAGCTCGGCGCGCGAACGGAAGTGTCCGTAGACCGCACCGCGCGTCATGCCGATGGCGCGCGCCACGTCCTCCACGGTGACGCAGTGCAGGCCGCGGTGGCGGATCAGCTGCTGCGCGCTGGCGAGGATGCGCGCGCGCGTGACGGCGGCATCCTCGCGGGTGTGGCGGGCCATCGTCGCGGCGCGCTTACACGAAATGGACGTCGTCCGGGCCCCAGTGGGCGCGCATGCTGCGGATCTTGCCGTCGTCGCCGAAGGTCATGATGTCGGTCACGTCGATGCGCGCCGGCCGCCCTTCCAGCCGCGCATGCACGGCGAAGGTCAGCGCGGCGGCGTTGCCGTGCGAGCCGCGCGGCGGCGCCACCACCTCCAGCCGCGCGCCCAGCGCGGTGGCGTGCTGGTAGAAGGCCAGGATGGCCGGCTTGCCGACGATCGGCTGCGTGCCGACCGGGTCTTCCACGGTGGCGTCGTCGGCGTAGAGCGCGGCAACGCCCTGGGCGTCGCCGACATTGAAGCGCTCGACATAGGCGAGCAGCGTCGCTTTCATCGCGGCGCTATCGGGGCCTTGAGGCATGGGATGCTCCGGTCCGGTTGGTGGGGTTCAGCGTGCGGTGTAGCCGCCGTCGATCACCAGCTCGGCGCCGGTAACGTAGCGTCCCGCGTCGGACACCAGGTAGAGGATGCCCGCCGCGATGTCGCGCGGCTGGCCCACCTTGCCCGCGGGCGTCAGGCCGCCCAGGTAATCGAACAGCCCCTCGCCCTGCCCCGAGGCCTGCGCCACGTGTTCCAGCATGGGTGTGCGGATAAAGCCCGGATGGATCGAATTGGCGCGGATGTTCTTGCCGGCGTACAGCAGCGCATCGGTCTTGGCCATCATCCGCACCGCGGCCTTCGACGCGTGGTAAGGCGGCACGTCCGGGCCGCCGGCGATGCCGTACATCGACGACACGTTGACGATGGCGCCGCCGCCGGCGCGCTCCATGTGGGCGATGGCGTGCTTGGTGCACAGGAAGGTGCCGGTCACGTTCACCGCCATCACCTGCTGCCATTGCTCCAGCGCCAGTTCATGCGTGGGCGCATTGGGCCCTTCGATGCCGGCGTTGTTCACCAGGATGCCGAGGCCGCCGAAACGCTCAGCGATCTCGGTGAACACGCGCGCCACCTCGTCTTCGCGGGTGACGTCCAGCTTCCAGAACGCGGCCTCGCCGCCGGCCGCGCAGATCGCGTCCGCGGTCGCCTTGCCGTCGGCTTCCAGCACGTCGAGCACGGCCACCCTGGCGCCGGCCGCCGCGAGCATGCGCGCGGTCTCGGCGCCGATGCCGCGCGCGGCCCCGGTGATGGCCGCCACCTTGCCACGCAGGCCGAACAGGTCATACGGGTATTCCATGATGTCTCCTTGATATGGTCTTGTAGTGGGCGGAGGCAATTATGCCGCGCCGCGCGGGGCGGTATCGGCCAGGAAGCCCAGGCATTCGCGGTTGAAGTACGCCGCATGCTCGACCATCACCCAGTGGCCGCAGCGGTTGATCATGACAAAGCGCGCATCGGCGCAGCCGCTCAGGAACTTCGCCGCCCCCGAGGCGGGATTGAACTGATCCTCGGTACCCCAGAAGCCCAGCACCGGGCAGCGGATCTCGCCCAGCCGCGCGGTCAGGTTGGGCACCTTCATGGTGGCCAGCACTTCGCGCGGCTGCTCGCGGCACACCGCCATGCGCTCGTCGACCAGCGCGTCGGTGACCAGGCCGGCGTCGTGCACCAGCAATTGCAGCAGCTGGCGCATGGTGTCGGGATTCATGTGGCCGCCGGTGAACAGCGACACCATGCGCTGGATCCCCGGCATTTCGAAATAGGTCTCGCGCTCTTCCACGCCGCCGGGCGCCATCATCACCAGGCGGCTGACATGCTCGGGGTAATCCAGCGCGTATTGCAGCGCGATGGCACCGCCCAGCGAATTGCCCACCAGCACGCAGCGCGGCAGTTCCAGCGCCAGCAGCTGTTCGCGCAGCGCGGCGACGAAGAAGTCCAGCGTGTATTCGACATCGTCCGGCTTGGACGACAGCCCGTAGCCAGGCAGATCCACCACCACGGTGCGGAAGCCCGCGGCGGCGAATGCCGGCACGTTGTGGCGGAAGTTGCTGTGCCCGCTCGCGCCCGGCCCGCTGCCGTGGATAAAGACCACCGGCTCGCCGGCGCCGGTGTCCAGGCAGTGCAGGCGCAGCCCCCTGGCGGTGGTGACGAAGCGCCCCACCGGCAGGTTGGGGTGGAGCGAAGCCGGCTTGGCCGACGTGGACGGGGGTGTCGAGGGCGTGTGCTGCGAGGTAGCGGACATGAGGGCGTCTCCCTTGGTTTGCCCAGCATCTTGCGCAGCGCCACCGCCCCGGGCATCGTTCATTCGGACTACGAGCCGCCGCGCCACTTCTCCTACGATGGGCGCTCCATGCAAAACGGGGCAAGCCCATGACAGGATTCGATTACACCGGCCAGACCGTGCTGGTCACCGGCGGCATGCGCGGCATCGGCCGCGCCATCAGCGAGGCCTTCCTGCGCGCCGGCGCGCAGGTCTTCGTGTGCGGCCGCACCGCACCCGCCGACGACAGCGAGCTGCCGGCCGCGGATGGCCGCAGCGCCTGCTTCATTGCCGCGGACATCCGCGACCTGGAACAGGCCGACGCCATGCTGGCGCAGATTGCGCAGGCCAGCCCGACGCTGGACGTGGTGGTTCACAACGCCGGCGGCGCGCCGTTCGCGCTGGTGGCCGACGCCTCGCCGCGGCTGCTCGAATCGGTGATCCGGCTCAACCTGGTGGCGCCGCTGCAGCTGGCCCAGCGCTGCAATGCGCGCATGCAGCAGCAGGCCGGCGGCGGCACCCAGCTGTTCGTCGGCAGCGTCAGTGCGCTGCGCCCGTCGCCCGGCACCGCCGCCTACGGCGCCGCCAAGGCGGGCATCCTCAACGCGGTGCGCACGCTCGCGGTGGAATGGGCGCCGCGCGTGCGCGTGGCCGCGGTCAGCCCGGGCATGGTACTGACCGACACCTCACAGCAGCAGCACTACGGCGATCCGGCGGCCTTGCGCAGCATGGCGGCGACGGTGCCGCTGGGCCGGCTGGCGCTGCCGGACGACATCGCCGCCGCGTGCCTGTTCCTGGCGTCGCCGCAGGCCTCGTACGTGAGCGGCGCCAATCTCGTCATCGATGGCGGCGGCGAGCGGCCGGCCTTCCTCGACGCGGCGTCGGTCAATCGCGGCTGAACCGTGGGCCTCGTTGCCCTCATTGCCTCATCGCCCGTAGGGAAACCGCCTAGTCCGTTCTGCCGATTTGTGCGTGGCTCCCCCTCTCTACGCTTCTCGTCCAGGCGAGGGCCGATCGAAGTGCCAGGCAATGAACCAACACCGATTTCACGGGGAGACCACCATGCACCAACCACCACGCGGGCCACAGCAGCGCGGCAACCGGCTGCGGCCCATCGCCGCAGCAGCGGCCCTGATGGCGCTGGCCGCGCTGCTTGCGCAGCCAGCGCTAGCCGGCGACACCATCGACTTCGGCAACGACACCACGCTAGACTACAGCGTCACCGCGTCCTACGGCGCGGCGCTGCGCACCGGCCGCCAGAGCGACGCGCTGCTGAGCCCCGCCAATATCAACGGCGACGACGGCGACCGCAACTTCAAGCGCGGCGACATGACCGCGAACCGCGTCTCGCTGCTGGGCGAGGCGCACCTGAAGCGCGGCGAATTCGGTGCGCTGCTGCGCGGCAGCGTGTTCTACGACTGGGCCTACAGCGGCACCAACTCCAACAACGCGCCCTTCACGGTCAACCACAGCGGGCCGTTCAACCAGTTCACCGAGTCGGCGAAGGACTACCACGAGCACCGCGCACAGTTGCTCGATGCCTACGTCTACGGCGCCACCCCGATCGGCGGCACGCAGCTGAGCTTCAAGCTGGGCAACCAGGTGGTGGCCTGGGGCGAGAGCCTGTTCTTCGCCAATATCGCCGGCGCGCAGGGGCCCGCCGATGCGACCAAGGCCTTCGTGCCCGGCGCCGAGGTCAAGGACATCCTGCTGCCGGTGCCACAGGCCTCGCTGCAGCTACAGGTGACGCCGACGTTCAGCCTGATGGGCTACTACCAGTTCACCTACAAGCCGAACCAGATGTTCGCCCCGGGCAGCTATTTCAGCACCACCGACGTGGTCGGGCCCGGCGCCGAGTTCATCATCGGGCCGGGCTTCAACATCCCGCGCGGTCCGGATATCCGCCCGTCGGACTGGGGCCAATGGGGTGTCGGCGCCCGCTTCCGCGTGTTCGAGGACACCGAGATCGGCATCTACCAGCTGCGCTACCACGACAAGAACCCGAGCGTGGTCACCTCGCTGTTCCCCACGCTGCAGTACCAGCAGAAGTTCTACGGCGGCATCAACCTGACCGGCGCCAGCTTCTCGACGCAGCTGCTCGGCGCCAACGTCGCCGGCGAAGTCAGCTACAAGGACGGCGTGCCGATGCTGGTGGACGTGGCCGGCTCGCCCACCGCCTCGCGCGGCAAGGCGCTGCAGGGCAACCTGTCCGCGATCTATTCAGTGGGGCCGACCTTCCTCGCCGATTCGCAGTCGCTGCTGGGCGAAGTCTCGTACCTGCATGTGCTGGACGTGGACCCGGTAATGGGCTTCAGCAAGCTGTCGAACACGCGCAACTCGGCGGCGTTCCAGGTGGGCTGGTCGCTGACCTACAACAACGTGTTCGATGGCTGGGACCTCACCGTGCCGCTGACCTATGCGCAGCAATTCAGCGGCAGGTCGGCGGTGGCCGGCGCCTTCGGCACGCTGATGGGCTATAGCGACAAGCGCGCCAGCGTCGGGCTGACCTTCAAGTACCTGAACAACCTGGAGCTCAACCTGACCTACGCCGCGTTTATCGGCGGCGCCAACATCGTCAACCGCCCGCTGGCCGACCGCGACTACGTGGCCTTCAACGCCAAGTATTCGTTCTGACCCTCGTCCCGGTCCGCGCCGCCCGCATGGGCGCGCGGACCGCCCTCTTTTCCGCCATGAATGCCGACCTGATCACCACGCTCAGCAACGAACTCCACCAGGCGCTGGTCACGCGCACGCCGGTGCCGCCGCTCAGCAGTCGCGGCCTGGCGCTGGATGTCAGCGCCGCCTACCGCATCCAGCAGGGCTTCGTCGCCCACCGGCTGGCGGCCGGCGACCGCGTTACCGGCAAGAAGATCGGCGTGACCAGCGCCGCCGTGCAGCAGATGCTGGACGTGCACCAGCCCGACTTCGGCATCCTGCTGCAGAGCATGCACTGCGCCGCCGGGCAGCCCATTCCAGCGGCGTCGCTGATCCAGCCGCGCGCCGAGGGCGAGATCGCCTTCTATCTGCGGCGCGACCTGCGCGGTCCGGGCGTGACGCGCGACGACGTGCTCGATGCCACCGAGGCGGTGGGCGCCTGCTTCGAGATCGTCGATTCGCGCATCCGCGACTGGCGCATCCGCATCGAGGATACGGTGGCCGACAACGCCTCGTGCGGCGTCTATGTGCTGGGCGACGAGCGTGTGAGCCCGCATGCGGTGGACCTGGCCGCGTGCGCGATGACGCTCCACAAGAACGGCGAATGCGTCGCCACCGGGATGGGCAGCGCCGCGCTTGGCCATCCCGCCGACGCGGTGGCGTGGCTGGCCAACACCCTCGGCAACTACGGCATTCCGCTGCTCGCCGGCGAGACCATCCTGTCGGGCTCGCTGGCTGCGCTGGTTCCCGTGCAGGCGGGCGACCGCCTGTCCATGCATATCACCGGCATCGGCGGCTGTGCCGCCGTGTTCTCCTGACTGTCTGACCCTGCAACGCGAGACTCCATGAACAAGATCCGATGCGCCCTGATCGGTCCCGGCAATATCGGCACCGACCTGCTCTACAAGCTGCGCCGCAGCGACATCCTGGAACCGGTCTGGATGGTCGGCGTGGAGCCGACCTCCGAAGGCCTGGCGCGTGCGCGCGAACTGGGGCTGAAGACCACCAGCGACGGCATCGACGGCCTGCTGCCGCACCTGGAGGCGGACGATATCCGCATCGCCTTCGATGCCACCTCGGCCTACGTCCACGCCGAACACTCGGCCAAACTGACCGCGCGCGGCGTGCGCGTGATCGACCTGACGCCGGCGGCGATCGGGCCGTTCTGCGTGCCGCCGGTCAACCTCGCCGCCCATATCGGCAGCAACGAGATGAACGTCAACATGGTCACCTGCGGCGGGCAGGCCACCATTCCGATGGTCTATGCGGTGTCGCGCGTGCAGCCGGTGGCGTATGGCGAGATCGTGGCGACGGTGTCGTCGCGCTCGGTCGGGCCCGGCACGCGCCGCAATATCGACGAGTTCACGCGCACCACCGCTGGCGCGATCGAGGCGGTGGGCGGCGCGCGCCAGGGCAAGGCGATCATCGTGATCAACCCGGCCGAGCCGCCGCTGATCATGCGCGACACCATCCACTGCCTGACCGAAGACGCGCCCGATGTTGCCGCGATTACCGCGTCGGTGCACGACATGATTGCCGAGGTGCGCAAGTACGTGCCCGGCTACACGCTGAAAAACGGGCCGGTGTTCGACGGCAAGCGCGTCTCGATCTTCCTCGAGGTCGAGGGCCTGGGCGACTACCTGCCGAAGTACGCGGGCAACCTCGACATCATGACCGCCTCGGCCGCGCGCACCGCCGAATGCATCGCCGCCGCCATGCGCGCCGGCAGCCCTGAAACCGCCACTGCCTGAGGAGCCCGGCCATGGCCCAACGCATCACCCTGCACGACATGACCCTGCGCGACGGCATGCACCCGAAGCGCCACCAGATCTCGCTGGAGCAGATGAAAGGCATCGCCCGCGGGCTCGATGCCGCCGGCGTGCCGCTGATCGAAGTCACCCACGGCGATGGCCTGGGCGGCGCCTCGGTCAACTACGGCTTTCCCGCGCACAGCGACGAGGAATACCTGCGCGCGGTGCTGGGCGAGCTGAAACAGGCGCGCGTGTCGGCGCTGCTGCTGCCCGGCATCGGCACCGTCGACCACCTGCGCATGGCGCACGAGATCGGCGTGCAGACCATCCGCGTGGCCACGCACTGCACCGAGGCCGATGTCTCGGAACAGCATATCGGCATGGCGCGCAAGCTCGGCATGGATACCGTCGGCTTCCTGATGATGGCGCACATGGCGCCGGTGCAGACGCTGGTGCAGCAGGCGCTGCTGATGGAAAGCTACGGCGCCAACTGCCTGTACATCACCGATTCCGCCGGCCACATGCTGCCGCACGATGTCACCGAGAAGCTCACCGCTGTGCGGCAGGCCTTGCGCCCCGAGACCGAGCTGGGCTTCCACGGCCACCACAACCTGGCCATGGGCGTGGCCAATTCGCTCGCCGCGATCACCTGCGGCGCGACCCGCATCGATGCCGCGGCGGCAGGGCTTGGCGCGGGCGCCGGCAACACGCCGATGGAAGTGCTGGTGGCCGTGTGCGAGCGCATGGGCATCGAGACCGGCGTCGACGTATTCCGCATTGCCGACGTCGCCGAGGACCTGGTGGTGCCGATCATGGACCACCCCATTCGCATCGACCGCGACGCGCTCACGCTGGGCTATGCCGGGGTGTATTCGTCGTTCCTGCTGTTTGCCAAGCGCGCCGAGGCCAAGTACCGCATCCCCGCGCGCGAGATCCTGGTGGAGCTGGGCCGGCAGCGGCTGGTGGGCGGGCAGGAAGACATGATCGAGGACACCGCGATCACGCTGGCGCGCGCGCGGGGCCTGCCGGTCGCGTAAGGACCGCACCGCTTTCCCTCCCGCGCAGCCCACCGGTATTGCCGTTCCGTTAACCACAGTCGTTCCCGCGAAGGCGGGAACCCAGTGACTTTATCCCCGAAGGGAACGTGAAAGACGCTAGATTTCCGCCTTCGCGGGAATGGCAGTCCCACAAAGAAAGAGGAGACAGGTACCCATGCTCAGACTTCATGCCCGCCCGCGGCTTGCCGGCTTCGCCTTTGCTGTCATGGCACTGGCCGCCGCGTCCAGTCCGGCCCACGCCCTCAATATCCTGCTGACCAATGACGACGGCTGCGCCGCGCCCGGCATCGCCGCAGTTCGCAAGGCCCTGCAGGACGCCGGCCACCGCGTGGTCACGGTCGGCCCCGCCACCAACCAGAGCGGCTCGGGCGCGGCCTATGCCGTGCCCGATGGCCGTACCCGGCTGGTGGTGGATCCGCTCGCCGGCAGCGCCGAGACCTTCTGCGTGCACCGGGTCAAGCCCACCTTCGTCGCGGGCAGCGCGCTCAACAGCACCAATCCGGACTACATCAGCAGCGGCTCGCCGGTGGACGCCACCGCCATGGGCCTGAAGATCGTCGCGCCGGAAAGCGGCTTCACGCCAGACCTGGTGGTGTCGGGCGCGAACTTCGGCGAGAACCTGTCGGATTCGATCCCGCACTCGGGCACGGTGATGAACGTGCTGTACGCCGCGCGCCGCGGTGTGCCCGGCATCGCGCTGAGCGTGGGGGTGGACTTTGCCGAGGCCCGCTCGGGCTTTCCCGGCACCATTGCCGCGTTCCCCAAGGCCGGCGCCTTCCTGGCCCGCGTGATCGCCACCCTGGAGGCCAGCCGCGGCGCCGGCCAGCCGCTGCTGCCGGTGGCCCACCCGCTCAGCATCAACTATCCGGTCGGCGGGGCCCCGGCCGGCGTGCGCCTGACCGTGCCCGGCACCGTGGATTCCTTTACCACGGCCTATCGGCGCAACGCCGACAACACGGTATCGATCGACGTCGGCGCGGCCGAGACCGAACCCGCCGCGCTCGCACGCACGGCCGAGACGCCCGCCTTCCTGGCGAAATACATCACCATCTCGCCGCTCGATGTCGACTTCCGCCCGACGCCGCTGGCACGCGGCCTGTTCAACCGCTCGCGCCGCGAGCTCGCCAACCTCGCTCCCTGAGCACCGATACCATGGGCAAGCAACTTCGATACTGGCGCTACCTCGTGCTCGCATGCGGGGTCGCGGCCGTCGCGGCATGCGGGGATGATCCGGCGCAGGAAGTGAGCGGCACGGCGGCCGTCGGCGCGGCGTTGGCCGGCGCGACCGTGCAGGTGCGCGACGCGCAGGGGCAGGTGCGCCACGCCACGGCCGATGCCAGCGGTGCCTTCCGCCTGTCCGGCGTCCCGGACGGCGCGCTGATGGTCCGCTGCGAAGGCGGGCTCGCGCAGGGCGAAGCGAACCGCCAGCGTCTGCACGGCCTGGTGCTGGGCGGGCGCACCGTGAATTGCACGCCGCTGACCGAGCTGGCGCTGTGGAAGGTGATGGGCGGCCCGCCGGGGCAGGCCTTCGACAGTTTCGGCGCGGGAACCGCCAGCAACCTGTCCGCCGCAGCCATGGCCGAAGCGGAAAGCGCCGTGCTGGCTGCGCTGGCCGCCGGTGCCGGGGTCGACATCGACCCCGGAGCCATCCCGCGGCGCTGGCATGACACCCCGCTGCGGGCCGGCAATGCCGGCGACGCCCACGATGCCGCGCTGGACGCGCTGCGCGAAGCCATTGCCGACCAGGGATCCATGGATTTCATGGGCGAGATGGTGGTGCACGGGCTGTGCGTGGCGGACGCCAACTGCGGGTGAGGCAGGTGATGCGGGACGGGTGAACCTGACCGTCCCGCCGCGCCGCCGCGGCGGACTTTCAGGCTGCCGCCGCCGGCAACAGACCGGACACCGGCAACCGGAACAGGAACTCGCTGCCGCCGCTGCGCCGGTTGCGCACTTCCAGCGTGCCGCCATGCGCCTCGACGATGGAGCGGCAGATGGCCAGGCCCATGCCCATGCCGTCTTCCTTGGTGGTGAAGAACGGTTCGAACAACTGGTCCAGCACGTCGTCGGGGATGCCGGCGCCACCGTCCTGCACGCTGACGACGACGTTGTCCTGCTCGCGGTACGAGGTCACGATCAGCTCGCGTTGCGCGGGCGGGGTCTGCGCCATGGCGTCGAGCGCATTGGTGATCAGGTTCAGCACCACCTGCTGCAGCTGGACGCGGTCGGCTTCGACCACGGCCGGTCCTGCCGCCAGGCGCGCCACGACCCTGACGTCGTGCGCATCGATGTCCAGGCGCGCCATGTCCAGCACCTCGCGCAGGACATCGTCTGGATGCAGCGGCGCCAGCACCGCCGGCGCCTGCCTGGCCAGCGCGCGCAGGGCGCGGATGATATCGGCGGCGCGCAGGGCGTTCTGCCGGATGTGGGTAAAGCCGTCGAGCGCCTCGGCCACCTCCGGCCTGGGCCGATTGAGCCAGCGCAGGCTGGCGTCGACGGTGGCGACGATGGCGGTCAGCGGCTGGTTCACTTCATGGGCGATCGATGCGGCCAGGCTGCCCATCACGGTCAGGTGCGAGGTGCGGGCCAGTGCCGTGCTGGCGCTGCGCAGCCGCATTTCGGCCGCGACACGGCGGTTGCTTTCGTCGATCAGCTGCTCGTACAGGCGCGCGGTTTCCAGCGAAATGGCCAGCTGCGGCGCCAGCACTTCGAGTTCGGCAATCCGGGTGGCGTCGAACACCGCCGGTGCCAGGCTGTTCTCCAGGTACAGCACGCCGATCACGCCGCCGCCGCGCAGCAGCGGCAGGCACAGCACCGAGCGCAGGCCGCCGGCAATGGCGCCCTTGGTGCGGATCGACGGCGCGTCGACCATGGCATCGTCCAGCGCCAGCGTCTGCCGGGTACGCAGCACGCTGTTGAGCACCGCCAAAGGCAGCGCCTGCTCGCTCGGCACCGCGCTGCCGAGCGTCACCACCACCTTGCCGCCGGCCACGCGCGCCGAGGCCTCGATCACGGGCTGCTCCCCGCGCATCAGCAGCAGCAAGCCGTACTGGGCGCCGGCATGGACCACCACATGGGTCATCAGCGTTTCGATCAGCCGGTCCATCACGATCTCGCTGGACATCGCCCGGGCCGCCTTCATGCCGAGTTCCAAGCGGGCCGCGCTGCGCTTGCCGTCGGCACCGGCAGCGTCGTCGCCAACGTGGTCGGGTCCCGCCGTGTCGAGCTGCGGATGTCGCGCTTCCAGCAGCATCGCCTTGTAGTCGGCGCCCCAGCGGCGATAGCCGGCACGCGCCAGGCGCCAGTGCTGCGCCGCCGCGGTCGGCAGGCCGCGCGCGTCGCACAGCAGGCCGGCCAGCTCATGCGCGAGCGCCGACTCATGCACGAATCCCGCCGCCGTGGCGGCGGCTGCGGCCTGCTCGTAGCCGGCCAGCGCCTGCATCGAATCGCCGCGCAAGCGGGCCAGTTCGGCGTCGACCAGCGCCAGCTTGCCCTGGAAGGTCAGCGGGTTCAGCGCCGCCCAGCGGGCAAAGCAGTCGCGATGCGCGGATACCTGCGCCACGACGCTGTCCGGCGCCGCGTCAGTGTCTGCGTGCGCCAGCGCAATGGCCAGATACAGCCGGCAATCCGCGACGTTGATATGCGCCGGCGCCGACCAGATCAGCGTTTCGGCCTCGCGCAGGCTGCGCAGCGCGTGGTCCCATTCCTGCCGGAACACCGCCGCCATGCCGTCGTAGAGCCAGATCCAGAACTGGGTGGGCAGCGAGTTGGCGCGCGCCAGCCGCTGCCCCGCGCTCATCCGGTGGACGGCCTCGCCCTGTGGCGGCGCGTCGTCGCCGCTGCGCAGCCGGTGCAGGAAATGGTGCTGCGAGTACAGGATCAGCTCGATATCCCGGTACTGCACCAGCCGGGTCAGCGCCAGCCCGCGGCCGATCTCTTCCTCCACCAGGCGCAGGTGCTCGCCCATGGCCAGCAGGTCGGACGCGATATGGTTGCAGGCATAGCAGGCCATGCCGATATCGCCCGAAGCCCGGCCCAGCGTGACCGCGCGCTGCGCATGCGCCAGCGCGTAGGACAGCGGCCGGGTCCAGGCGCTGACCTGGTCGACCGCCACCAGCGTGGCGATGCGCTCGGCCTCGTAGCCATGGCGGTCGGCCAGGTCCATGGCCGCCAGCCCGTAGGCCAGCCCGTCCTCGTATTCCTCATACAGGCTGGCGATAAAGACGCCAAACCAGGACAGCCCGTATGGCGATTGCGCGGTGGCACCGTGCTCCAGCGTCAGCTCCACCATCTTGGCCACATGCAGGAAGCTGATGCCGTCGCGCACGAACAGCGACGAGATCAGCGTCGACAACAGCCCCATGATGGTCTGGATGCGGCTGTCTTCGGTCGCCGGCAGCAACGCCAGGCTGCCGATCGCGCGCCCGCCCAGCGCTTGCCTCACCGCGTCATAGGCCTCGCGCATGCGTGCCGGCGTCGGCCCGCGCTCCAGGTGGATATCGAGCAGGGCCAGGCCGGACAGCGCGGCGTTGATCGCGCCCTCGTAGTCGGAACGAACCGTCTGCAGGCTGGCCTTCAGCCGATGCACGGCAGCCTTGTCCACCGGCGGCAGCTCGCGCGCCAGCAGCGCGTCGATCTCCTGCGAGGCCGGCTCCAGCCGCGCCTGCGCCAGCAGGCATTCGCAGTGCAGCACGCTGGCGGCGTAGGCCAGCGCGCAGTGGGTCGACCACCATGACGGCTGCATCAGCGCGAACGCCGCGTCGGTGTAGCGCGTTGCCTGCGCCATCGCCGCGCTGCGCCTGGCGCGCCTGGCGGCGACCAGCAGCACCTCGACAAACGCCACGCGCTGCGGCTCCGGCAGCGGATGGCCGGCCGCGCGTTCGATCTGGTTGCCGATCTCGAAGGCATGCACGGCCAGCCCGGCCTGCCAGTGCTCGATCATGATGGCCGCGATGCGCGCATGCGCGGCGGGGCGCTCGCGTGGCGCGATCATGGCGTACGCCGCTTCCAGCACGCGGTCATGCTGGAACGCATAGCCGTCCTCGGTCCGTACCAGCAGCCCGGCGGCAACGAATGGCCGCACCCGCTCGCCGAGCTCCGGCGCACTGAGCTGCGCCACGCACGCGAGCAGGCTTTGCTCGCAGCGGATGCCCACGCAGGCCAGCTGCTGCAGCAGTTCCGTGCCGGCTTCCGGCAGCCTGGCGAAGCGACGGGTCATCAGGTCGGTCACGCTGTCGGTGTAGCGATGCTGTGCGGCGTCCGCCTCGTCCCAGTGCCAGCCGGAGCCGTCCTCGCGGTAGGCCAGCACGCCGTCGTCGACCAGCGCGCGCAACAGCTGGTACGAGAAAAAGGGATTGCCGCCGGTCTTCGCGTGCACCAGGCGCGCCAGCGCTTCCACGCGCGGCGCGGGCTCGTTGAGGGCAGCCCCGACCAGCTCGGCCAGCTCCGGCACGGCCAGCGGGCGGACCGCGATGCGCGTGACCGGCAGCGCGCCGGCACGGCTGGCATGCAGCAGCCACGAGAAGCGCTGCTCCACATCGTTGCCGTGGTCGCGATAAGCGGCGATCAGCAGCAGGTTGCCCGGCCGTTGCGCGGTAAAGGCTTCAAGCAGCGCAATGGTCGACGCGTCGGCCCATTGCAGGTCATCGAAGCACAGCACCAGCGGCGCGGCGCGGTCGGCAAACGTGGCAAAGGTGGCAAGAATGGCCTTCTGCGCGCGCGCCTGCGCCTGCTGGGCCGGTACGTCGGCCAGCGGCGCGGTGCGCCCAAGCACATGCCCGGCCTCCGGCGCCAGCACGGCAATGGCCCGGCCCTGCCCCGCCAGCGCGCCGAGCCAGCGCTCGCGCAGCGGCGCCAGCGCGGCTTCCGGTTCGCCCAGCAGCGGCAGCGTCAGCGCGCGGATCATCTGCGCGACCGGCGCATACGGAATATCGAGCTGCAACTGGTCGCTCTTGCCGCTGGCGAAGCGCAGGCCCTGCTGCCCTGCCTGGCACGACAGCCAGGCCGCCAGCGCCGACTTGCCGGAGCCGGCGGGGCCGGCGATCAGCACCAGCTCGGACTGGCCGCTGTGGCGCACGCGCGCCAGCGCATCGGCAAGTTGCGCGGTTTCGCGCGCGCGGCCAAAGAGTTCCCCGGAGACGTTCAGCGTGGACGTGGCGCCGGCGGCATCGAGGACAAACGGCGCGATCTCGCCGCGTTCGCGCCAGTCCGCCTGGCAGCGCAGCAGGTCGGCAAGCAGCGACATGGCGCTGGCATGGCGGTCGACGGGATCCTTGGCCAGCAGCCTGAGCACGATCGCGCCCAGCATCGGCTCGATGCCGGAAGCACGAGTCTGCGGCGGCACCGGTTCGATGGCGAGATGGGCATGCTGCCACGCCGCCGGCGAGTCGGCGGTGAACGGCAGCGTGCCGGTCAGCATCTGGTAGAAGGTGACGCCGAGCGAGTACAGGTCGGAGCGGGCACTGGTGCGCGCCTGGTCGGCGCGGGCGACCTCGGGCGACTGGTAGGGCCACGATGCCGGTCCGGGCCGCGGCACGACCGGCGGCATGGCGTCCAGCGCGGTGGCATGCTCGAAGCCGGTCAGGCGTACGCCCGCGCTGCCGTCGGCGAGCAGGTTGTGCGGCCGGATGTCGCCATGCAACAGGCCGTGCGCATGCGCGCCCGCCAGCGCGCGCACGCTGCCGATGGCCAGTTCCAGAAAGCGTGCGGCGGGCACGGGGGTATCGCCGAGCATGGCGGCGAGGGTCGACGCCGGCGCGCCGCCATACACCACCACCATGCGGTCCGCCGTGCGCAGCGTGGCCGCCGGCACCGCGGCCCAGTCCGCCCGCAGGCGCGCGGCCAGCCGGGCTTCCTCCTGCAGCGGCCCGCTGCCGGCCAGCGGCGCACTCCTGGCGAAGACGCGCAGCCCGGTGTCGGGATCGAACAGCTGCACAGCGCTAACGCCGTCCGATACATGCAGCACGGTTTGTGCGGCCCGCTTCAGCCAGGCGTTGTCAAAGGCAGGCGCGGTACTTTGCCGCGGGGGGATGCCAGGCGTCATGGGGCAGGAAGGGTCGCGGGCGCCGCGCCAGCACACGCGGATTGGCGGGGGCGCACTCAGCCGCCGACCTTGCAGATGCCAAGCTGCTGCGCCATCAGCACCAGCTCGGCGAAGGTGCGTGCCTTCATCTTGCGCATGGCCTGGCCACGGTGGATCTTCACCGTCACCTCGCTGATCCCGATCTCGGCGGCAATCTGCTTGTTGAGCAGGCCGGACACCGCCAGGCCCATGACTTCGCCTTCGCGCGGCGTCAGCGAGCGGTAGCAGGCGTGCAGCGCTTCAAGCTGGCGCAAGCCCTCGCGCCGGCCCCGGTCCTTCTCCAGCGCGGCGGCCACCGCATCGAGCAAGTCCTGGTCGCGGAACGGCTTGGGCATGAAGTCTTCGGCGCCTGCCTTCATGGCCGCGACGGTCATGGCGATGTCGCCGTAGCCGGTCATGAAGATGATCGGGATATGAACCCCCAGCTGGCCCAGACGCGCCTGCAGGTCGAGTCCGCTCGGCCCGCGCAGCCTGACATCGAGCAGCAGGCAGCATGGCGTATCGGGAAAGGGCGCGGCCAGCAGTTCGGCGGCCGAGGCGTACAACGCCACCTTCAGGCCGACCGAGCGGAACAGGCTGCCCAGCGCACGGCGCAGCGCGGCATCGTCGTCGACCACCAGCACCGTCGCGTCATCGCTCGCACTGGTGTCGGCTGGCTCCAGGCTCGTTGATGTCACGGTCAGATCTCCAGTGCGCTCGGAAAGGTGTTGCGGATTATAACCAGCAGGCATGTCATCACAAGGATCGGGATTGGATCACGGCAGTGATGCAACGGGCACCCATACCATGGTGTTAGTCGCAGGCGCGCACCGCGACGATGCGCGGCGGCCACGCCCTTCCACGTCGCAGCGGCGCCGCTGCGACGCCCGCCGGGCACCACAACCGGGCACCGGCGCGGCGGCCAGGTAATGGCCGGGTAATACGAACATCCGATTTGCGTGGGCGCCGGCACCGACTAGTCTTACATCCGGCGGCGCTGCGCTCATGCAATCGCGCCGCCCTTCTCCATCCCTCCGGCGTCGCGACCCTGCCTTCAAGCAAGGATCGCACCGGGGCCCAATCCTGCGCTCCCAAGGAACCACACCATGTCCAACCCGAAGCTCGAAGTCCTCACTCCGCACAACAGCCAGCTGATCATCATCGACCACCAGCCGCAGATGGCTTTCGGCGTGCAGTCGATGGACCGGCAAGCCATGAAGAACAACGTGGTCGGCCTGGCCAAGGCGGCCAGGATCTTCAATATCCCGACGACCATCACCACCGTCGAGAGCGAGTCGTTCTCGGGCTTCACCTATCCGGAACTGCTGGACGTGTTCCCGGAGCAGAAGACCCTGGAACGCACCTCGATGAACTCGTGGGACGACCAGAAGGTGCGCGACGCGCTCAAGGCCAACGGCCGCAACAAGGTCATCGTTGCCGGGCTGTGGACCGAGGTCTGCAACACCACCTTCGCGCTGTGCGCCATGCTGGAAGGCAACTACGAGATCTACATGGTGGCCGATGCTTCGGGCGGCACCAGCAAGGAAGCGCACGACTACGCCATGCAGCGCATGGTGCAGGCCGGCGCCGTGCCGGTGACGTGGCAGCAGGTGCTGCTGGAATGGCAGCGCGACTGGGCCCAGCGCGACACGTATGACGCCGTGATGAAGCTCGTCAAGGAGCATTCCGGTGCCTATGGCATGGGCGTCGACTATGCCTACACCATGGTCCACAAGGCCCCGCAGCGCACCGCCACCCCGCACGAGTCGATCGCGCCGGTGCCGGCCCGCTAAGCCTGCGGCCAGCCATCTCGTCTCCTCCTGTCGCCCTCCTCCATCGAAAAGGTGAACCATGAGCTTTATCACTACCCAAGACGGTACCCGGATCTTCTACAAGGACTGGGGCTCCGGCCGCCCGGTCGTGTTCTCGCACGGCTGGCCGCTCAATGCCGACGCCTGGGACGCGCAGATGCTGTTCCTGGTGCAGCAGGGCTTTCGCGTGATCGCCCATGACCGCCGCGGCCATGGCCGCTCGGACCAGCCCGCGCAGGGCAACGACATGGACACCTATGCCGACGACCTGGCGGCATTGCTGGACGCGCTGGACCTGCAGGATGCGACGCTGGTGGGCCATTCCACCGGCGGCGGCGAGGTGGCGCACTACATCGGCCGCCATGGCACCAGACGCGTGGCCAGGGCGGTGCTGATCGGCGCGGTGCCGCCGGTGATGCTGAAGACCACGGCCTACCCCGATGGCCTGCAGATGGCGGTGTTCGACGGCATCCGCAAGGGCGTCGCCGACAACCGTTCGCAGTTCTACCAGAACCTGGCGGTGCCGTTCTTCGGCTTCAACCGCGACGGCGCCAAGCCCTCGCAGGGCACCATCGATGCGTTCTGGGCGCAGGGCATGGCCGGCGGCATCGTCGGCCAGTACGCCTGCATCCGGGAGTTCTCGGAAGTGGACTACACCGAGGACCTGAAGAAGATCGACGTGCCGACGCTGATCCTGCATGGCGACGACGACCAGATCGTGCCGATCGGCAATTCGGCGCGCCTGTCGGCCGAGATCGTGAAGGATGCCACCCTGAAGGTCTACCCCGGTGCTTCGCACGGCATGTGCGTGATCAACGCCGACCAGGTCAATGCCGACCTGCTCGCCTTCCTGAACGCATAAGACCATGTCAGTTACCCGCCGGCAGTTCATCGCCTCCGCCGCCGCGCTCGGCGCGGCCGCCTCCTCGGAGATCTTCGCCATGTCACCAGGCACCCCCGACCTCGTCCTCGTCAACGGCAAGTTCGCCACGCTCGACAAGTCCAACCCGCAGGCCGATGCCGTGGCCGTGCGCGACGGACGCTTTGTCGGCGTCGGCACGCGCCAGGACATCATGAAGCTGGCCGGGGCGCAGACGAAGGTCATCGACCTGAATGGCCGGCGGGCCATTCCCGGGCTGATCGACAGCCACATGCATATCATCCGCGGCGGCCTGAACTACAACATGGAGCTGCGCTGGGACGGCGTGCGCTCGCTGGCCGATGCGATGCGGATGCTGAAGGACCAGGTGGCGCGCACCCCCGCGCCGCAATGGGTGCGGGTGGTGGGCGGCTTCACCGAGCACCAGTTCGCCGAGAAGCGCCTGCCCACCATCGAGGAACTGAACGCGGTGGCGCCCGATACGCCGGTGTTCATCCTGCACCTGTACGACCGCGCCATCCTGAACGGCGCCGCGCTGCGCGCCGTGGGCTACAGCAAGGACACACCGAACCCGCCGGGCGGCGAGATCGTGCGCGACGCGCGCGGCAACCCCACCGGCCTGCTGCTGGCCAAGCCCAATGCCACCATCCTGTACGCGACGCTGGCAAAGGGGCCGAAGCTGCCGCCGGAGTACCAGAAGAACTCGACCCGCCATTTCATGCGCGAGGTGAACCGGCTCGGCGTTACCGGCGTGATCGACGCGGGCGGCGGCTACCAGAACTACCCCGAGGACTACAGCATCATCGAGGAACTGCACAAGGAAGGCCTGTTGACGGTGCGGCTCGCCTACAACCTCTTTACGCAGAAGCCCAAGGAAGAACTCAGCGACTTCAAGACCTGGAGCTCCCAGGTCAGGCCCGGGCAGGGCGACGACCTCTACCGCCACAACGGCGCCGGCGAGATGCTGGTCTACACCGCCGCGGACTTCGAGGACTTCCGCGTCGAACGCCCCGAGATGGCGCCGTTGATGGAAGCCGACCTCGAGCCGGTGATCCGCCTGCTGGCGGAAAAGCGCTGGCCGTGGCGGATGCATGCCACCTATGACCAGACCATCTCGCGCGCGCTCGACGTCTACGAGAAGGTCGCCAGGGAGATCCCGTTCGATGGCCTGAACTGGTTCTTCGACCACGCCGAGACCATTTCCGACCGCAATATCGACCGCATTGCCGCGCTGGGCGGCGGCATCGCCGTGCAGCACCGCATGGCGTACCAGGGCGAGTATTTCGTCGAGCGCTACGGCGCGCGCGCGGCCGAAGCGACGCCGCCGGTGAAGAAGATGCTGGAGAAGGGCGTCAAGGTCGGCGCCGGCACCGATGCCACGCGCGTGGCCTCGTACAACCCGTGGGTGTCGCTGTACTGGCTGACCACCGGCAAGACCGTGGGCGGCATGCCGATGTATCCGCAGGCCAACCTGCTCGACCGCGAGACCGCGCTGCGGCTGTGGACCGAGGCCAATACCTGGTTCTCGTCCGAAGTGGGCAAGAAGGGCCAGATCAAGGTGGGCCAGCTCGCCGACCTGGCGGTGCTGTCGGCCGACTACTTCAGCGTGCCGGGCGACGAGATCCAGGACATCGCCTCGGTGCTGACCATCCTCGGCGGCAAGGTCGTTTATGGCGACGGCGACTTCAGCAAGCTGTCGCCGCAGATCCCGCCGGCCATGCCCGACTGGTCGCCGGTGCGGCATGTGGGCGGCTACCAGCCGCGACCGCAGGCGCGCCGGCTGGCCATGAACACCGCGTGCGGCTGCGCCAGCAGCTGCGGCGTGCACGGCCACGCGCATGCCAGGGCCTGGACCGCGAGCGTGCCGACCGGGGACGAAAGCACCTTCTGGGGCGCGCTCGGCTGTTCGTGCTGGGCGTTCTGATCCTGTTCTTCAGCCACTTCCCCAACGCCCCCGCCCGGAGACCGGCCATGCCTGAACCGACTACCACGCTGACGCCGGATTCCTCCCGCCAAGGCACACTGCGCATGCCGCGCTGGCTGCACTGGCTGGCGCTGCTGTTGCTGTGCGCGGCCTACCTGCAGGGCGGCCTGGTCAAGCTGGTCGACTTTGACGGCGCGATCGCCGAGATGCAGCACTTCGGCCTGTCGCCGGCGGTGCCGATGGCGATCGCCACCATCGTGCTGGAGCTGGGCGCGTGCGCCATGATCCTACTCGGCTGGCGCCGCTGGCTGGGGGCGCTGGCGCTGGCGCTCTTCACGCTGGCGGCGACCTTCGTCGCCAACCGCTTCTGGCAGGCGTCGCCCGAGGCCAGGTTCATGATGGCCAACGCCTTCTTCGAACACCTGGGCCTGGTGGGCGGCTTCCTGCTGGTGGCCTGGCATGACCTGCGCGAACGTGCGCGACGCACGCCTCCCGTGCAAACCAACCGGTGACCCGCATGGCAGCACAAGCCCTCCGCCCCACGCCCACGCCTGCCAATGGCGGCACCTTCGCGCCGCTGGCGCAGGCCACCTTTGCCGTGCTGTGGGCCGCGACCATCCTCGGCAATATCGGCAGCTTCATGCGCGACGTGGCCAGCGCCTGGCTGGCCACCGACCTCTCCACCTCGCCCGCCGCGGTCGCCACGATCCAGGCCGCGGCCACGCTGCCGGTGTTCCTGCTGGCGATTCCGGCCGGCGTGCTGTCCGATATCCTCGACCGCAGGCGCTTCCTGATCGCGGTGCAGGTGGGGCTGGCCATGGTCAGCGGCACGCTGATGGTGCTGGCCTGGCGCCAGGCGCTGACCATCGAGATCCTGATCGGCATGGCCTTCCTCGGCGGCATCGGCGCAGCGATGATGGGGCCCACCTGGCAATCGATCGTGCCGGAACTGGTGCCGCAGCATGAGCTCAAGCGCGCCGTCGCGCTCAATGCGCTGGGCGTCAACATCGCGCGCGCCATCGGCCCGGCTGCCGGCGGCCTGCTGCTGGCGGCGTTCGGCGCGGCCACGACGTATGGCGTGGACCTGGTCAGCTATATCTTCGTGATTGCCGCGCTGCTGTGGTGGAATCGGCCGCAGCGCCCCGCCGACCCGCTGCGCGAGCATTTCTTCGGCGCGTTCCGGGCGGGGCTGCGCTTTACCCGCGCGCACAGCAAGCTGCATATCGTGCTGGCGCGCGCGGCCGTCCATTTCGCTTTCGGCAGCAGCATCTGGGCGTTGTTGCCGCTGGTCGCAAAGCAGCTGCTGCAGGGCGGCGCCAGCCTCTATGGCGTATTGCTGGGCGCGGTGGGACTGGGCGCGATCCTGGGCGCGCTGGTGATGCCGCGGCTGCAGCGGCGGCTCGACGCCGACGGGATGGTGCTGCTGTCGGCGGTCGTCACCGCCGTGGTGATGGCGGCGCTGTGCATCGCGCCGCCGGTGTGGCTGGCGCTGCCGCTGTTGCTGTTCCTCGGCGCCGCCTGGATCACCGCACTGACGACACTGGGCGGCGTGGCACAAGCCATCCTGCCCAACTGGGTGCGCGGCCGCGCGCTGGCGGTCTACCAGATGGTCTTCAACGGCGCGATGGCGGCGGGCAGCCTGGTTTGGGGCTTTGTGGCCCAGGCGCTGGGCATCTCCGGCGGATTGCTGGTCGCCGCAGGCGGCCTGCTGGCCGCGGCGCTGCTGCTGCATCGGCTGCGCCTGCCGCGTGGCGAGGAAGATCTCGCACCGGCCCAGCACTGGCCGGAGCCCGAGGGCGCCGACGAGATCGCGCATGACCGCGGCCCGGTGATGATCCTGATCGAGTATTGCGTCCGCGCGGAAGACCGCGATGCCTTCCTGCGCGCGGTGCACAAGCTCTCGGAAGAACGCCTGCGCGACGGCGCCTTCAACTGGGGCGTGATGGAAGACCCTGCCGACCCGGAGCTGCTGACCGAGTGGTTCCTGGTCGAATCCTGGGCCGAGCACCTGCGCCAGCACCGCCGCGTACCCCACGCCGATGCCGACCTGCAGCGCGAGATCACGCGCTTCCATGCCCGCGAGACGCCGCCGCGCGTGCGGCACCTGCTGGGCGTGGGGCTGCCGGCTGCGCCGTCGGCGCCGCACTGATTCGCCAACTTCGTCAGGAATCCGATGCCATGAAGCTCTACCTTGTCTCCCTCGCCGCCGGCATCCTCGTCGGCATCATTTACGCGCTGATGCAGGTCCGTTCACCAGCACCGCCAGTGGTGGCGCTGGTCGGCCTGCTCGGCATGCTGATCGGCGAACAGGTGGTGCCGCCGATCAAGCGCATGCTGGCCGGCGAACCCGTGACGGCCGCGTGGTTCCACAGCGAATGCATGCCCAAGATCACCGGCACCCCCGGTCCGACGCTAAACGCCGCCAGCAAGACGCCCGCCGACGATGCCACGCACTAGCCCGGCCGTCCGCGCGCTGCTGGGTGCGTGCTGCGCAGTGCTGTGCGCGCCTGCGCTGGCGGCGGGCAGCGTCACCGTCTACGGCCGCCTGAACACGTCGCTCGAGTACAGCCACGCCAGCACCGCGACCGACGGCACCGCCCTCGGCAGTGTCGTGCGCCTGAACAACAACCGCTCGGTATTCGGCCTGCGCGGCGAAGAAGACCTGGGCGGCGCGCTCAAGGCCGTGTGGCAGATCGAAAGCGCGCTGTCGCTCGATTCCGGCCAGGGCCAGATCGCCAGCCGCAATTCGCGCATCGGCCTGCAGGGCCGCCATGGCCTGCTGTTCCTGGGTCACTGGCACACGCCCTATACCGAGGCCACCATGGGCTACGACCCGTACTACCCGACCACCGCCGGCTATATGGCGCTGATCGGCAACGGCTCGGCATCGAGCACCGACAATGTCGAGAACACCAGTTCGTTCGACCGGCGCCAGAAAAACATCGTGCAGTACCGCTCGCCCGCTTGGGCAGGCGTGAGCCTGTGGCTGGGCTGGGGCGTGCCCGAGGAGAAGACTACCGTCGCGCGCAACCCCGCGCTGTACTCGGTGGCGGCGGTCTACGAGCGCGGCCCGCTCAACGCGACGCTGGCCTGGGAGCGCCACCAGCACTACCAGGCCGCCGGCCGCAACGACGACGCCTTCAAGGCCGGCGTGGCGTGGCAGCTGCGGCCCGGCACCCGCCTCGCCGCGGTGGCCGAACACCTGCACTACCGCACCGATACCGGCGACCTGCAGCGCAACGCCTGCTACGCCTCGCTGGTGCAGCAGGTCGGGACCGGCAGCGTGCGCATCGGCGTGGCCTACGCCGCCAACGGCACCGGGTCGTCGACGGACACCATCGGCTTCTTCCGCAGCGGCGCGCAAACCCACGCCACGCAGTTCACGGTCGGCTACGATTACCCGCTGTCGCGGCGCACGGCGCTGTATGCCTACTACAGCCGCATCGACAATGCGGACAACGCGATCTACGACTTCGCCATCAATGACCTTGGCATCCGCGCCGGCGCCGACCCGCAGACCTTTGCGCTGGGACTGCGGCACACGTTCTAGCATCGCTGACCCAGCACGGGGGCGTGCGTGACCCCTGCCATCGCGCACGCCTACTCGAGGAACTCGTGTGAACGCCACGCCCGTGATTGCCATCGTCGACGACGACGCTGCCGTGCGACACGCCATGGGCCGGCTGCTGCGCGCCCTGGATCTGGCAGTGGAGCTCTACGCCGGCGGGCCGGAGCTGCTGGCGTCGCCGACGCTCGACCGCATCGCCTGCGTGATCGCGGACGTGCAGATGCCAGGCATGAGCGGCTTCGCGCTCAGCGACGCGCTGCGCGCCCGCGGCCTGCGCACCCCGGTCATCTTCATGACCGCCTTCGACAAGCAGGGATATGAAGCGCGCGCGCAGGCGGCGGGGGCCGCGTGCTTTATCGGCAAGCCGTTCGCGGATACGGAAATCATCCGGTGTATCGAACGGGCGCTGGGACTGCCCGGCGATGCGCTGTAGACAACGGATCTCGATGCGCCCTCGCGGGTCCGGCAGCCAGCCTGGCCGTGCCGGCGCCCCGCTACGCTATGTCGCCTGGCTGGACCCGGCGGCCGTGGCGGCGCGCGCGCCCCTGCCGTGCGTGGCGAGCCAGCAAAGGATGGACCCCGCGACCACCATCGCGGCTCCCTTCCAGAACGCGAAGGACAGCGGGGCATGCAGCAGCGCCGCGGCCAGGGCGGCCGACAGCACCGGAATGAAGTACGATGCGCCGGCGAGCACGGTCACGTTGCCATGCAGGATGCCGACATTCCACGCCGCATAACCGAAGCCCATCGCGCAGGCCGCCAGGGCCAGGTAGACCACGCCGGCAACGCTGAACGCCATCGCTTCGCCGCCTGTGAACAGGTACTTGGCCCACAAGGCGAGGGCGGTGAGCATGAAGAACAGCGTCACGGCGTTCTTGCCCGCCGCAATGCGGGCCGTGACGGTGCAGTAGCCCGCCCAGATCACTGCGCCGGCGAAGGCAAGCCCGTAGCTGAGCGGGTTGTCCCGCACATTGGCCGCCATGCCCGCCACATCCAGTCCCTGATCGCCACCCAGTACCTGGCAGATACCGAGGACGGCCACCAGCAAGCCCGGCACGACCAGCCAGCTGGCCCGCTGCCGGTTGAACAGGATAGCGGCCAGCATGGTGAAGCTGGGCCACAGGTAGTTGACCATGGCCACTTCGATCGCCTGCCTGCCGCTGTTGGCGTAGCCGATCGATAGCGACAGGCACAGCTCGTAGGACACGAACAGCACGCTGCCCCACACCAGGTAGGCGCGGGGCAATGCCCGGAGCCTGACGTGGCCCACCGAAACCCACAGCAGCACGGAGGCGACCGTGTACATCAGCGCGGCACCGCCTGTCGCGCCGAAGCTCTCGCTGACGCCACGGATCAGGCCGACAATCGAGCTCCACAGGAGCACCGCGACGAGCCCGACCAGCGTTGCCTGTTTTCTTTGCATGCCTGCCATTTGGGGTTTCAGCGATCGATGGGAGCGGAAGGGGCCATACTTTACCCGACCCGCGCCGGCGCATCGATCGTGGTCGGCCTGCCCGCCTGTGCAAAACGCCGGCCTCGATCGCGTACCCGGCTAGAATGCAGAAACCCGCGTTGCACGGGAATGACGGTAGTGCTTGATACCTCAACTGAACGGCATTGCCGCGGTGCGCGTTGGTCTGTCCTCCGGAGCCGGCATGGAACCCCTCACTTTTGAATTCGTCACCGTCGAGGAAGCCAGGAAGATCCTGGACGGCGAGCCGCCGGTGCAGGTCGCGCCGGATTGGAACGGGTTGCGGCGCGCGCCCTCGCCGGAAGACGCGGTGCTGTCGGACGCTGCCATGCGCTGGCTGTTGTCGCTGCCGGCCGAGGCGCGCCCGCTGGTGCTGTGCCGCCGCTATCCGCGCATCGGCAACCAGCTGGCGGCGCTGTGCGCCAACCCGGCCGCGCTGCATGCCTTCCTGGTCGAACTGCTGATCGACAAGCGCGGTGGACGGCAGGGGTTCCCGGACGGCATCGCGCTGGAACTGTCGCGCTTGCATGCCTACATGGTCAGGCAGCTGCCCGGCGTCGACGATGCGCCGGGCTGGCCGGACCTGACCGACTGAAACGCGGGCAATTTCCGGTTTGCCGGGATGCGCGGCGGCGTGCTTGCCCGCCGCGCCGTCCCTCAGATCACCAGTTCGATCACGAACGGCCCCTTGCGCGCATTGGCCATGCGGAACAGGTCGGCAAAGCGCTCCATGTCGGTGGCCTGCGCGCCTTCCACGCCCATGCCGCTGGCCAGCTTGACCCAGTCCAGGTCCGGGTTGCCGATGTCGAGCATGTCGAGCGCGGTCTTGCCGGGGCTGGCGCCGACGCCGGCGAGTTCGCCCAGCAGGATGGCGTACTTGCGGTTGGCCAGCAGCACCACGGTCACGTCGAGCTGTTCGCGCGCCATGGTCCACAGCGATTGCAGGGTGTACATGGCCGAGCCGTCGGCTTGCAGTGCCACCACGCGCCGTCCCGGTGCCGCGACGGCCGCGCCGAGCGCCAGCGGCAGGCCGGCCCCGATGGCGCCGCCGGTCAGCTGCAGCCAGTCGTGCGGCGCCGCGTGCACCGTGCCGGGATAGAAGGCCCGGCCAAAGCTGACGCTCTCCTCCACCACGATGGCCTGTTCCGGCAGCAGCGCCGTGAGCGTGCGCGCCACCGCTTCGGACGTGACCGCGCCACGCGCGGGCTCCACCGGCGCCGGGATGGCGGCAGCGGGCAGTTGCGCCTGGCGCGCGCCGACTGCATCGGCGAGCCTTGCCAGCGCTTCGGCCAGGTCTTGTTCCGGGCGGGCCAGCACATGCACCGCGGCATCTTCCGGATACGGGCGCGGCGACTTGCCCGGGTAGGCGAAGAACGTCACCGGTGCCGGCGCGCCGACCAGGATCACGTTGCGGATGCCGGCCAGCTTGTCGCGCGCGGCATCGCCTGAATACGGCACGCGGTCCACCGCCAGGCGCCCGCGCCCGCGCGCCACGCGTGCATTGGACATGGGCGAGATCAGCCGCGCGCCGGTGGCCGCTGCAATGCGGTGCGCGTCGGCCAGCGGCGCCTCACGCAGCGCGCTGCCGGCCAGCACGATCAGCGTCGGCTGGCCCGAGCGCAGCACGCGCGCGGCCTGCTGCACGGCGTCCGGCGAGACCCTGGGCACCGCCAGCGCGGACAATGGTGCCGCCACCACGCCGCCCGCATCCCAGCACACGTCGGACGGCAGGATCAGGCTGGCGACGCCGCCCGGCGCGGCGCAGGCGGCCTGCACCGCGGCCGACGCATCGGCCCCGACCGAAGCCGCCTGCGTGGCGGTGCGCGTCCACACCGAGACTGGCCGCGCCCAGCCTTCGGTGTCGGCGGTCAGCGGCGCATCCAGCGGCCGGTGGTAGGTGGCCTGGTCGCCGATCAGGTTGACCACCGGCGTCTGCGCGCGGCGCGCGTTGTGCAGGTTGGCCAGCCCGTTGGCCAGACCCGGCCCGCAATGCAGCAACGTGGCGGCGGGCTTGCCGGCCATGCGCGCGTAGCCGTCGGCGGCGCCGGTGACCACGCCCTCGAACAGCCCCAGCACGCAACGCATGCCGGGAATGCGGTCCAGCGCCGCGACGAAGTGCATTTCGCTGGTGCCGGGGTTGGCAAAGCAGGTGTCCACGCCATTGGCCAGCAGGGTCTTGACCAGGCTCTCGGCGCCGTTCATCGGTTGTGCGTTGTCCATCTGGGGGTCCGGTGGTGGGTGGGTTGGCTGGGATGCCGGTCAGTCATGCCGGATGCGGGCGCGCGGCCAGCAGGTCGAAATCCAGGCAGACGAACTCGGTCGGGAATTCAATACGGGCGAAATAGACGATGCGCTCCGCCTCCGCAGCGGTGCTCGACGGCACGCAGGCAAAGCGGCGCAGCTCGGCCACCGGCGCACCCACCGCCAGCGCCAGCGCGGCCGCCGCTTCCGCGCCCGCGGCGACGATCGACAGCCGCTGCCGCGCGGTGCTGACCGACAGGCCGGGAAAGCGGTCGAGCACCGGCACCGACGCGCCCTGACGGAAGGCGTCCGGGTCGCGCGCGAACACGCCGGCCTCGATATAGACCTCGCCCACGGCAAAGGGACGCCCGTCGAGGCGGTGCAGGCGGCGCAGGAAATGGTAGGCAGGCGCGCGCTCGCCCGCGCAGGGCATGCCTAGGTCGTCGGGCAGCGGCACATTGCCGGCCGACTCAACCATGGCTTCGGTGTCGAGCTGCGCGCCGACGGCGACGGCCTCGTCCCAGCTGGTCGACAGCGACACCTGCCGCCGCGCCCGGCACGGCGCCCTGACGAAGGTGCCGCGCCCGCGCGAGCGCTCCAGCAGCCCTTCTTCGTCGAGCATCGACAGCGCATGGTGCATGGTCATGCGCGCCACGCCGTACTGGCGGCACAGCTGCTCCAGCGATGGGATGCGCGCCCCCTGGCGCCAGGCGCCGCTTTCGATCTGGCGGCGAAAGATGGTGGCCAGCTGCAGGTAGACCGGCTGGCGGCTGCGGGACAGCAGTTCGCTGGAAAGAGGTTCCGGCATGGGCGGATTGCCCGGTGCCGGGCGCTCGAGGGGCCGGCGGATGCCGGCGGGTGGTGGGGGACAGTATAAAAAGTCTATATATGTAGACTACTAGGGTTTACCTTGGCCCCCATTGGTTTCTTGAGCCGCCTGCCCTGCTCTTCCATGAACGCCGTAATCGCCGCCATCTCTGTCTCCGTGGTGGCCATGACGCGTATCAACCCCTCGTTCTCGATATACGGAATAGGCCTGGCTGGCGGGCCGCAGCTGCAAAACTCGTCCGAAAAAAAAGCGCCCGGAGGCGCTTTGCAAGACCGTTGTGCGGCGTCTTACCACCGCACATCCCGCTCCCATGCCTTCATCTCTTCCTCGGCCTGCTCCTTGCTGTAGCCGTAGCGCTCCTGAATCCGCCCGGCGAGCTGGTCGCGCTTGCCGTTGATCTGCGTGATGTCGTCGTCGGTGAGCTTGCCCCACTTCTCCTTGACCTTGCCCTTGGCTTGTTCCCACTTGCCTTCGATCTGATCCCAGTTCATCGCGTGCTCCTTGATGTCATGGCAAGGGGGCGCGGTTGCGTCCCCTTGCGAGTGGTGCGGTGTTCGACCCGACCCCCGCGGGCCGGGCCGTGCTGAAGCGGCTTACTTGCCGTACTTGGCCTTCACGTCGGCTTGGCACTTGTCCTTGGCATCGCCGGACATGGCGTCGCAACGTTCCTTGTCGGCCTTGTAGGCGGCGTCCATGGTGTCCTTCTTCGCATCGGCGCGCGCTTCGGCAACGTCACTGCGCGAACCGGTTGCCGCGGCCTTGTCGACCTTGGCAGCGGTCAGGGCCTTTTCATGCGCGGCCTTGGCGTCCTTCTTGCAGACGTCCTTGTCGTTGCCCTTCTTGTCGTCGCACATTTCCTTGGCCACGTCATAGTCGCGGTCGGCCTTGGTCTTCTCGGCCTTGGCCATGGCCTTTTGCGTGCCATCGCGGCGGGCCTCGGCCTGGGCCTTGGCAACGTCGCGGTCGCGCTTGGCCTCGGCCTTGCAGACATCCTTGGCGTTGTCCTTCATGCCATCGCACTTGGCAGAGGCAGCCTTGTAGTCCGCGTCGGCCTGCTTCACCGCGGCGTCATAGTCTGCCCTTGCGCCGGTTGCAGCCGTTCCGGCCGTCGTTGACGGTGCCGGTGCCGTGGTCTGCGCCAGGGCCATGCCCGCCGGGGCGGCAACCATCATCGAACACACTGCTGCGGTCAGCCATTTCTTCATCATGTCGAGCTCCTTTCCGGGTGATTGCGTAAGGGTACGCATGAGAGGCCGGCGGCTATGCTGCTGGCCACGCCGTATGTACAGAGTAGGCCCGGGGGGATGGGGTCAGCAGGCGTTGGGCTCCGAAAGGAACGTCAGACTATTCCGACATAGCGGATCGCGCACCGCACATCCACGGCTGCACCGTCGCGCCCGTGCTTGTGGATTGCGCCTCGACATGAAAAAACGCCGCCCGGCAAGGGGCGGCGTCCATGCATCGCCATGTCTGCGATGCCAGACAGCGTGCGCGCGGGCATGCCCCGCGCGACGCTGTCATCAGCCGGAAATCGAAGGCGTGATCCGGTTCTCGTCAGGCGCGGCGGCATCCTCGTCCGGCCAGTTGCGGCCCACCATCCATTCATAGAGCGTCGGCAGCACGATCAGCGTCAGCACGGTCGCGGTGATCAGCCCGCCGATGATGACGATGGCCAGCGGCCGCTGCGTTTCGGAGCCGATGGCGCGCGAGATCGCCATCGGGAACAGGCCCAGCATGGCCAGCAGCGCGGTCATCAGCACGGTCCGCAGCCGGTCCATCGAGCCGGTCAGCACGGCCTGGCGCACCGGCATGCCCTCTTCGCGCAGCTGGTTGAAGTAGGTCACCATCACCACGCCGTTGAGCACCGCCTGGCCGAACAGCGCGATAAAGCCGATCGCCGCCGACACCGACAGCGGGATGCCGGTCAGCAGCAGCGCGAACACGCCGCCAATCAGCGCGAACGGGATGTTCGAGATGATCAGCGTGGCGCTCTTGAACGACTTGAACGCATTGAACAGCAGCAGGAAGATCACCAGCACCGACAGCGGCACCACGATCGACAGCCGCGCCATGGCGCGCTCCTGGTTTTCGAACTCGCCGGACCAGCTGATCTTGACGTCGTCGGCCCGGACGTTCTTGGCTACCAGTTTCTGCATATCCTTGACCACGCTGCCCATGTCGCGGTCGCGGATAAAGATGCCGATCGAGGTGGTGCGCTGGCCGTTCTCGCGGCTGATGTTCATCGCGCCGGAAGCAGCACGGAACGTCACCAGCTGCGACAGCGGCACCTGCGCGCCATCGGCGGTCTGCATGAAGATATTGGGCAGGTTCGGCAGCGCGCGCTCCGACGGTTTCAGCCGCACCGCCACGCTGAAGTGCTTCTCGCCCTCCCACAGCTCGGTCGCGGCCTTGCCGGCCAGCGCGGTTTCCATCAGGTCCTGCACGTCGGCCACGTTGATGCCGTAGCGCGCGGCCTGGGCGCGGTCGAACTCCAGCACGTACTGCGGCAGTTCGCCGTCGCGGTCGATAAAGGCGCGCATCACGCCCTTGACCGACTGCACGTTGGCCAGGATCTGGTCGGCCACCTTCTTGTTGTGCTCCAGGCTGTCGCTCTGCACCTTGATCACGATCTGGCCCTTGATCTGCGAGATGCTTTCGAGGATGTTGTCGCGCACCGGCTGCGAGAAATTGGGCTCGATGCCGGGCAACTGGCGCAGGTGCTTGTCGATCTCGCCGATGATGGCGCGCTTGTCGAGGCCGGCGCGCCATTGCTTCTCGGGCTTGAGGTCGACCAGGATCTCGACGGTGTTGATCAGCTTGGGGTCGGTGCCGTCGTCGGGACGGCCCACCTTGGAGATGGTGGTATTGACCTCCGGCGTCTGGCGGATCACGCTGCGCAGCAGCCGCGCCTGGTCGCGCGCCTCGTCGATCGAGACCGAGGCCGGCAGGTCGAAGCTGACCCACATCGACCCTTCGTCCAGCTCGGGCAGGAACTCGCTGCCAAGGAACTTGCCCGCGCCCACGGTCACCACCAGCAGACCCAGCGCCGCGCCCACCACCAGCTTCTTGTGGTCCAGCGCCCAGGCCAGCATCGGCGCGTAGAGGCGCTTGCAGTGGCGCACCAGGAAGTTGTCGTCGTGCGCGATGTTCTTCTTGAGCAACAGGTGGCACAGCAGCGGCACCAGCGTCAGCGACAGGATCAGCGAGCCGATCAGCGCCCCCGTCACCGTATAGGCCATCGGCGCGAAGATCTTGCCCTCGTGCCGCTGCAGCGTGAAGATCGGAATGTGCGCCGCGATGATGATGACCATCGAGAACACGGTCGGGCGGCCCACCTCGGTGGTCGCCTGCAGGATCGCATGCAGGCGCGCCCGGCTGTCCTGGATCTGCTGCGCCTTGAGTTCGCCCAGCCGCTTGAAGATGTTTTCGACCACGATCACCGCGCCGTCGACGATGATACCGAAGTCCATCGCGCCCAGCGACAGCAGGTTGGCCGGAATCCCGACCCAGGTCAGGCCAATGAAGGTGGACAGCAGCGCCAGCGGGATGATCAGCGCGACGATCGCCGCGGCGCGCACGTTGGCCAGGAACAGGTACAGCACCGCCATCACCAGCAGCGCGCCCTCCACCAGGTTGCCGAACACCGTGTGCAGGGTCTTGTCGATCAGCGTGGAGCGGTCGTAGTACGGCACGATCTTCACGCCCTTGGGCAGGATCTGGTCGTCGAGCAGCTCGATCTTCTTCTTCAGCGCGTCCAGCACCAGCGACGGGTTTTCGCCCTTGCGCATCACCACGATGCCCGAGACGATGTCGTCCTCGTCGTCCTGGCCCATCAGGCCTTGCGGCGGCGCGCTGCCGACGCGCACGTCGGCAATGTCCTTGACCAGGATCGGCGTGCCGTTGTTCTCGGCCACCACCACGTTGGCGATATCGGCCGAGGTGCGGAAGCTGCCCAGCGAGCGCAGCAGGAACTGCTGGCGCCCGTGCGCCACCGCGCCGCCACCGGCATTGGCATTGGCCCGCTGCAGCGCGGTGAACAACTGAGACAGCGAGATCCTGGCGTCGCGCATGCGCGCCAGGTTGGGGTTGACCTCATACTGCTTGATGGTGCCGCCGATGGTGACCAGGTCGGCCACGCCCGGCACCTGGCGCAGGTTCTTCTCGACCACCCAGTCCTGCAGCGTGCGCAGCTCCTGCGGCGTATAGCCCTTGCCGGTCAGCCGGAAGCGGTAGATTTCGCCGATCGCGGTGGACAGCGGCGCCAGGTCCGGATGCACGCCGTCGGGCAAATCCACGCTGCGCAGCCGCTCCAGGATCTGCTGGCGCGCGGCCACGTCGGTCGCCTTGTCGTTGAAGGTCACCATCATGAACGACAGGCCGAACTGCGTGTGCGAGAACACCCGCACCGCGTTGGGCGTGCCGGCCAGCGCGGTCTCGATCGGGATCGTGACCTGGCGCTCCACTTCTTCGGCGGCGCGCCCCGGGTACAGCGTGATGACGTTGACCTGGATGTCGGAGACATCCGGGAAGGCTTCGATCGGCAGGTTCTTGAACGCGGCGATGCCGCCTCCGACGAAGAGGATCAGCCCCAGCCAGACAAAGAGCTTCTGGTGCAGGGCAAAGCTGACGATGCGAGAAATCATGGGCAGCCGTCCTCAGCGCTTCTCTGCCGCGCGCGCCGCGTTCACCGCGGTGGCATCGCGCAGGATGTCCTGCAGGTAAAGGTTGCCTTCGCTGACCACGGTCTCGCCGTCCTTCACGCCTTCGAGCAGCTCGGTGGTGCCGGGCAGCGTCACACCCACGCGCACCTGGCGGCGCTCGAAGGTATTGGGGGCGGTGCGCACGAACACATAGTTGCGGTTGTCGGCCAGGAACACCGCCTTGGACGGCACCGCGACACCCTTGAACGATGCCGCCGGCAGCCTGGCGGTGACGAACATCTCCGCCTTCAGGCGACGCTCGGGATTGGGCACGTTCAGCCGCACCTTGATGCTGCGCGCGGTCGGATCGACATAATCGGCAATCTTGACCACGGTGCCGGCAAAGGTCTCGCCGGGCCAGGCCGAGGTGCTCAGCTGCACGTCGACGCCGGGCTTGAACAGCTTCAGGTCGGCCTCGCCGGCATCGACCTGGGCCCACAGCGTGGTCGGATCGGTTACCAGGAACAGCGGCGCGGCCGGAGGCTGGTCGGGGCGCAGCTCCATGCCGAGGTTGATGTTGCGCTCGACCACCAGGCCGTCGATGGGGCTGCGCAGCGCAAAGCGCTGGTTGACGCCGCCCGTCCCTGCCGCCGCGGCGCCGTACTGGCTTAGCGCCGCCTGGGTGCGCTGCAGGTCGGCCGCGGCGCGCGCGGCGTCGGCCTGGGCCTGCTCCAGTTCCTTCTGCGCGATGATGCCGGCACCATACAGCTCGCGCTGGCGCGCCAGCGCCTTGGCTGCGACCGCGCTGTCGGCGGCGGCCTTGCGCGCGTCGGCCTGGGCCACGCCGAATTCCGGCGAGGTCAGCATCGCCAGCGGCTGACCGGCCTTGACGGTGGCGCCTGGCTGCACCAGCACCTCGGTCACGCGCCCGGCAAACGGCGTCGCCACGCGCACGGTCTTGTCTTCGTTCCACACCAGCCGCCCCGGCAGGCTCAGCATGCGCTCGCCGCCCATGGTGGCGGCCTCGCCGGCGATGCCGGGCAGCGTCTTCACGCTGGCCGGAAACTGGATGGTATTGCCGCTGACCTTGGGATCGTCATCGGCCTTCGTGGTTTCGGGCTTGCCGCACGCGGCCAGCGCCAGCGCGCACAACGACATGGCGAACAGGATGGAAATGCGTGCCGGCAAGGCAGCGTGGAGAGATGACATGCGGCTGGACATGCGTGACAGGAAGGACATGAGGGAATCGCGGGAACTGCGGTTCAGGGGCGCGCGGTGGTCGCGTCCGTGGCGGCGGCATGAGCTGGCGCAGCGCTGGTCGAGGTCTGCAAGGCAGCGCGATACGCCGACAGCGCCTTGGCGTACTCGGCTTGTGCTGCGACGGCATCGAGCCGGGTCTGGCGCAGCGCGCGCCGCGCATCGAGCAGGTCGAGCACGCCGGTGGCGCCCTTGCGGTAGGCGAATTCGGCGCTGCCGGCAACGCTTTCCGCAGCGGGCAGCACGTCCTCGCGCATCTGCCGCAGCGACTGGCGCGCGGTCTCGAGCTGGCTGCGCAGCCGTTCGATCTCGTTGCCGGCCTCCAGCATCACGCGGTTGCGGTCGTCCAGCGCCGCGTAGTAATCGACCTCGGCGCGGCGCGCCTCGCCGCCGTTGCTGTGGCGCACCGGCAGGGGGACGGACAGGAACACGCCGAAGCTGTTGCCGGAGCCATAGCTGTTGCTTGGCGAAGTCGGATAGTGCTCGGCCTGCGCGCCAATGGTCACATCGGGCACGCGCCCCGCGCGTGCGAGGTCGCGCGTCGCCGCGGCGGCGGCCAGGCGCGCCTCGGCCGCGGTCACGTCGGGGCGGCGCTGCAGCGTGTCGGGGTCTGGCGGCGGCACGGCCGCATCGAGCACCGGCCAGTCGGCCACCAGCCGGTTGTCGGCGAGGGTGCCGGGCACGCCCATCGCCTGCGCCAGCATGGCCTTGTCGCGGTAATGATCGGTGATGGCCTGGCGCATATCGCTCTGCGCGCGCAGCGCGTCGAGCTGCAGCTTGGTCACGTCGGCGCGCGCCACGTCGCCGGCTTTGAGGCGAGTCTCGCTGGCCTGGCGGGTGCGCTCGTACAGCGCAAGGGTCTCGCGCAACACGGCCACGCGCTCCTGGCTGGCCAGCGCGTCGAAGAAGGCCTGCTCCACCGCGCCGGTCTGTTGCGCCACCACGGCCTGCACCGCTTCGCCGGCGGCGGCGCTGGCCTTGCGCGCGGCATCGACGCGCAGGTTGCCCTTGTTGGCCGTCTCGATCAACTGGTCCACCCGCAGCGTGGAATCCACGGTCTTGCTGCGCAGGTTGCCGGAGCCGACGCCGGCATGCGGGTTGATGTTCTCGACACCCAGGCTTAGCACGGGGTTGGGACGCTGCGACGCGATCTGCACGTCGGCCTGGCTGGCTTCCACCCCTCGGCGCGCGGCCAGGATGGTCCGGTTACAGCGCAACGCGTCCAGGCGCACCTGGGCCAGGGTCAGCGTGGCGCCTGCCGGCGGCGGCGCGCACGGGCCATCGGCCGGTGCGGCATGCATGGAATCAGCAGAAGCAGCGGAAGGAGGCGAATCGGCCAGGCGTTCGGCGGCGCGGCTCGCCACAGGCCCTGCCACGAGGCCCAGCCCCAGCAGGGCCGCCACGGCAACACGGGATAAGACAAAAGGCACGTTCAGTCGGGCTCGGTTTGACAACGATCTGCGGTAAACGACCGTACCCGCCGAATGGTTCACCGAGGCGCGAAATATTCCCGCGCCCGGCGCCCGACGAGGTTGCGCGGCGTGGCTGTCTTGTCGCGCCCTCGCCCGCTGTCCCGATGCCGTCTACGCCACCCGGACACGATCTCCCGCCCGCATTCAAACCGAATCGCTTTACAAACGGCTTTCATTCCCCTGACAAATGCCTTTAACTACGCGAAAACCCTGACCATTCGGAAAAAACGACAAACGGCACGGCTGTTGCCAGCCGTGCCGTCGGAAGCCTGCCTGGGCAGGCTATGCCTTCACGCGGTCATCCAGCCCCAGCCCGCGCCCGATGATCTCCTTCATGATCTCGCTGCTGCCGGCATAGATGCGCGAAATGCGCGCGTCGGCATACATGCGGCAGATGCGGTACTCCTCCATATAGCCGGCGCCGCCGTGCAGCTGCACGCCTTCGTCAACCATGCGTCCCTGCAGCTCGGAGGTCAGCAGCTTGGCCGACGCCGCGGTCTCCACCGTCAGCGTGCCGGCGTTGTGTTGCAGCACGCACTGGTCGACAAAGGTCTGCAGCGCGTCCAGCTGCGCGCGCAGCTCGGCCAGCTTGAAGCGCGAGTTCTGGAACGTGCCGATGGCGCGGCCAAAGGCCTTGCGCTCGCGCACGTAGTCCAGCGTGATATCGAACGCCACCTGTGCCGACGCCATGTAGCCGCAGGCCCCGATCAGGCGCTCCTCGGCCAGGTGGCGCGTCAGGTAGCGGAAGGCCTGGCCGGGCTCGCCCAGCACGTTGGCCTTGGGCACCCTGACGTTGTCGAAGAACAGCTCCGAGGTGTCCTGCGAGTGCAGGCCCAGCTTGCGCAGCTTGCGCCCGCGCTCGAAGCCCGGCATGCCGCGTTCGACGATGAAGAGCGTCAGGCCATGGCTGCGTTCCGGATCGGTGCGGGCCACCACGATCACCACGTCGGCCAGCTGGCCGTTCGAAATATAGGTCTTGGCGCCGTTCAGCACCCAGTGGTCGCCATGGTCCTCGGCGCGGGTGCGAATGCCGGCCAGGTCCGAGCCGGTCTGCGGCTCGGTCATGGCCACGGCGAAGATCGACTCGCCGCGCGCGGCAGCGGGCAGCAGGCGCTGGCGCTGTTCTTCATTGCCGATGCGGCCGATGTAAGGCGCCACCAGGCGCGAATGCAGCGTGCCGAAGAAACCGGAATCGCCGTGGCGCGCGTTTTCCTCGATCAGGATTTGCTCATAGCGAAAGTCCTGCACGCCGGCGCCGCCGTATTGCTCGTCGGCCCACATCAGCAGGTAGCCCTGCTCGCCGGCCTTGCGGAACACCTCGCGGTCCACGCAGCCCTGTTCGCGCCAGCGCTCGCCATGCGGGCCGACCTCGCGCTGGTAGAAGCGGCGGGCGGATTCGCGGAAGGCGTCGTGTTCGGCTTCGAAGATCAGGCGTTGCATCGGGGTCTCCAGGGTTTTGACATTGACCGGGCCAGTGTCGGCCGAGCCACGCCCGGGAGATTCGTCGGAACAGATGATTTTTCTTACCGTCGGCGGACCGGCCCGCCCGCAGCAAAAAGCCGCTTGAGTGCAATTTTATTGATATGAAGTGCAAATAACTTTCATTTACCGCCCGGCACGCTTTGTGCCAATACTGGAACCACAGATAACGATTCGATGGAGCGGGAACATGGAAGCCATCCTCTGGATTGGACTGGCGCTGGCATTGGTGGGGTTGGGGGGTACCGCCACCTGGCTGATCGGCACGCGGGTACCGGAACCGGTCCTGACGCGCGCGCAGCAGCATGGGCGCTTTGCCGGCCTCGAACCTCGCCCGCCGCGACGCGGCAGCGGCGGCGGCCGGGGGAGGCGCGTGCGGCAATGGCGCCTGGTGGCCGTGCCGGCCCCATCGGGACAGCTGGTGCCGGTGCGGATCTGAGCCCGGCGCGGGTCCGGGCGCTACTGCGGGACGTCCCAGCGCTGCGACCAGTCGGATTCTTCCCGCACGATCTCGCGCAGGATCTCCACGGCTTCCTGCGCCGGTCCCGTGGGCGCCTTGGCGCAGACCAGGAACACGGGATACGAAAATTCCGGCGCGCCGGCGACGCGCACCAGTACACCGCTGTCGAGGTAGCTCTGCACCACCCGCGTGCGGAAGTAGCCGCTGCCGCCGAACTGCAGGATGTACTGCAACGCCAGCGGCCCGAGGTTGAAGTACAGGGATGCGCGCGCATGCTCCGGCAACGCGCTGTCATGCTGGCGGCGGAACTCCGGGCCCCAGTCGACATAGACATAGCCGCCGTCGCGCTGCGTCGAGCGGATCAGTACCAGCTTTTCCTCCATCAGCGCTTCCACCTGCATGCCGGGCGCGTACTCAGGCTGGTACACCAGCGCGGCGTCCAGAGCGCCCGATTGCAGCCTTCGTTGCAGCTCCGCCCCCTCGCCCACTTCCGCCCGCACGGCCTGCGCCGGCATCCGCTGGCGCAGGCGTGTCGCCCACAGCAGCACCAGCGGATTGCCCAGGCTGATCTCCGTGCCATAGCGGAACAGGCTGGCCAGCCCCGTCGGCAACGGCAGCTCGCGGCACGCCGCCTCCCAGGTCTGCACCAGCTGGCTGGCATAGCCAAGAAACCGCTGCCCGTCCGGCGTCAGCCGCGCGCCCGCCTTGTTGCGCTCGAACAGGCGGCAGTTCAGCTGCGCCTCCAGGCTCTTAATGCGCGCGGTCACGGCGGTCTGGGTGACATGCAGCTTGTCGGCGGCGGCCAGCAGGCTGCCGTCGCGCACAACCTGCAGGAAGGTGCGGGCTAGTTCGATGTCCATGGTGGCGGAGAATCCGGGGCGACGTGGCGCATTGTAGACAAGAGTAGCCGATTGAGAATCCGGGCATACACACAAGGATGTACTTCTGCTTTCATGGTGCTATGCTTTGTACCTACAAGGATGTACATGGAACTCGCAATGCCTTTCACCCGGATCTTCCGCAACGGCAATTCCCAGGCGGTGCGCATTCCCGCGGAACTGGCCTATCCCGACACGGACATGCAGTTTGAAATCGAGCGAATTGGCGATGAGCTGCGCATCCGGCCCGCGCGACGACGCCTGACCGGGCTGCTCGATGTGTTCGCCGCCTTCCCTGACGATTTCATGGCCCCAGGGCGCGAAGACCAGACCCAGTCCGAACGGGAGGGGTTCTGATGGCCAGGTATATGTTCGACACCAATATGTGCATCTACCTGATGAAGAACCAGCCGCCCCGGGTTGCCGAGCGCCTTGCCCAGTGCTTTGAGGGCGATGTGGTGTTGTCCGCGATCAGCCTGGCCGAACTGGAATACGGCGTTACCGTGTCGCGCGATCCGCAGCTCGCCCGGCGCGCCTTGCAGGCGCTGATCGGGCGCGTGCCGGTGCTGCCGCTGAACGCGGCAGCGGCGCGCGCCTATGGTCCGGTCCGTGCCGCCACCCGTGAACGCAAGGCCGATGCGCTGGACAAGCTGATTGCGGCCCATGCCATTGCCGAAGGCCTGACCATGGTCACGCGCAACGTCCGCGACTTTACCGCCTATCCGGGTCTGCGCGTGGAAGACTGGACCGAAGGTCAGGGCGCAGTGCCGGACCGATAAAGCCCCGCTTGCCCGGGAAACCGGCAAGGCGTGACACGGAGCCAGGCACCGATATCCGACGCCAGCCCTGATCCTGCCGGCCCCTCTGCGCGCAGGGTCAGCGCACTGGCTGCGGCCGCACCGCCGCCGGCATGGCGACCGGCACCGGCGCCACGGGCACACCACGCGCCTCGCGTGGCGGCCGCAACGGGGCGATGCCTTCCGGCTCCTGCCACGCCAGGCCATTGTCATAGCCGGTGGCGACGGCCTCCAGGTAGCCGGGCGCAAACTTGCGCTCCGGCGTCACCGCCTGCACGGCGGGCGCCGTGGCGGCCTGCGGCGCCTCGGACTGCGCGCAGGCGACGCTGTTCAGGCATAAGCCCAGCACGCGCAGCAGCGCCATGGCCTGGCGCGAACGGTGTCGGATGGCGGACGGGCGCGACGCGGCCTGCCCGTTCTGGCATGGGGATCGGGTTTTCATTCGGACTCTCCGGGAAGCCATTGCTGGCAGGTGGCACAACGAGTCGCGGCGCCGCGCTCGCTGTCCATTGCGCAACGACCGTGCCACCGGTCCAGGCCCGGCTACGGCGTGGATTGCGGCACTTTCCGGAGGTGAGTGGTGGGTCCGGGCCGGCGCTGGCGGCGTCGGTGTCGGGGGATGCCCGACATCCCGGCGCCGCCTCAGGGCTTGACCGCCGCCGCCAGCACCGCCGGCATCGGCACCTCGAAGCCGCTGCCGCGCATGTACCCGGCAACGGTGCCGCGCAGCACGGCGCGGATTTCATCGCGCGCCTTGGGGGTCTGCGCGCGCAGCGTGGCGGCGGCGCGCACGGTGCCCTGGGCCAGCGCGTCGAACAGCTGGTCGGGCGTGGAGAAGCGCCAGACCTGCGGCACGCTGCGGCAGGTCGGCATGACAAAGCCGGCCTGCTGCAACGCGCTGCGGCAGTGGCCGGGATCGCTGAACAGGAAGAAATTGGGACCGACCGGGATATCCACGTCCATCGAGCCATAGGCCCGGATCGCGGCATAGACCGCGCCGAAGCCGACGGCGCGCTCCGGCGTGTCCCATACCGTGAAGGCGATGCGCCCGCCGGGGCGCAAGACGCGGAAGGCCTCGGCCAGCGCCGTGTCCGGGTCGGACATGTGGCACAGGCCGAAGCCGTTGACCACGGCGTCGAAACTGCCATCGTCGAACGGCAATGCCTGAGCGTCAGCCTGCTGGTACTGGACCTCGGGATGCAGCTTGCGCGCCAGCTGCACCTGCGCCTGCGCGAAATCGATGCCGATCGACTCGGCCCCGCGCTGGACCGCGCCGGCTGCGACGTAGCCGGAGCCGGACGCGACATCGAGCACGCGCTGCCCGCCGGCCACGTGCGCCGCGTCCAGCAGCGCCTCGACCGATTGCCGGGTCACGTGCGACAGGTGCTCCTGGTAACGGCTGACGACTTCCGGGTCTTCCCAGCCAGCCAGTTCAAAGGCGCGAAACGAATCTGCGGTGTGGTCCATGCCTACTCCTCGGCGACGAAGTCCAGACGGGCGGGCGTGTCTTGGTGATGTTGGTGTGCGGACGCAGCACTGATGCGTCCTGAGAACCCGGTCAAGCCAAGTATAGACAGCGCCGCGCACAGGCAGCAGCCGGGGGCTCAGGCAAGCACCCGGCACCGGGCTTCACCCGTTCAGGCGAAGCGCAGCGTGGCCACGCCGGCGGCGATCAGGCATGCCGCGCCGAGTCGCGCGGCGCCGACGCGCTCCTTGAGCAGCAGCGCGGAGATCAGCGCGCCGAACAGGATCGAGGACTCGCGCAACGCGGCCACCGGCGCCACCGGCGCGCGCGTCATCGCCCACAGCGACAGCCCGTAGGACGCCAGCGTGCCGCCACCGCCGACCAGCGCGAACACCAGGTTGCGCCGCACGTAGCCGGCCAGTTCCGGCCGGCGCGTCGCCAGCGCCCACGCCGCCAACGGCACCGCGGTCAGCACGAAGATCCAGAAGGCATACGCGACCGGCGCGCCCGAGCGCCGCACGCCGGTGCCGTCGATCAGGGTATAGGCGGCAATCACCAGCGCATTCAGCAGGGCCAGCCACACCCCCTCGCGGCCGCCGGGCCCGCCTCGGGCGCCCCGCGCCCCGCCCGCCATGGCCAGGATGCCCAGGCTGATCACGGCGATGCCGGCCCATGCCAGCGCCGACAGGTGCTCGCCCAGCCAGCCCACGCTGGCCAGCGCCACCAGCAACGGCGCGCAGCCGCGCATCAGCGGGTAGGTCAGGCTCATGTCCGCGCTGCGGTAGATGCGCGCCACCAGCGCGAAGTACACCACGTGCACGACCACCGACGCGGCGATGAAGGGCCAGCTTGCGGCCGCCGGCTGCGGCAGCGCCGGCAGCGCCAGCGCTGCCATCAGGCCAGCCGTCACCGCCACCATCACGGTGGACAGCAGCTTGTCGCCGCCGCCCTTGACCACGGCATTCCACGCGGCATGCAGGAAGGCGGCAAGCAGGACGACGGCGAAGACGGTAAGCGACATGGGCGGCAGCGAAGTCGGCAGGCAGCACAGGATCGCGCCATTCTAGCCGCGCCGGCGTGCCGCGCCGCGGCCCGGTTATCTTGCGCCGCTGACCCGCCAGACCGTATTGCCGACATCGTCGGCCACCAGCAGGCCGCCGCTCTTGTCGATCGCCACGCCCACCGGCCGCCCGCGCGCCTTGCCGTCGTCGTCGACAAACCCGGTCAGCACGTCGAACGGCGCGCCCTGCGGCCGGCCCTGGCTGAACGGCACGAAGATCACCTTGTAGCCGGCCAAAGGGCGCCGGTTCCACGAACCATGCAGGCCGACGAACATGCCGTCGCTGAAGCGCGCCGGCAGGCTGTTGCCGCCGGCAGCGGCCAGGCCGAGCGCGGCGGTATGCGCGCCCACGGCATAGTCCGGCACGATGGCCCTGGCCACCAGGTCTGGTGCCGGCGGCTTCACGCGCTGGTCCACATGCTGGCCGTAGTAGCTGTAGGGCCAGCCATAGAAGCCGCCGTCGCGCACCGAGGTGATGTAGTCCGGCACCAGGTCGCTGCCGATCTCGTCGCGCTCGTTGACGGCGGTCCACAGCATGCCCGTGACCGGCTCCCACGCCATGCCATTGGGGTTGCGCAGCCCGCTGGCAAAGATGCGGTGCTTGCCGGTGCTGCGCTCGACCTCCCAGATCGCGGCGCGGCCGGCTTCCTTGTCCATGCCGTTCTCGCCCACGTTGCTGTTCGAGCCCACGGTCACGTACAGCTTGCTGCCATCGCGGCTGGCGATCAGGCTCTTGGTCCAGTGATGGTTGAGCGGCCCGCCGGGCAGGTCGAGCACCTTCTGCGGCGCGGCGCTGATTTCGGTCTGGCCGTGCTGGTACGGGAAGCGCAGCAGCGCGTCGGTGGCGGCCACATAGAAGTCATTGCCGACCAGCGCCATGCCGAACGGCGAATTCACGTCTTTCAGGAACACCGAGCGCTGGTCGGCAACGCCGTCGCCGTTGCTGTCGCGCAGCAGCGTGATGCGGTTGGCGCTGGGCGTGCCGGCGCCGGCGCGCTTCATCACCATTTTCATGATCCAGCCCTTGATGCCCTTGCCGTCATCGGGCTTGGGCGGCGCATTGCTCTCGGCCACCAGCACGTCGCCGTTGGGCAGCACATAGACCCAGCGCGGATGGTCCAGCTGGTCGGCAAACGCCGTCACCGCCATGCCTTCGGCCGCCACCGGGCGCTGGCCCGCGGCCCAGCCGATGGCCGGCGCGATCTTGACGGTGGGAATCGCGGTCTGGTTGGGGGGCGGCAGCTGTGGGGTGGGCCCGAAACCGGCCTCGGAAGGCAGCTTGGCGGATTCGCCGCAGGCGACGAGCGCGGCCATCACGGGCACGGCGCTCGCCAGCATGGCAGTGCGCAGCAGGCGCAAGGGCGGGCGCAAGGGGGTGGGCATCGGCATGGTCCGGGCTCCTCAGGCCACGCAGGGCCGCGCGCCTGTGCCTGGACTATAGGCCGTAGAGCGACCGGCGCTCTGTAGGCGCCGCGGAAGGCATTGTGTAGGACGATGCCCGACCCCGGCGCGCTCAGCCCCGGCGCGGCGTATCCAGCCCCTTCACCACCGCCGGACGCTGCACGAACGCATCCAGCACGCGCCGCACATTGACGAAGTCCTTGATGCCGACCAGGTCGCCAGCCTCGTAGAAACCGACCAGGTTGCGCACCCACGGCAAGGTAGCGACGTCGGCGATGGTGTACTCGTCGCCCATGATCCAGGCGCGGCCTTCCAGGCGTTGCTCCAGCACCTTGAGCAGGCGCCGGCTCTCCGCCACGTAGCGGTCGCGCGGGCGCTTGTCCTCGTAGTCCTTGCCGGCAAACTTGTGGAAGAACCCCAGCTGGCCGAACATCGGGCCAATGCCGCCCATCTGGAACATCACCCACTGGATGGTCTCGTAGCGGCGCGCCGGATCGGCGGGAATCAGCTTGCCCGACTTGTCGGCCAGGTACAGCAGGATCGCGCCCGATTCGAACAGCGCCAGCGGCTTGCCGCCCGGGCCGTTGGGGTCGAGGATTGCCGGGATCTTGTTGTTCGGGTTCAGCGACAGGAATTCCGGCGACAGCTGGTCATCGGTATCGAAGCGCACCAGGTGCGGCTCGTACGGCAGGCCGGTCTCTTCCAGCATGATCGACACCTTGACGCCGTTGGGCGTGGGCAGCGAATAGAGCTGGATGCGGTCGGGATGCCGCGCCGGCCATTTGCGGGTGATGGGAAAAGCGGACAGATCGGGCACACGGGCTCCTGGTTCGGGCGCTTCCACGCCATGGGAAGCTGCCGGACGACGAAAGAGACCGATCATAAACTGGTGTCGCCACGCTTGCAGGGCGACGGACCGATCCGCCGGCTGACCCAAGCGATGCGGGGCCCTGCAAAAACAGAAGGGGCCCCGCGGGGCCCCTTATCATGCCAGCTGGCGCTGACGACTTACACCGTCACGCCGTCAGCCACTTCCTTGAAGTCCTCGATCTGGTCGAAGTTCATGTACTTGTAGATCTTGTCGCCATTCTGGTTGATGACGCCAATATCGGCCATGTACTCGTCCTTGGTCGGGATGCGGCCCAGGCGCGAGCAGATTGCCGCCAGTTCGGCGGAACCCAGGTACACGTTGGTGTTCTTGCCCAGGCGGTTCGGGAAGTTGCGAGTCGAGGTCGACATCACCGTCGCGCCTTCGCGCACCTGCGCCTGGTTACCCATGCACAGCGAGCAGCCCGGCATTTCGGTGCGGGCACCGGCGGTGCCGAACACGCCGTAGTGGCCTTCCTCGGTCAGCTGCTTCTGGTCCATCTTGGTCGGCGGGGCCACCCACAGCTTGACCGGGATGTCGCGCTTGCCTTCCAGCAGCTTGGAGGCTGCGCGGAAGTGGCCGATGTTGGTCATGCACGAGCCGATGAAGACTTCGTCGATCTTGGCGCCGGCCACGTCCGACAGGGTCTTGACGTCGTCCGGGTCGTTCGGGCAGGCCACGATCGGCTCGTGCACGTCGGCCAGGTCGATCTCGATCACGGCGGCGTATTCGGCGTCGGCGTCCGGCTCCAGCAGCTTCGGATCGGCCAGCCACGCTTCCATGGCCTTGATGCGGCGCTGCAGGCTGCGCGGGTCCTGGTAGCCCTGGGCGATCATCCACTTCAGCAGCGTGATGTTGCTGTTGATGTATTCGATGATCGGGTCCTTGTTCAGGCGCACGGTGCAACCGGCGGCCGAACGCTCGGCGGAGGCGTCGGACAGCTCGAACGCTTGCTCGACCTTCAGGTCGGGCAGGCCTTCGATTTCCAGGATGCGGCCCGAGAAGATGTTCTTCTTGCCTTGCTTGGCCACGGTCAGCAGGCCTTGCTTGATGGCGTACAGCGGGATCGCGTTGACCAGGTCGCGCAGCGTCACGCCCGGCTGCATCTGGCCCTTGAAGCGGACCAGCACCGATTCCGGCATGTCCAGCGGCATCACGCCGGTGGCGGCGGCAAAGGCGACCAGGCCCGAGCCTGCCGGGAAGCTGATGCCGATCGGGAAGCGGGTGTGCGAGTCGCCGCCGGTGCCGACGGTGTCAGGCAGCAGCATGCGGTTCAGCCACGAGTGGATCACGCCGTCGCCCGGGCGCAGCGAGATGCCGCCGCGCGTGCTGATGAACTCGGGCAGGGTGTGGTGGGTCTTGACGTCGACCGGCTTCGGATAAGCGGCGGTGTGGCAGAACGACTGCATCACCAGGTCGGCCGAGAAGCCCAGGCAGGCCAGATCCTTCAGCTCGTCGCGGGTCATCGGGCCGGTGGTGTCCTGCGAGCCCACCGAGGTCATCTTCGGTTCGCAGTAGGTGCCCGGGCGGATGCCCTTGCCTTCAGGCAGGCCGCAGGCGCGGCCGACCATCTTCTGGGCCAGCGTGAAGCCCTTGCCGGTGTCGGCCGGGTTCTGCGGCAGGCGGAACAGCGTCGACGGGGCCAGGCCCAGCGCCTCGCGCGCCTTGGCGGTCAGGCCACGGCCGACGATCAGCGGAATGCGGCCGCCGGCGCGGACTTCGTCGAACAGCACGTCGGACTTGACCTTGAACTCGGCGATCACTTCGCCGTTCTTCAGGGCCTTGCCTTCGTACGGGCGCAGTTCGACCACGTCGCCCATTTCCATCTTCGACACGTCCAGCTCGATCGGCAGCGCGCCGGCGTCTTCCATGGTGTTGTAGAAGATCGGGGCGATCTTGTTGCCCAGGCACACGCCGCCGAAGCGCTTGTTCGGGATGAAGGGGATGTCTTCACCGGTGAACCACAGCACCGAGTTGGTAGCGGACTTGCGCGAGGAGCCGGTACCGACCACGTCGCCGACGTAGGCGACCAGGTGGCCCTTTTCCTTCAGCGATTCAATGAACTTGACCGGGCCGCGCTTGCCGTCTTCTTCCGGCTGGAACGCCGCGCCTTCGCGCTTGTTCTTCAGCATGGCCAGCGCGTGCATCGGGATGTCCGGGCGGGTGGTGGCGTCCGGTGCCGGCGACAGGTCGTCGGTGTTGGTTTCGCCCGGCACCTTGAACACGGTGATGGTCAGGCTTTGCGGCACTTCAGGGCGGCTGGTGAACCACTCGGCGTCGGCCCAGCTCTGCAGCACGGCCTTGGCGTTGGCATTGCCCTTGTCGGCCTTCTCCTTCACGTCGTGGAAGGCGTCGAACATCAGCAGGGTTTTCTTCAGCGCGTCGGCGGCGACGGTGCCGACTTCGGCGTCGTCCAGCAGCTCGATCAGCGGCGAGATGTTGTAGCCGCCCAGCATGGTGCCCAGCAGCTCGGTGGCCTTGGCACGCGAGATCAGCGCGCACTTCTCTTTGCCCAGCGCCACGGCGGCCAGGTACGAGGCCTTGACCTTGGCGGCGTCGTCCACGCCGGCGGGCACGCGGTTGGAGATCAGGTCCACCAGGGTCTGTTCTTCGCCGGCGGGCGGATTCTTCAGCAGTTCGATCAGCTCGGCCGTCTGCTTGGCGGTCAGGGGCAGAGGGGGGATGCCAAGCGCGGCGCGCTCGGCCACATGTGCGCGATAGTTTTCAAGCATGGGAACCTGCTGAGTAATTAGGTTTAGAAAGACTCGGTACGTCGCGATTGTAGTCCGAAGCGGCTCCTGGGTCAAATGTCTTATATCTTATATAAGAGTTCATCCAAGAAAATGCATGCTAAACAACGACTTGGCGAATGGATGAGTTGCGGTTCTGCATGGACTGCTACCCGAGTAGCATAGTAGGGAATGCCGAAACCGGCGCCCCCGACCAGCTGCGACAGGATCGGCCACAACCCCCTGCCGGAACCATGACGACGCACGTCATCCAGCCATCCCGCGCTCGCCGCCCTCAAGTTCCCCGATCAAGCTGCGTTAACCAGCCTGCAGGCGCGCAACACAACGGCGCCCGCTCGCGTAGCCGTGCCTGCTCCCTTTCCGCTCAAATGGCCAAGCTGAAAGGGTTTCCCCCTTTTTTTCGGCCCTTTGCTGGCCTGCGATTCCGGAAGAATGGCAGGCATTCCGATACAGGCTTCTCATGGCGAACACGGCTTCCCCTTCCCGGACTGGCAACACAGGCAAGCGCGGCCGGCTGCTGCTGATCGGCGCCGGCGTGCTGGTGGTGGCACTGGGTGCCGGAGGCTTCGTGCTGGGCAGCGTGCTGAGCAACCGCCAGCCGGCGGCGCCCGCAACGCCCGCCGCTCCGGTTGTCCCGCCGCCGATCTTCGTGCCGCTGGACGCGTTCACCGTCAACCTGCGCAGCGAGGACGGCGACCGCTTCCTGCACACCGGCCTGTCGCTGAAGGTGGCTGACGCCGCCACCCAGGCGCGCCTGGCCCAGTACCTGCCCGAAGCGCGCAGCCGCATCCTGCTGCTGCTGTCGGCCAGGCAGCCGGCCGAGCTGGCCACCGTCGACGGCAAGCGCAAGCTCGCCGACGATATCCGCGACACCATCAGCAAGCCGTTTGCCAGCGGCCTGCCGGCGCAACAAGTGCTGGACGTGCTGTTCACCTCGTTCGTGGTGCAGTAAGCGCAAGCCGGGGCAGCACGTATCATCCACAACGCCGCACAAGGGGCAGGACACTAGATGGCCTACGACAAGTTCCTCTCGCAAGACGAGGTAGACGAGCTGCTCAAGGGCGTATCCGGCGAGGCCGATACGCCCAAGGCCAGCGAGACTGCGCCCGACGAGGGCGGGGTACGCCCCTACAACCTCGCGACGCAGGAACGCATCATCCGCGGCCGCCTGCATACGCTGGAAATCATCAACGAGCGCTTTGCGCGCTCGCTGCGCACGGCGCTGTTCAACTTCATCCGCCGCGGCGCGGACATCTCCGTGGGCAGCGTCAGGATCGAGAAATTCGGCGACTTCGCGCGCAACCTGCCGATGCCGACCAACCTCAACCTGGTCCACCTGAAGCCGCTGCGCGGCACCGCGCTGTTCGTCTACGACCCCAACCTGGTCTTCCTGGTGGTCGACAACCTGTTCGGCGGCGACGGCCGCTTCCACACCCGCGTGGAAGGCCGCGACTTTACCCAGACCGAGCAACGCATCATCCAGCGCATGCTGGAGCTGACGCTGACCAGCTACGGCAATGCCTGGCGCACCGTGCATCCGATCGAGACCGAGTACATCCGCTCGGAGATGCACCCCAAGTTTGCCAATGTCGCCACGCACAACGAGGCCGTGGTCACCACCGCCTTCCACATCGAGCTGGGCGCCGTCGGCGGCCAGCTGCACGTATGCCTGCCGTACGCGATGATCGAGCCCCTCAAGGACCTGCTGATGAATCCGCTGCAGGACGAGAAAGAGGTCGACAAGGGCTGGGTCACGCAACTGTCCACGCAACTGCGTGCGGCCGAGGTCGAGCTGGTTGCCGAATTCGCGCACCTGCAGAGCACGGTGGCCGAAGTGCTGGCGATGCGCGCCGGCGACGTGCTGCCGATCGAGCTGCCCGAGAAGGTGTTCGGCAAGGTGGACGGCGTGCCCGTGATGCAATGCGGCTTCGGCACCATGAACGGCCAGTACGCGCTGCGGGTAGAACGAATGATCAATCACCAGGACGGCGATTCCCACCTGGATACCGAGGACACCGATTATGACTGACGGCATCGAGGACAAGCCGGTCGACCCGATGGACGACTGGGCCAGCGCGCTGGCCGAGCAGACCAGCGCCACTTCCGCCGAGATCCCCGCCGCTGCCGCGCCTGCGGCGGCCACCGCCACGCCGGCCGCGGCCACGGTCTTTCCGCCGCTGGCCAAGGAAGCGCCGAGCGGCTTCCGCAACGATATCGAGATGATCCTCGATATCCCGGTGCAACTGACGGTGGAGCTGGGCCGCACCAAGGTGCCGATCAAGAACCTGCTGCAGCTGGCGCAGGGCTCGGTGGTGGAACTCGACGGCCTGGCCGGCGAGCCGATGGACGTGCTGGTCAACGGCTACCTGATCGCCCAGGGCGAAGTGGTGGTGGTCAACGACAAGTTCGGCATCCGCCTGACCGACATCATCACGCCGTCCGAACGCATCCGGAAGCTGAACAAATGACAGCCGCAACCCGCGCCCGGCTGGCTGCGCTTGCCGCGCTTCCCGGCGCCGCAATGGCGGCCGACGGCTCGCAAGCGCCCGCCATCGGCGGCGCGGCCAGCCTGGCGCAGGCCGGGCTGGGGCTGTTCGCCATCATCGCGCTGATCCTGGGCCTGGCCTGGATGGCACGGCGTGCCGGCCTGGTGCGCCACGCCACCGGCGGCGCGATGAAGGTGGTCGGCAGCACCATGCTGGGCGCGCGCCAGCGGCTGGTGCTGGTCGAGGTCGGCGATACCTGGCTGGTGCTGGGCGTCAGCCCCGGCGAGATCCGGCCGCTGCACACCATGGCGGCTGGTACGCCGTCCGCCAGCCAGACCGGCGCGCACCTTGCCGCCGGACCGTCGCAACCGCCCACCGGCGGCACCTTTGCTGAAAAGCTGCTGCGCTCGATGCAGTCCCACTTCAAATCATGACTTTCCCGCGTGCCACGCTGTGGCGACCGCTGCCGCGCCCTGCCGGCGCCGCGCGCCCGGCTCCGTTGTTGTCCTCGCCGCTGCTGTCCCTGCTGGCGCTGACGCTGGCCATTGCCGCGCTGGCGCCCGCGCCGGCCTGGGCCCAGGCGCTGCCCGGCGTCATCAGCAAGCCCGCCCCCGGCGGCGGCCAGATCTGGTCGTTGCCGGTGCAGACGCTGGTGTTGCTGACCTCGCTGTCGTTCCTGCCCGCGGCGATGCTGATGATGACCGGCTTCACCCGCGTCATCATCGTGCTGGGGCTGCTGCGCAACGCGCTAGGCACGGCCACCTCGCCGCCCAACCAGGTGCTGGTGGGCCTGTCGCTGTTCCTGACCTTCTTCGTGATGGCGCCGGTGTTCGACCGCGTCTACAACGACGCCTACAAGCCGCTGTCCGAAAACAAGCTCAGCCTCGAAGCCGCCGCGGCCAAGGCCGCCGAGCCGCTCAAGGCCTTCATGCTGCGCCAGACCCGCGAGAAGGACCTGGCCATGTTCGCGCAGATGGCCAAGGCCCCGGAGATGCAGGGACCGGAGGAAGTGCCGCTCAGCATCCTGGTGCCCGCCTTCGTCACCAGCGAGCTGAAGACCGCGTTCCAGATCGGCTTCACCATCTTCATCCCGTTCCTGATCATCGACCTGGTCGTGGCCAGCGTGCTGATGGCGATGGGCATGATGATGGTGCCGCCGGCCACCATCTCGCTGCCGTTCAAGCTGATGCTGTTCGTGCTGGTCGACGGCTGGCAGCTGCTGCTGGGTTCGCTGGCGCAGAGCTTCATGAACTGAGGCGCGCCACCGGCGCCCGCACCCTCGCAGATTCCGAGCCATGACCCCAGAGACCGTGATGACCATCGCCACCCAGGCGATGAAGATGACCCTGCTGCTGGCCGCCCCGCTGCTGCTGGTGGCGCTGGCCGCCGGCCTGGTGGTCAGCCTGTTCCAGGCCGCGACCCAGATCAACGAGATGACGCTGAGCTTCATCCCCAAGCTGATCGCGCTGTTCGCCACCATGGTGCTGGCCGGCCCGTGGATGATCAATGCGATGGTCGACTACATGCGCGAGGTGTTCCAGAGCATCCCCGCGCTGGCGCACTGACGGCGGCCGCCGCCCACACCGCCAGCCGCCGCTGTCCGCCGCCGTTGCCGTCCCTCCCCCCTGCCTGCCCGCTGACCCGCAGCCGTGATCGAGTTCACCTCAGCCCAGCTCTACGGCTGGCTCGCGGCTTTCCTGTGGCCGTTCTTCCGCATCCTCGCACTGATCGGCACCGCACCGCTGTTCGGTGAATCGACCATCCCGCGCCGCGCCAAGATCGCGCTGTCGGCGCTGATCGCCATGGTGGTCTCGCCCACCATCGCCCAGGTGCCGGTTGTGCCGGTGTACTCCTTCGGCGGGCTGATGATCATCCTCAATGAAGTCGGCATCGGCCTCGCCACCGGCTTCGTCATGCGCCTGGTGTTTGCCACCGTGCAGCAGGCCGGCGAGATCATCGGGCTGCAGATGGGCCTGTCGTTCGCGTCCTTCTTCGACCGCGCCGCCGGCGGCCAGACCATGGTGCTGTCGCGCTTCCTGAACCTGATCGCGGTGCTGCTGTTCCTGGCGCTGGACGGCCACCTGCTGATGCTGGGCGCACTGGTCGACAGCTTCAACAGCCTGCCAATCGGTGGCAACCCCGGCGGCACCCCGCTGTCCGCGGGCGGCGCCATGGCCGTGGCGCGGGCCGGCGGCATGGTGTTCGCCTCGGGACTGCTGCTGGCGCTGCCGATGATCGCCGCATTGCTGATCCTGAACCTGGCGATGGGCATCCTCAACCGCGCCTCGCCGCAACTGTCGATCTTTGCGGTGGGCTTTCCGGTGACGCTGTCGGGGGGCTTGCTGGTGCTGATGCTGGTGATGCCGCAGATGGGCAGCTACATGCAGCACATGATCGAGGCGGGGCTGGAGGCGGTGGGGACGGTGCTGGGGCAGTTCGGGCGCTAGCGCGTGCGTGCCGCTTTAGGCGCGCATAAACTTAGACGTCGAATATTCCTTGACAGGGCTTGGCCAGGCGTTAGTATTACGCCATGTACTTCGATCTCTAAGTTTATTGAGGTACGACACCCACCGTTCAGGAGCCCTCACATGTACGACCTCTATGCCACCGACAAGCTGATCGACCTCTGGCTGACCGAAGACATCGGACTCTGCGACCTGACCGTCCAGACCATGATCGAACCGGGCGAGACCGGCACCTTCTGCATGAACGCCCGCGAGCCGATGATCGTCGCCGGTATCGACGTGGCGGCACGCATCTTCGCTCGCTACGATCCCACGCTGTCCATCGACGTGCGCGTGGCCGACGGCGACAAGGTCGGCAAAGGCGCGGTGCTGCTCAACGTGAGCGGCAATGCGCGCAGCGTGCTGACTGCCGAGCGTACCGCACTGAACATCATGCAGCGCCTGTGCGGCATCGCCAACCAGACCGCCACCTATGCGCAGGCCATTGCGCATACCAGGGCACGCCTGATCGACAGCCGCAAGACTACCCCCGGCCTGCGCGCGCTGGAGAAGCACGCGGTCACCTGCGGCGGCGGCCTGAACCACCGGCTGAGCCTGGACAACGGCGTGATGATCAAGGACAACCACATCGCCGTTTGCGGCAGCATCGCCGCCGCGGTGGAACGCGTGCGCCGAAAGCTGCCGGTGCTGACCAAGCTCGAAGTGGAGTGCGACCGGCTGGAGCAGGTGCGCGAGGCACTGGACGCCGGCGTCGACGTGATCATGCTGGACAACATGTCGGTGCCCGACATGAAGGAGGCAGTGCAGATCGTCAATGGCCGCACCAAGGTCGAAGCCTCGGGCGGTATCCGGCTGGAGACCATCCGGGCGGTGGCGGAAACCGGCGTCGACTACATCTCGACCAGCCGGATCACGCAGTCCGCACCGGCCGTGGATATCGGGCTGGACGAAGCCTGACCCCCTGAATTCGGCCCTCCCCCCGCCCGCGGCGGGGGCCCGCACACCAGTTTCACGCCTTCTACCCGAGGCATTCACCCTCGCCGGCCGCGCCGTCGGGGGGCTTTTCATTGGCGGTGGCCGCCTCGGGGCTACAGGTCCGACAGCAGCCGCCCGACTTCCTGTGTCGACGGCACGCGCCGCCCGTTTTCCGCCGAGGCGATCTCGTCGGCGACCAGGCGCTTGGCGATGGTGATCAGGACCCGGCGCGTGGTCGCCACGTCCTGTTCGCTCACTCCCTCGACACTCAGCGCATTGACCTCGGTTGCCAGCGGCTCGAGCTTGCGGCGCAGCGCGCGCCCGGTCTTGCTGAGAAACACATGCACCTTCTTCTTGTTGCCGGGCAGGTGCGTGCGTTCGACGTAGCCAAGTGCCTCCAGCGCCTTGACCGCCGCAAAGGTGGTGGGTTCGGTCACGCCGGCACGCTCGCTCAGTTCGCGCTGCGACAGGCCGTCATGGCGCCACAGGATGCGCAGGATGGTCCAGTGGCCATACGACACTGAATGTTCCGCCAAACGCAGTTGCAGCGCACGGATATAGGCGCGCGCTGCGTCCTTCACCAGGTGGGCAAGCCGCTCTTCATCGGCTTCTTCCGGTGGCGTGATCGTGACCGGGGCATCCGGCTTTCTTGTGGCCATAGTGGTAAGCGGAAAGTGAAACGCATCCATGCGGCACCGGATCCACGGTGCCCGCAACAGCGCACATGATAGCGCCTTCACCGTGGGCACCGCGGCGTCGGACCGCGTTACCCGCTCTCCAATGTAGCGTTCACTCCATTAGTGCGCGATGCGCAGGACCGAAGCAAGCAGGCACCGCGAACGCGCATGCCGCGACCCCGTGTTTTCCCCTATGAACGCTTACATCCCCCGTAGCCGCTGGAGTTGCGGGCGCTGGTCCGTTGCTTGCATAAGATTAGACATCGAACTTCTCTTGACAGTCGCGGGACCGGTGCTAGCATAGCCAAACAACTTCGACATCTAAGGTATTATTCATGAACGCGAGCGGCACGTTCTTCTTTGTGGTGGGCCCCAGCGGCGCGGGCAAGGATGCGCTGATGGACGGGGCGCGGGCGGCGCTCGATGACAACTATGTATTCGCCCGGCGCGTCATCACGCGGCCCGAGGGTGCGGTCGGAGAGGCGCATGAAGCCGTGTCGGAAGCCGAGTTCGCACGGCGCCAGCGCAGCGGCGAATTTCTGGTGACCTGGGATGCGCACGACCTGCGCTATGGCTTGCCCTGCTCGCTGATGTCGGAGCTCGAGCGCGGGCGCCACGTCGTCGCCAACGGCTCGCGTGCCGTCATCGCGGAACTAGCGCAACGCCTGCCGCGCTTCGTGGTGGTGTTGGTGACGGCGCCGCAGGACGTGCTAGCCCGCCGCATTGCCGCGCGCGGGCGCGAATCTGGCGAGCAGATTGCCCGCCGCGTGGCGCGGACCGGCGCGGCGCTGCCTCCGGAAGTCCGGTGCCTGACGGTGTTGAACGACAGCACGCTGGAGGTAGGCAGGGCCCGCTTCGTCGAGGCGCTGCGGCACGGCACGCGCGTAGCCAGTGACGGAGCGCCGGCCAGCCGCACCAACCTGATGGCCAAGCTGCGCGGCGAGCCGCTCGACCAAGCCGCCTACGTCGCGGTGCTGCAGGACGCCATGGCAGGCCGCTACACCGAGGCCGAGCTGACCGAATTCCTGGTCGCCGCAACCCGCTCGCTGGACGACCAGGAGGTGGTGGCACTGGCACGTGCACGTACGGTGTTCACGCCCCGCATCAAATGGGACGAGCCGATCGTGGTCGACAAGCACTCCATCGGCGGCGTGCCCGGCAGCCGCATCACGCTGATCGTGGTGCCGATCGTCGCGGCGTATGGCCTGGCCATGCCCAAGACTTCATCGCGCGCGATTACTTCCGCTGCCGGCACGGCCGACGCCATGGAAACCGTCGCGCGCGTCGACCTGGCGCACGACGACGTGCGCCGCTGCGTGGCCCAGGCGCGCGCATGCATCGCATGGAACGGCCGCCTCAACCATTCCGTGGTCGACGACGTGATGAACGCCATCACGCGTCCGCTGCGGCTGGATTCGCGGCGCTGGGCCGTGGCGTCGATCCTTTCCAAGAAATACACCGCCGGGGCTACCCACGTCATCGTCGACCTTCCCTATGGGCCGCAGACCAAGCTGGCCACGCGCGCCGACGCCGAGGCGCTGGGCGCGATGTTCGAGCACGTCGGCAAGGGACTCGGCCTGCATGTACGTGCGCTGGTGACCGACGGCAGCCGGCCAATCGGCCGCGGCATCGGGCCCGCCCTGGAAGTGCGCGATGTCCGCCAGGTCCTCGCCAACGATCCCTGTGCCCCCGCGGACCTGCGAGAGAAGGCCTTGCGCTTCGCCGGCGAAATCATCGCCTTCGATGCGCGCGTGGGCTCGCCTGCTGAGGGCCTGCGCATTGCCACCGCTCTGCTCAGCGAAGGCAAGGCCAAGGCCGCATTCGACCGTATTGCCGCCACGCAAGGCGCGCGACCCGAGCCCGTGGCGCCCGGTGCGCATACCTGCGTGGTGAGCGCGACCATGCAAGGCCGCGTGGCCGCCATCGATGGACTGCGCATCTCCGGGGTCGCGCGCGCCGCCGGGGCGCCGCGCGAGCTCGGTGCGGGCGTCGATCTGCTGTGCACGATCGGGGCAAAGGTGGAGTCAGGGCAACCCCTCTACCGAATCCATGCTGGGAGCGATGCGGCACTTGCCGCGGCCGCGGCACTGGCACGCGCGGGCGGCGAGTGCAGCGAGGCGGTGCGTATAGACCCCGATTGACCGGCTTCCCCCCACCCTTCACCCTAACCGACGAGGCATATCAATGAGACCCCTAACCGTCGTCCGCAGTCTGGCATCCTTGCTCCTTGTCGCAAGCAGCCTGGCAACCGTGCCGGGGCGCGCCGAGGCGAACCTGGCGAGTACCTTCCCGCAGAAGCCCATCCGCATGGTGGTGACGTTCCCGGCCGGAGGAGGGACCGATTCGCTGGCGCGCCTGATCGGAACCGACCTCAGCAAATCGCTCGGGCAGCCGGTGGTGGTCGATAACCGCCCTGGCGCCAGCGGCAATGTCGGTGCGGAGTTCGTCGCCAAAAGCCCGGGTGACGGCTACACCCTGCTGATCGTCAACAGCAGCTTCGCCATCAACCCGAGCGTCTTCAAGAAGCTGCAGTTCAATCCGAAGTCGGATTTCAGCGCGGTCATCACCTTTGCTTCGGTGCCCTCGGTGATCGCCGTGCCCGCGCCCTCGAAGCTGCGCACGTTCAACGACCTGCTCACGGCCGGCAAGAGCGGCACGCCGCCCAGCTACGCGTCATGCGGCAACGGTACACCGCAGCACCTGGCCGGCGAGTTGCTGAAACTTTCGGCGAAGATCGACATGCTCCACGTGCCGTACAAGGGCTGCGCCCCCGCCATCGCTGACGTACTGGGCAACCAGGCCGACGTCAGCGTCAATACGCTGACCAACACCATTCCCTACCTGAAGAGCAACAAGCTGCGCGCGCTCGCCGTCACGTCGAAGACCCGCTCGCCGTTTCTGCCCGACGTCCCCACGGTCAGCGAGCTGGGCGTGGCCGGCTATGATGTCGACCAGTGGTTCGGCATCCTCGCCCCGGCCAATACGCCTCCCGAGATCGTACAGAAGCTGAACGCCGAGATCGCCAGGGCCATCGCCAAGCCCGAGATCAAGGCATCGCTGACGCAACTCGGCTTTGCCACGACGACCAGCACACCCGCTGAATTCCAGAAGCTGGTGAACTCCGACATCGATCGATGGCAGAAATTCACCGCAAAAATGAGCCTGGTCGTCGATTGATCATCCGGGCCACCGATCATCTCGGCCCTATCCCTTCACGCACACCACCTGCCGCAGCGTATGCACGACCTCCACCAGGTCAGCCTGCGCTGCCATCACCGCGTCGATGTCCTTGTACGCCATCGGGATCTCGTCGATCACGGCGGCGTCCTTGCGGCACTCCACCCCTTCGGTGGCCTGCTTCTGGTCGGCCACGGTGAAGCGGCGCTTGGCCTCGCTGCGGCTCATGGTGCGGCCCGCGCCGTGGCTGCAGGAGCAGAACGACTCCGGGTTGCCCTTGCCGCGCACGATGAATGAGCGCGCTCCCATCGAGCCCGGGATGATGCCCAGTTCGCCGGCGCGCGCGCTGACCGCGCCCTTGCGCGTGACCAGCACGTCGGCGCCGAAGTGGTGTTCCTTCTGCACGTAGTTGTGGTGGCAGTTCACCGCTTCCAGTTGCGCCTGGAACGGCTTGCGCAGCACCCGCTGCGCCGCGGCCAGCACCGCCTCCATCATCAGCTCGCGGTTGCGGCGCGCGTAGGCCTGCGCCCATGACACGGCGAAGATGTAGTCCTCGTAGTGCGTGGAGCCTTCCACCAGGTAAGCCAGGTCGCGGTCAGGCAGGTTGGCCAGGTGCTGGCGCATGTCCTGCTGCGCCAGCGTGATGAAGGTCGTGCCGATGGCATTGCCGACGCCCCGCGAGCCGCTGTGAAGCATGAACCAGACCGACTGAGCCTCGTCCAGGCACACCTCGATAAAGTGATTGCCGGTGCCGAGCGTGCCCAGGTGATTGCGATGGTTGGTGCGCGCCAGGTGCGGGTATTTGTCGGTGATGCGGCGAAAACCCGGCGCCATTTCGGCCCACGCGGCATCGACGTGCGCTGGCGCATTGCCCCAGGCACCTTGGTCGCGCCGCCCGCCCTGCGCACTGCGGCCATGCGGCACGGCATGCTCGATCGCGCTGCGCAGCTGGCCCAGGTGGTCGGGCAGGTCCGAGGCGGTTAGCGAGGTCTTCACCGCCATCATGCCGCAGCCGATATCGACGCCTACCGCCGCGGGAATGACGGCGCCGACGGTCGGGATCACCGAGCCGATGGTCGACCCCTTGCCCAGATGTACGTCCGGCATCACCGCGAGATGGCGGAAGATAAACGGCATCCGCGCCGTATTCAGCAGTTGCTCGCGCGCGGCACCCTCCACCGGCACGCCGCGCGTCCACAGCTTGACCGGCTTGCCGGCGCCGGTGTCCAGTACGTCGTATTGGGTCTTGCCTGCCATGTTCGTCCAGGCTCCAGTCATGATGTCTGGAGCTTAGAGGGCCGGGTCGGGCAAGGATTCCCCCGAGCACGGTCAAGTTGCCACGACCCCATCGGCCCAAGGCGCAGTGCCCTTCCTTGCACATCTTCACTCCGGCTTGATATTCGCCTCCTTCATCCGGGCCGCCCAGCTTTGCAGCTGCGCGCGCACAAATTGCTGCTGGGCTTCGACCCCGTTGGGCGCGACCTCCATGCCCATGCCCATGAAGCGCTCGCGCACCTCAGGCCGGGCCAGTGCCTTGTTGACCGACGCATTCAGGCGCTGCACGACTTCCTGTGACATCCCTGCCGGCCCGGCAAGACCGACCCAGAAGACGAGGTCGTAGGACTTGAAGCCCGATTCCGCAAATGTGGGGACGTTCTTCCACTCGGGCAGGCGATGTTCCGTGCTGACAGCAAGCGCGCGGATCTTTCCTCCCCTCATCAGCGCCGTTGCGACCGACAGGTCGCCGACGACATAGTCGATCTGTCCGCCAGCCAGGTCAGTCAGCGCCGGAGGCTGGCTCTTGTAGGAGACACCAACGGCCTGGATACCGGCAATCCGGTTGAACGCTTCCGCCGCCACCTGGCCACCCGGCGAGCCATAGCCAAAGTTCAGCTTGCCGCTCTTGCCGCGTTCCACAAGCTGCGCCACGGTCTTGATATCGCTGTCGTTACGAACCAGCAGCAACGCCGGCATCGTGGTGAGGCGCGCAATGTGGGTGAAGTCTCGCGTCGCGTCGTACGGAAGGTCCTTGATCAGCCCGGGATTGATCGAATTGATGGAGCTGCTGGAGATGGTCAGCGTGTAGCCGTCCTTTGGTGACTTGACCGCGTATTCGGTCCCGATGACGCCCTGGGCACCGGGGCGGTTCTCAACAACTACAGTTGTCCCCAGGTCCTTGCGGAGCTCTTCCGCAAGAATGCGCGCGCTGGTGTCGGTGGCGCTGCCGGCCGAGAACGCCGCAACAATCTTGATGGGCTTGTTGCCCGGATATGTGTCCGCCGCGAAGGCCGCTGCATTGGCCAACACCGCGGTACTGAAAAAGACGGCCTGAACGATGGGCTTCATTTCTGTCTCCTGTCATTGTTCTCTGCTTATCGACGACTCACTTCTTCCAGACGGCGGTCGCCGCACCGGCTACTTCCTTCAAGCTACCCAGTGCGGGCGGACCGCTCCGGATCGACGCCGGCGTCACACTCAGCTTGACCGGAACGCCGGGACCGATGTAGTCGCCTTGCCGGACCACCATCTGCCGGTGCAAGGTGTGGGGGGCCGCGGCAACATCGGCGATGCTCAGGATGGGAGCCGCGGGGACGTTCTGCGCCAGCAGCGCCTTGCCGAACGATTCACCGTCCACTGCGGCAAAGGCTCTGGACAACTCGGCGGTCAGCGCGTCGCGATGGGCCACTCGCTGGCGATTAGTGGCAAAGCGCTCGTCATCCGGCAGGTGGCCGGCACCCAATGCCTGGCACAGCTTTCCGAACAGGCGGTCATTGGCCACCGCGACGAACAGCGGGCAAGTCGCGGTCTGGAAGATGTCGTACGGAACGATATTGGGGTGACTGTTTCCCGTCGGCTTCGGCGTCACCCCGGAGGCGAGGAAATTCGTCAGAAACGGATGGGCGACCGACACCGCGGAGTCATACAGGCTCACATCGGCCAGTTGGCCGCGACCGGTCTGGTGGCGCGCATTCAATGCCAGCAGCACAGCCATTGCGGCATTCATGCCCGTGGTCAGATCCACCACCGGCACGCCGAGGCGAACGGGATTGCCTTCCGGCTCGCCGTTGATGCTGATCAGGCCGGCCATGGCTTGCACTGCCGCATCGTAGCCAGGCAGCTGACCCAGTGGACCGTCATCGCCAAATCCAGTGATCCGGCAGTGTATGAGCCGTGGGAAACGCTCAGTCATGCGGGACGGACTGTCGATGCCCCATGTCCTCAGCGTGCTCGCCTTGAAGTTCTCGATCAGGACGTCTGCAGTCTCCAGCAGCTGCCAGAAGGTCTCCCTATCGGCTTCGCCATTCATGTCGAGGATCATGCTGCGCTTGTTGCGGTTGACAGCGCGGAAGTACGCGGATGCGCCGTCCACGAAAGGCGGACCGAAGCCGCGGCACTCATCGCCCTCTGGCGCCTCGATCTTGATCACGTCAGCGCCGTGGTCGCCAAGAATCTGCCCGCAGAACGGGCCCGCCAGCACGCGCGATGCATCGACCACGCGTAACCCCGAGAGCGCCCCGTGGGCAAGTTCAGCTTTGCCTGTATCGGCCATCTCAGTCTCCTTCGATCGCCCACTCAAAGGCATAGCCTTGCTTGCCCTTGTGCCAGCTGGTTCTCAGGGTCAGTCGATGGTTGTGCGCTGCCAGCGCTCCTTCGAACAGGCCGCACCATGCGTCGGCCACGCAGGGATGCGCGTCGGACACCGAATCCATCAGCGTCCAGCCGCGTTGGTAGACCTGGCTGCCGAAACCGCCGATTTCGCACGCATCATCCTGGGCTCGAGCCAGTGTCTCCATGAACCTGGCGAAGCTGTCGGCAGATTTGTCGACAGGTGTGCCGAGCTGAGCAGCGGTCTCGTGATAGAACTGCATCCCGATCAACCTTGCGGTGAGGCGCAGCAGCCGCTCCGCTTCATGCGGACCCCAGAGGTTTGCGGCAACAGGAAGCGCGGTGCGCACGTATTCCATCGCGTAGTTGCGCTTAGCCTTGTCGAGCCGTGCTTGCGGCCAGGTATCGGTGGGTAGTGTCGGAGCCGCGGCAGCATCGAAGTCCGGCGCCTCTTCATTGCGAGCAAAGCGCAGCCGCTCATGCGGCTCGAGGTCATGGTCGTACTCGTAGTAGTAGCCTTCCAGGCCGGATTGGCCGTCTGCTGCCTGCTTGGTGCAGACAAAGCCCAGACGCGGATTGCCGAGGGTCACGCCATTCTGGGCATGCCAGCCCGCCAGCATCGCGCGCGAGACTTCGGAAGGAATGCCGCAAAGCGCCGTGCCGGACCAGATCCAGCGCGGGGCGTTGTAGCGGATCCACGCCTTCCGGTCGCTCTCATGCATGTACTGCACGGCGACGCCGCCGATATGGTTGGAGAGATAGTGATACTGGGCCGCCGCCACGGCTGGCGGCAGTCCGTCGATGCCCAGCTTGCGCAGTCCGGCGAGAAAACGCTCGCGGCGCTGGCGGCAGAAGATCTCGTAGACCAGCTCCGCCGCCGCCGGCGTTCCCTTGCGGGTCACGGTCGACAGCACGATACCGGTGAAGAAGGCGTGATAGAGCCCGGCGACGGCGCGCCAGCCCGCCTGCGGCTGGTAGGGTTCCGGGTTCGGCATGCCGGCATCCGATGGCTTCGTATGCGTCATTGCGCGGCCTCGATATCGGCGAGCGCGCCCTTCCTGACTGCGCGTGCAAGAACGATGCGCTGGATTTCAGACGTACCTTCGTAGATCTCGACAATGCGCTGGTCGCGATAGCATCGCTCCACGACATTCGGTTTCACATAGCCTCGCCCGCCAAGGATCTGCACCGCGTCGTCCACGACATCGTGGGACGCTTCGCTGGCGTAGAGCTTGGCCATGGCGCCGAGCGTTCCGATGTCCTTGCCCTCGTCATAGCCGCGAGCCGCTTCATACGTGAACATGCGCGCCGCCGACAGGTGCATGGCCGCATCGGCCAGCTTGAAGCCGACGCCTTGGTGGTCGATCAGGGTGTGGCCAAAGGTCTTGCGGGTTACCGCGTAGCGCCGCGCCGCGTCGTACGCACACAAGGCGATGCCGTTGGCCTGGGCCGCCACCACCACCCGCCCGACGGTAAGGGTCGCCAGGGCCAGTTTCAGGCCATCGCCTTCGGGGCCAACGATGCTGTCTGCCGGCACCCAGACGTCGAGCCTGAGGTTGGTCGTTGTCGTGCCACGGATGCCCATCTTGTCTTCATAGAAGTCGACGACAAGACCCTCGGTATCCCGCGGCACCACGAATGCCGAAATCGCCTTGCGCGCTGCCACGTCGCCGGTGCGGGCAAAGACAATGAAGTGCTTCGAGTGGCCACCGTTGCCCAGCCAGCACTTCTCGCCACGAATACGCCAGCCATCGCCCTCGCGCACCGCCGTCGCCTGGATGGCCGACGGGTCGGAACCCGCTTCGCGTTCGCTCAGGGCAAAGTTCACCGCCTCACCGCGCCCGGCCAGCCCGCCGAGCAGGGCCTGCTTCTGCGCTTCACTGCCGGCCAGCAGAATCGGAAACGCGCCCAGTGCCAGCGCCGCCAGGATTGCCGACGTCGATGCGCAACCCTGTGCCACGGCTTCGACCACGGCGACCACCGCCGTCAGTGACGCACCCTCGCCGCCGTACTCCTTTGGCACGAACATGCCGGAGATCTTCGCCTCGAGCAGCCTGGGCAGATGCTCGACCGGATAGCGTTGGTCCCGGTCGATTTCCTCGGCCAGCGGCGCAAACGCTTGCGCGGCCAGGGCTTGCGCCTGTTGTTGCCACCTCGATTCGGACTCGCCCAGTTGCGGGTGCCAAAGCTCATTCATTTGCGGTCTCCAGTCATGCCTCTTTGCTAGTCGATGGCGTCATTTCATCTGGAATCTTTGATACGATCCAGCTAGCATTGAGTAATCTTTATTCTGTTTTTTTGATTAAACGATGCTCGATGTCCGTCAGTTGCAGTGCTTCCTTGCGGTGGCAGAGGAACTTCACTTTGCGAAGGCGGCGGATCGCCTGGGGATTGCGCAGTCAGGTCTGAGCACCCAGATCCAACGGCTGGAGAAAGACCTGGGCGTCACGCTGCTGAACCGCAACAAGCGCAAGCCGGTCACGTTGACCGATGCCGGGCGGCTGTTCTACGCGGAAGCGGAAGCGGCATTGCGCCACATAGCGCGCGCCGACCAGGTCGGCCGGCTGGCTGCCAGAGGGCTTGCCGGGGTTATCCGCATTGGCTACGTCGCTTCTGGCGTCAGCACCGGACTGTTGTCAAGGATGTTGGGTGACTTCCGCAAGCACCATGAGCTGGTCCGCGTCGAAGTCGTACCCATGGAGACGCCACGCCAGCTCGACGCGCTCAACGATGGCCGGATCGATGTGGGTATCGTCAGGCCACGGCGACTATGTCCGGCAGGAATCGTGACGAAGATTGTGCAAACCGAACGCTTGCTGACTGCGATGGCAAGCCACCACGCGCTCGCCAGGCGCGGACCGGTTGCGGCCCGCGAGCTTGCCGACCAGCCGTTCATCATCCCGCAGTTTGCCGACGAGGAAGGGTTCGGCTTCGCATTGACCGCGCTGGGAAAGGCGGGAGGCTTTACGCCACGTCTCGAGTATCGCGTTCAGGATTTCATTTCGGCCGCCAGCCTCGCCTCCGCGGGATACGGGGTCGCGATCGTGCCGGAGTCGATGCAAAATTTCGCGCAGCCTGGGGTCTTCTACAAACCGGTTGCGGATTTCGGCCTGGCGGTCCATCTCGCGCTGGCCTACCGCCGGCGCGAGATGTCGCCCGCGGTAAGGGCCTTCGTGAAGCAAGCCGTTGACCCGAGCATAACGGCAAAAAGCTGAGCGCCGGCCGCCTTAGCCGACAAACCCCGCAAACGCCCCCAGATCCACATTCCCGCCCGACACGATAATGCCCACGCGCTTGCCCTTCACATCGAGCTTGCCATGCAGCACCGCGGCCGCGGCCAGGCAGCCAGTGGGCTCGGCCACGATCTTCATGCGCCCGGCGAAGAACTTCATGGTGTCGACCAGTTCGGCATCCGACACCGTGACGATATCCGTCACCAGCTCGCGGATCACGGCGAAGGTGTGGTTGCCCAGGTACGGCGTCTGCGCGCCGTCGGCAATGGTGCGCGGGGTCTCGATGCGCACGATCTCGCCGCTGCGCAGGCTGCGCTGGCCGTCGTTGCCGGCCTCCGGCTCGACGCCGTACACGGCGCAGCCTGGCGACATCGCCTGTGCCGCAACGGCGCAGCCCGACAGCAGGCCGCCGCCGCCCAGGCATACCACCAGCATGTCGAGCGGACAGGTTTCCTCGAACAGTTCCTTGGCCGCAGTGCCTTGCCCGGCCATCACGTGCGGGTGGTCGTAGGGCGGGATCAGCGTCATGCCGCGCTCGCCGGCGATGCGCCGGCCCAGCGCCTCGCGATCGTCCTGGTAGCGGTCGTACAGCACCACTTCGGCGCCGTAGCCGCGCGTGGCCTCGATCTTGATCGCGGGGGCGTCCTGCGGCATCACGATCACCGCCTGCACGCCCAGCAGGCGCGCCGACAGCGCGATCGCCTGCGCGTGGTTGCCGGAAGAGAACGCCAGCACGCCGCCCGCCTTCTGCTGCGGGGTGAACTGGGCAATGGCGTTGTACGCGCCGCGGAACTTGAAGGCGCCGATGCGCTGGAAGTTCTCGCACTTGAAGAACAGCTGCGCCCCGGTGGCCGCGTCGGCGGTGGCGGAGGTCAGCACCGGGGTGCGGTGGGCGGCCGCGCGGATGCGTTCGTGCGCGGCGGCAACGTCGTCGAAAGAGATCGGCAGGGCGGTCATGGCGGTGGCAAGGGAGGTGGGAGCGGCCAGTTTACCCGCCCCGGCACTCCCTTGCACCCACGCGGCCCGCGGGCTTGCCGCTAGGCCGTGGCGAGCTTGTGCGCCGCGCGCCTCGGCGCGGCCAGCGTACCGGCGCCCGCGGCCCCGGCTTCGCCAGGCAGGCGGAAGAAGGCCACCACCTCGCTCAGTTCGCGGCCCTGCTCTTCCAGCGCGCGCGAGGCATTGGCCGCCTCGCTCACCAGCGACGCGTTCTGCTGCGTGACCTGGTCGATCTGCACGATGGCCTGGTTGACCTGCTCGATGCCGCGGGTCTGCTCGGCCGACGCCGTGGCGATTTCCTCCACGATGCCGGTCACGCGCGCCACCGCCTGGGTCACCTCGGCCATGGTTTGGCCCGCCTCGCTGGCCAGCGACGAACCATCCTGCACCTGCCGCCCCGATGCCTCGATCAGCTCCTTGATCTCCTTGGCCGCGCTGGACGAGCGCTGGGCCAGCCCGCGCACTTCGCTGGCCACTACGGCAAAGCCGCGCCCCTGCTCGCCGGCGCGCGCCGCCTCCACCGCGGCGTTCAGCGCCAGGATATTGGTCTGGAAGGCAATGCCCTCGATGATGCCGGTGATCTCCGCGATCTTGCTCGAGCTGGCGCTGATGTCCTGCATCGTGCCGACCACGCGCTGCACCGTGGTGCTGCCGCGTTGCGCCACGTCGGCGGCGCTGCGCGCGAGTTCGCTGGCCTGGCGCGCGTTCTCGGTGTTCTGGCGCACGGTCTCGGTCAGTTCCTCCATGCTGGCCGCGGTCTGCTCCAGCGAGGCCGCCTGCTCCTCGGTGCGGCTGCTCAGGTCGGCATTGCCGCGCGCGATCTCGCTGGTGCTGATGGCGATATTGCCGCTGCTGGCGCGCACGCGGGTGACGGTGGCGGTCAGGCGCTCGTTCATGTCGCGCAATGCCGCCAGCAGCCGGCCGGTTTCGTCATGGCGGTCCACTTCGATGCGCGCGCCCAGGTCGCCGCCGGCGACGGTGCCGGCCACCTCCACGGCTCGCTGGATCGGACGCGTGATGGCACGCGTGACCAGCACGCCGCCGGCCAGCGCGATGAACGCGGACACCAGCGAGATCAGGATCAGCAGGTTGCGCTGGCGCTCGTAGTCCGCCTCGAGCCGGCGCTCCATTTCCTTCTGGCGGGTCTTGGTGAACTCGGCGTACGCATCGGTCGACTTGATCAGCGCCGCCAGCAACGGACGGCATTGCTTGTCGATCCGGCCGATGGCTTCCTCGATCTTGCGCTCGACCGCCAGCCCGACAATGCCGGTGGCGACCGGACCATACTGCGCCTCGACCCTGGCGACATCCTCGACCAGCTTGCGCGCCTCGTCGCTGACGCCAGGCTGGCGCACCATCTCGCTGAGCCGCGCCAGCCGGCTCTGCACGTCTTCGTGCGCGCGCAGGGCGTCGGCCTTCTCGCGCTCCAGCTCCGCCGCATCCGTCACCAGCACCAGGTTGCGCGCCGCAATGGCACGCCGGTCGACCGCGCTGCGCACCTGCGCCGCCATTTCCGCCCGGGCGTTCAACCCGTTCAGGTAGTCATTGAAACTCGCCGTCGCATCGCCAAGCGCATGCAGCGAATACACCGACACCACCAGCACCACGCCCGCCAGCGTGCCGAACCCGGCCAGCAGCCGCGTGCGGATAGACAGACTCCTGAAAACACTCATGATCACTCCCCTTACCGTCCAAGAAGACGTATGCGCTTCCGTTGTTATGGTTCTAACCCTGTTGCATGCCCGACTGCGGCATGCCACTGCGCGCCCGTTCCTGCCGGTCGGCACGGTATGCGGCATCGCCGGGGCGCATGGCCCCGGCGGCGGACTGGCATCCGTGCTCTTTGTTGCGGGGGCTAACGGTAGGGATGCGGGGAACTGTTCCCTACTAGAGTGGGGGACATCGAAAGCAGGCCGCCCGGAGCCGCATGGCTTGCCTACGCCAGCATCCGCACCTGCGGCTCGCGTCCCCACTGCCGCGTTTTTGCCGCCGCGATAAAACGCGCGGTGTCGCCGGCTGGCACGATGCCGGCGTCCGGCTGCAATCTGGCGTGGGCGAGCAGCATCTCCCCGCCCGCATCGGCGGCGATCGCCTTCAGATGCGCGTAGGCAAAGCAGACAAAGTCCAGCGCCGCGCTTTCCTGCGCCAGCATCGCGGCACCGTCGGCCGACAGCACCACAGCCACGGCATCGAACATCACCGAAGGCGTCCCGGCCAGCTGCCCATCTGCCGGCAGCTTGCTCCCATCGGCCAGCACCGCGCCGCCCACCTTGGGCGCGACGATCTTCACCGTGGCACCGGCGGCGCTGGCCGCCTGGCGGATCGCCTCGACGGTGGCGCCGTCGGAGCCGTCGGCGACCAGGATGCCGATTTCGCGCCCCTGCAGCGTGTCCTTCATCTTGCCGATGATCTGCAGCGCCGGCGACGGCGGCAGATCCTGCACCGGCGCGGCAGTGGAAAGCGGCTCGGGCAGCTGGTCCAGCGCCAGGCCGTCGGCCACGCGCCGTCCCAGGTCGGGGTCGATATTGAGCAGGTGGGCCACCATGCGCTCGCGCACATGCACGTGCTCGACCTTCGACAGCTCGAACACCAGCGCCGAGGCGATATGCGCCTGTTCGGCGCGGGTCTGGCTGCGGTAGAACTGGCGCGCCTGGCTGTAGTGGTCGGCAAAGGTCTCGGGGCGGATGCGGCCCTTGTCGCCCTGCTCGGACACCCGCGCGTGGCGGAAGCCAAGGTCCGGCGCCTCGCGCGGCGAGTCGTCCGACAGCGAGTTGGGCTCATAGGCGACGCGTCCCTTGGGCCGCTGCATCTGCATATGGCCGTCGCGCTGGTGATTGGCGAACGGGCACTTGGGCGCGTTCACCGGAATCTGGTTGAAGTTGGGGCCGCCCAGGCGCAGCAGTTGCGTGTCGAGGTAGGAGAACAGCCGGCCCAGCAGCAGGGGATCGTTGGAGAAATCGATGCCGCGCACGATGTTGGCGGGGCAGAACGCCACCTGCTCGGTCTCGGCAAAAAAGTTGTCGGGCCAGCGGTCCAGCACCATGCGGCCGATCATCTTCAGCGGCACGGTCTCTTCGGGGATGATCTTGGTCGCATCGAGATGATCGAACGGAAATTTGGCGGCATCGTCTTCGGTGAACAGCTGCACGCCCAGTTCCCATTCCGGATAGTTGCCGGACTGGATCGCATTGAACATGTCGCGGCGATGGAAGTCCGGATCGGCGCCGGCGATCTTGACGGCTTCGTCCCACACGGTGGACTGCAGTCCCAGCTTCGGCCGCCAGTGGAACTTGACGAAGGTGGAGCGGCCCTGCTCGTCGAGCAGGCGGAAGCTGTGCACGCCGAAGCCTTCGATCATGCGCAGCGAGCGCGGGATGGTGCGGTCCGACATGATCCACATGACCATGTGCATCGACTCCGGCGTCAGCGAAATGAAGTCCCAGAAGGTATCGTGCGCGGTGGCCGCCTGCGGGAAGGCGCGGTCGGGCTCCATCTTGACCGCGTGGACCACGTCGGGGAACTTGATCGCGTCCTGGATGAAGAACACCGGGATGTTGTTGCCGACCAGGTCCCAGTTGCCTTCCTTGGTATAGAACTTGACCGCGAAGCCCCGCACGTCGCGCGGCGTGTCGATCGAACCGGCGCCGCCGGCCACGGTGGAGAAGCGCGCAAACACGGGAGTCCTGACGCCGACCTCGGTCAGGATGCTGGCGGTGGTGAATTGCGACAGCGACTCGGTCAGCTCGAAATAGCCGTGCGCCGCGGTGCCGCGCGCATGGACGATCCGCTCGGGAATGCGCTCATGGTCGAAGTGTGTAATTTTTTCACGGAGAATGAAATCTTCGAGCAGGGTCGGGCCGCGCGGATTGGCCTTGAGCGAGTTCTGGTTGTCCGCGATGGGCGCGCCCTGGTTGGTGGTCAGCGGGACATGCGTGCCGCCGGCAACCTGGTGCAACTCTCCGCCGGTGCCGCGCTGGGCATCGCCATAACCGGCCGGAGTGCCCTGGGCGGTGGTGGCGGACGCAGTGTTTGACGTGGGCTTGGCCTTGGCGTCGGACGTGTCGGGCATAACGGTCTCCTGTATCGGGTCGAACGGATGAACGGCTGCAACCCGACAGTGCCTGCAATTGCCACGCCCGCTTCCTGACACTTTTGGTTACAAAGGCAAATTACCGAAAGTGCGACCTGTCAAACATCTGACATTTGATCCGTCAACAATCGCCCGCTGTCGCGACAAGCCACGGCCCTCACCGCAGCAACCGGCCGGATCGGCGCTTGTCCTCCGCCCCGCGGAAGCCCGATGCGTGCAGCCGTCTGTCGGCGCAATGGGCGCGGCCATCGTTCTCTCCCTCAACCACAAGAAAAGGCCCTGCACCAATGAGACCCAACTTGCTGTCGCATTCCGCCCGGCCATGGCTGGCGGCCGGCACCCTCACCCTGGCACTGATGCTTGCCGCCTGCGGTGGCGACTCGCCTGGCGCGACAGGCGGCACGCTGCAGCCCGGCGCCGCCAACGGCAACGCGCCGGACGCTGCCGGCAAGCCCGGCCACACCGACAAGCCTGGCAACTGCAGCACGCGTTGCGCGCCCTGATACGCCCCTTGATGCGCCCCTGATTCGGGCCGCTTTCCGACCCAGCGACAGAAGCCAACCCAACCCATGACCTTCAATCCGTCCAAGCGACAGTTCCTCAAGACCAGCCTCGGCACCGGCGCCGCCGCCGCGATGCTGGCCAGCTTTCCGCCCAGCATCCGCCGCGCGCTGGCGATCGAGGCCAACAACGCCACCGGCACCATCCAGGACGTCAAGCACGTCGTGATGGTGATGCTGGAAAACCGCTCGTTCGACAACTACTTCGGCACGTTCAGGGGCGTGCGCGGCTACGGCGACCGCTTTGCCATCCCGCTGCCGAATGGCAAGACCGCGTTCTACCAGACCGATGCCAACGGCAATACGCTGACGCCCTACCACCTCGACGAAACCCAGGGCAATGCGCAGCGCGCGGGCGGCACGCCGCACACGTGGCCGGACGCGCAGGCCGCCTGGGACCACGGCCGCATGGACCGCTGGCCGGTGGCCAAGAAGGCGCTGTCGATGGGCTACTACGACAACGCCGAAATCCCGTTCCAGCGCGCGCTGGCCGACGCCTTCACGCTGTGTGACGCGTACCACTGCGCGATGCACACCGGCACCATCCCCAACCGCCTGTTCTACTGGACCGGCAGCAACGGTCCCACCGGCGACAACGTCGCGGTGATGGTCAATGAATTCAACGCCGGCGCCGACGTGGGCCCGTCCACCGAGGGCTGGACCTGGAAGACCTACGCCGACCGCCTGCAGGCCGCCGGGGTCAGCTGGAAGGTCTACCAGAACGTGCCGGACAACTACGGCTGCAACCAGATGATGAGCTTCCGGCACTGGCGCGCCGAGATGGAGAAGATGCCGGTGGGGCGCAAGCTGTCCAACACCGCCGGCACTGGCGTCAACCCGCCCTACAACCCGGATATCGACGACCAGTACAGCGCGCTGGCCAAGGGCTTCTGCAACACCATGCCCGACGGCGGCTTCCTGCAGTCGCTGCGCGACGACGTAGTCAACGGCCGGCTGCCGGAAGTGTCGTGGATCATCCCGCCGGCCGAGTTCAGCGAGCACCCCGGCCCGTCCAGCCCGGCCAAGGGCGGCTGGTACGTGCAGTCCATCCTCGATGCGCTGACGGCATCGCCCGAGGTCTGGAGCAAGACCGTGCTGCTGATCAACTTCGACGAGAACGACGGCTTCTTCGACCACAGCCCGCCGCCCACCGCGCCGTCGCGCAACCCGGACGGCACGCTGGCCGGCAAGTCGACGCTGAGCGATGCGCAAATGGCCTACGAGTACTTCAACTTCCCGCCCGCCACGGCCAAGCAGCCGCCCCAGGACGGCAAGCCATTCGGTCCCGGCCCGCGCGTGCCGATGTGGGTGGTGTCGCCGTGGAGCCGCGGCGGTTGGGTCAACTCCGAGGTGTTCGACCACACCTCGGTGCTGCGCTTCCTGGAAGCGCGCTTCGGCGTGATGGAGCCGCAGATCAGCGCCTACCGCCGCGCCGTTTGCGGCGACCTGACCAGCGCCTTCAACTTCGCCACGCCCAACACCGAGACGCTGCCGGTGCTGGCGGGGCGCACCACGCGCGCCGACGCCACCAGCCTGACCGCCTGGCAGCAGACGCGGCCCGCGATCCTGGTGCCCGCCACGCCGGCGCTGCCGGCGCAGGCCACCGGCTCGCGTCCGTCGCGCAAGCTGCCGTATGCACTGCATACCAGCGCGCGCGTCGATGCCGCGGCGCGCACCGTGCGCCTGCTGTTCGCCAACGGCAGCGCGCAGCAGGCCGGCGCGGTGTTCCATGTCTACGACAAGCTGCACCTGGACCGCATTCCGCGCCGCTACGTGGTCGAGGCCGGCAAGGCGCTGGACGATGCGTGGGACGTCAATGCCGACGGCGGCAAGTACGACCTGTGGGTGCTCGGCCCCAACGGCTATCACCGCGCCTTCGCCGGCGACATCAACGAGGCGGCCACCACGTCGGCCGAAATCCAGGTCTGCTACAACCCCTGCAAGAAGCCGACCATCCAGGTCAAGCTGCATAACGACAGCGACGCCGACGTGACCTTCACCGTCAAGGCGCTGGCCTATCGCGACGACGGCCCGTGGACGCAGCGGGTCAAGCGGGGCAAGGTGGAACTGCTGGAATGGCCGGTCGCCGACAGCGGCAACTGGTACGACTTCGTCGTGACCTGCGCAGCCAGCCCGGCGTTCGCGCGCCGCTTTGCCGGGCGCATGGAGACCGGCGAGGATACGGTCAGCGATCCGGCAATGGGCGTGATCTGACGGCCCGAGGGGACGCGGCGCAGGGCGGCGCTTACGCCTTGCGCCAGACCGGCGAGGCCGACACCGCCACCTTGCGCGGCAGGATGCCCTGCGCGGCAAAGGCATCGGCAATGCGCTGCTGCTCGGCCAGCGCCGCTGCGTCGACAGTGCGCACGGCATAACTGCGGCGCGCGTTGGCGGCTTCGACCGTGGCGACATCCAGGCCGATCAGCGGTGCGTGCCAGCGCGCGGCCTCGGCGGGGTTGCGCTTGACCCAGTCGCCGGCGTCGCGCAGCGCGTCGAACACCACCTCGAGCACCTCGGCATGCGTGCGCGCGAACGGCGTGGCGGCCAGGTAGAAGCGGCGATAGCTCGACAGCCCTTCGCCATCGCGCAGCACGCGCGCATTGGACTGGCGCTGCACCGCCGCCAGGAACGGGTCCCAGATGACCCACGCCGCCACGCTGCCGCGCTCGAACGCGGCGCGCGCATCGGCGGGACTCAGGTAAGCCGGCTCGATATCGCGGATCGACAGTCCCGCGCGCGCCAGCGCTTCCAACACCAGGTAGTGCGCGCCCGCGCCCTTGGCGAACGCCACGCGCTGGCCCTTGAGCTGGGCCACCTCGCGGATCGGCGAATCGGCGCGCACCACGATCGCCTGCGCCTGCGGCGACGGCGTCTCGGTCGCGTAATACGTCAGCGAAGCGCCCGCGGCCAGCGCGAACGGCGGCACCGCGTCGGCCACGTCGGCGCTGAGGTCGATGTTGCCGAGGTTCAGCGCCTCCAGCAGCGGCAGACCCGAGGTGAACTCATACCACTGCACCGCCACGCCCCTGGGCGCGAGGGCCTTTTCCAGCGTCTGCCGCGATTTCAGCAGGATCATCAGCGTGGAAGACTTCTGGTAGCCGATGCGCAGCGCCGTCAGCCCCTGCCCCGCGCTGACGCCAGGCAACGCAGCGGCAGCGGCCGCGCCCGCTGCGGCCAGAAGCCAGCGGCGGCGGGAAGTGTGAAGCGGGGTCATGGCAAGGCTCCAGATGCAGATCGGAGCGCCAGCATAGTCGCGGCATCGTGCCAGGCCAACGAAGATTGCCGCGAATGCTTATGGGGCGGCGCTATCATCCAGGATTCCAGCGCCCACTTCCGCCCCGAACACCATGAACCTGTCCGCCGGCATCCCCATCCTCCGCATCTTCTCGGTCGACAAGGCCATGGAGTTCTACCTGGATTTCCTCGGCTTCACGCTCGACTGGGAGCATCGCTTCGAAGACGGATTGCCCCTGTACGCGCAGGTCAGGCGCAGCGGCCTGACGCTGCATCTGAGCGAGCACCATGGCGATGCCACGCCGGGGTCGACCGTGTTCGTGCCGGTAGTGGATATCGATGCGCTGCACCGGGAGCTGTCCGCCAAGGACTATCCGTACGCCCGGCCCGGTGTGGAGGACGTGGGCTGGGGCCGGATGCTGCAGGTGGCCGACCCGTTCGGTAACCGGCTGCGGTTCTGCGAGGTGACCGGGGATTAGGCCGCGGCTTCCCGTTGTGTCGGGAAGCCGGTGCCGGATGCCGCTCAGTTGACCGGCTGCGGCTGGGGGAAATTCCACGCACCGCTCAGCACCTCGGCGCGGGGACGATAGAGCCGCACGGTGTAGTTCCATCCCTCGACCACCGGCAGGCAGTTGGGCACCTGGCCGTCGCAGCCGCCGAACTGGATGGCGATGGCACCATCGCTACTCTTCTTCGCGGTCAGGTTGTTGACCGTGTAGGCATTGGCGGGATTCTTCTGGAAGTAGCCGGCGGCGTTGTAGACGCTGACCGACCAGAACGCATCGACGGGCACGTCCTTCACATTGAGGCGATAGACCGTCTTGCCGTCGTTCTTCGCGGGCGTGATGTTGAGGTACACCGCGTCCTTGTCAGGATTGCCGCCCCATGCCGCCGCCGTGCCGATCAGGCGCCGCACCGGGTCGACCGTCTCCCTGGTGCCGAACGCCTGCCTGAAGTCCGGCATGGTCGAGGACAACACCAGCAGCGCATCGCGGATCTTCTTCTGGCTCGCAGCATCCCACGCGGGCGTCTCGAATTTCCCCGTGGCCTGCTGGCTGACCTTGATCGCATCTTGCAGCACATGGACCTGGCGGATGTCATCCGCGCTGTTCGGATCCACCAGCGTGCGGATCGCCGCGGCCACGTAGCGGGTGCCGACGTTCTCGCGGGTCAGCGTGTAGGTGCCCTTGCCGTAGAACACGTTGGGCACATAGTGGTCTTCGTTGATGACCTGCAGGGCCATGAAGCGCTTGCCCGGATCCGGCATGGTGATGGTCACCGGGCCGGCATCGAGGTCGAACACGCCGGACGAATAGAGCGTATCGCGGTTGAGGCGGATCACGGTCTGCTGGTCGATCGACGCAGGTTCCCGGCGATGCAGCAGCTTGCCGATGCCGCCCTGCTTGACCAGCCCGCCCAGGTACATATCGGTCTCGGCGCGGATGAAGTTGTCGACGGTAACGGGAACGGCGGCGCCGGCCGGCGGCGTTGTGGCCGGCTGGGCGTGGACGGTGCCAAGCATGGCGAAGGCAATGCCAGTTGCGCAGGCGGCGGTCAGTTTGATTTTCATGCTGTGTTTCATGTGTTGGGAAGGATTGGCGGCGCCCTGCCTGAAACGCACGGGCGCCGGGGGCTCAGTTGCGCCTGACCAGCGGCGCGGGGAACCACTGTCCCGACAGGATCTGCTGGTCCGGCCCATACAGGCGGAAGGTCAGGTTGTAGTGCTGGCCCTTGCGCGTCGGCCGCACAGCCCCGCCAGCATGGCAACGGTAAGCACGGCCACACCAATGGTTGGCTTGGGGAAATCCATAAGCGCCTCGCTCCAGTAAGGTGGCTGCAAAGGCCAGACTGTCGCAGAGGGGTGGCGAAAAGTGAATTAAGTTTATTGCTCGGCCGATCTGAACAAAATCATCCGGCCACGCAATCCGTCCCGCTGCGCGCCCGCCGCCAGAAACACCGCGCTGGTACTGGCCACCGGCTTCCCGCCGGCGCTGATGGATCGGGTCGGGACGGGTGGGGACCGGTCGAAAGCGGAGTCCCGCCATCATCCACCAGCCCCGCCGGCCGCGCCACTGCCCGGGGCGTGTAAACTGCTGCATTTTTCGAATCCAGCGGAATGTTACAAGTGCCCCGGCGCACAGGCCTGAGCGGACCCACGCTGGTCCGCCTGCTGGCCCGCCTGGCTGATGCCGACGCCCCCGCCCCTGCAAGCTCGCTTTCCAGCCAGCTGAGCCAATGGCTTGGCTGGGCGGATGCGATCGCGCTGTCGTCGGCGCTGAAGGCCCACGCGCAGGCCGAGCCAGGTACCGCAAGTGCCGGCGGCGGCACCGAAGCGCAGGACTGCGCACGCGTGCGCGCGCGGCTGGCCGACGCCATCGCCGAAGACACCGCGCCGGCCAGCCGGCGGCGGGGCCCGGCGCGACCGTCGGCGCTGACGGACCCGGTCGATGCGCAGGTGGACTACGCGGTCCATCGCCAGCGTTACCAGACGCTGCAGCAGGCCATGGAAACCGCCATCGGCGGCGCGCGCGCGCGCCTGCGCGCCGCGCTGTCGGCCGGTACGCCGGCCATGGCCAAGCTGGCGATGGTCGACGCGGTGATGGAGCGCGTGCTCGGCGCGCGCGAGCAGAGCCTGCTGGGCGCGGTACCAAACCTGCTGGAGGCGCATTTCCAGCGACTGCGCCAGGCCGAGGCCCAGGCCCTGGAAGCGCAGGCCCAGGCACCCGAACAACCCGCGGCGATCCGCGCCGGCGCATGGCTGGGCGTGTTCCGCAAGGATATGCAGAGCGTGCTGCTCGCCGAACTCGAGATCCGCTGGCAGCCCGTCGAAGGCTTGCTGGCGGCGCTGCAAGACAGCTAACCCGGACATCATGACCCGATACCTATCCCATATTGTTGCGTTCCTGGCGGGCCTGGCGGTCGTCTGCTGGATTGGCGCGGGCTATGCCGGCACCAATTTCCTGGCGCTGGTCGTCACCCTGCTGATCGGCGGCTTCTACGTGGCCGGCGCGCTGGAACTGCTGCGCTATCGCCAGGCCACCGCCACGCTGGCGCAGGCGCTGGGCGGCCTGGCCGAAGCGCCGGCCAGCCTGGGCGGCTGGCTGGAACGCCTCCACCCCAGCCTGCGCGACAGCGTGCGGCTGCGCGTCGAAGGCGAGCGCGTCGGCCTGCCGGGCCCGGCGCTGACGCCCTACCTGGTCGGTCTGCTGGTGCTGCTAGGCATGCTGGGCACGTTCCTCGGCATGGTGGCCACCTTGCGCGGCACCGGCATCGCGCTCGAAGGCGCGACCGACCTGCAGGCGATCCGCGCATCGCTGGCGGCGCCGGTCAAGGGGCTGGGCTTTGCCTTCGGCACCTCGGTCGCGGGCGTGGCCACTTCGGCCATGCTGGGGCTGCTGTCCGCGCTGTGCCGGCGCGAGCGCATCCAGGCCGCGCAGGCGCTCGATGCCCGCATCGCCACTACGCTGCGCAGCTTCTCGCGCGGCCACCAGCGCGACGAAGCCTTGCGGTTGCTGCAGCGCCAGGCCGACGTGATGCCGGCGCTGGCCGAGCAGATGCAGGCCATGATGCGCGCCATGGCGCAACAGAACGAGGCCCTGGCCGAGCGGCTGGCGGCCAGCCAGGACGCCTTCCACGGCAAGACCGAAGCCGTCTACACGCGCCTGGCGGCGTCGGTGGAGCAATCGCTCAAGGACAGCATTGCCGACAGCGCCCGCGCCGCGGGCGCCGCGATCCAGCCCGCGGTGGACGCGACCATGGCCGGCCTGGCGCGTGAGACCACGGCCCTGCGCGACGCCGTCACGCAGGCGGTGCAACAGCACCTGGACGGCGTTTCGAGCCGGTTCGAGAGCGCTACCGCCGGTGTCGCCGCCACCTGGAACCAGGCGCTTGCCGGCCATCAGCGCACCAGCGAGGCGCTAGCGGCGGACCTGCGCACTTCGCTCGATGGCTTCAGCCAGACCTTCGAGCAACGCTCGGCCAGCCTGCTGGACAATGTCGCCAGCCGCTTCGACGCCGTCGCGGCCAGCACCGCCGAGGCCTGGCGCGAGGCGCTGTCGCGGCAGCAGCAGGCCACCGAAAAACTGGCCGGCGACAACCAGCAAGCGCTGTCGGCCGCCGCTGCTACATTTGGCGAGCACGCCGCGGCGCTGGTGCGCACCGTGGACGCCTCGCATGCCGGCCTGCAGGCGCAACTCGCCGCACAGGACGCGCAGCGCCTGTCGGCCTGGGCCGACACGCTCGGCGGCATGACCGCGACCCTGCGCCAGCAACTGGAACAGCTGAACGCACACACCGTCAGCCGCCACGACGAAATCAGCGCCACGCTGGCGCGGAACGTGCGCGAGGTCTCGGCGCAGACGCAGGCGCATGCCAGCAGCACGCTGGCCGAGATCGACCGCCTGGTGCAGGCCGCCGCCGAAGCGCCGAAGGCCGCCGTCGCGCTGCAGGCAGAACTGGCGTCGCGCGATGAAGCGCGCTTTGCTGCGTGGACCGATACGCTTGGCAGCATCACGGCCACGCTGCGCCAGGAATGGCAGCAGCTGAACGCGCACACGGTCGCGCGCCAGGATGAAATCAGCGCGACGCTGGCGCAGCACGTGCAAGAGATCTCCGCGCAGACGCAGGCGCATGCCAGCCGCACCCTCGCCGAAATCGACCGGCTGGTGCAGGCCGCCTCGGAAGCGCCGAAGGCCGCGGTCGCGCTGCAGGCAGAACTGGCCGAGCGCGATGCTGCGCGCTTCGCCGGCTGGACCGACACCCTCGGCGGCATCGCCGCGACGCTGCGCCAGCAATGGGAGCAGTCCAGCACGCACGCCGCCGCGCGCCAGCGGGAAGTGTGCGAGGCGCTGGCACAGACCGCGCGCGCCATCTCGACCGAAACCCAGGCGCATACCAGCACCACCCTGGCCGAGATCGACCGCCTGGTGCAGGCCGCCGCCGAGGCGCCGAAGGCCGCCACCGCGCTGCAGGCGGAAATGGTGGCGCAGGACGCGCAACGCCTGGCCGCGTGGACCGAAACGCTGGGCACCATGGCGGCTGCGCTGCGCGGCGAATGGGAACAGGCCAGCGCGCACGCCACCGCGCGCCAGCAAGAGATCTGCGAAATGCTGTCCGTCACCGCGCGCGACATGGCGGCGCAGGCCCAGGCCCAGGCCACCGGCACCGTCGCTGAAGTCTCGCGCCTGCTGCAGGCCGCGAGCGAAGCGCCCCGCGCCGCCGCCGAAGTCATCGCGGAGCTGCGCGAGAAGCTGACCGAGGGCATGGCGCGCGACCATGCCATGCTGGAAGAACGCAGCCGCATGATGGAAACCCTGGGCACGCTGCTTGACGCCGTGAACCACGCCTCGACCGAACAACGCACCGCGGTCGATACGCTGGTTGCCACCACTGCCGACCTGCTCGAGCGCATCGGCACCCGCTTCACCGACAAGGTTGAGTCCGAGAGCGGCAAGCTTGCCGGCATCGCCGCGCAGGTCACCGGCAGCGCGGTCGAGGTGGCCAGTCTGGGCGAAGCCTTCGGCGTGGCGGTGCAGCTGTTCAGCGAATCGAACGGCAAGCTGATCGATCACCTGCAGCGCATCGAGGCCGCGCTCGACAAGTCGATGACGCGCAGCGACGAGCAACTGGCCTACTACGTGGCGCAGGCGCGCGAGGTGGTGGACCTGAGCATGCTGTCGCAGAAGCAGATCCTGGAAGACCTGCAGCTGCGCGCATCCGCGCAGGCGTCCGGCGCAGAGGCGGCATGAGAGAGGAATTCGACGCCGGCGTTGAGCCCACCGTGCCGGCCTGGGCGGTCTTCGGCGACCTGATGTCGGTGCTGCTGGGCGCGTTCGTGCTGGTGCTGCTGGGCGTCATCGGCGTGCAGATGGAGCTGTCGGCCCGGCTGGAAGCCGAGGTGAAGCAGCGGCAGGAAGAAGCCCAGCGCCGCGAGACGCTGGAAAAGGCGCTGGCCGGCCCGCTCGCCGCCGGCCGCGTGACGCTGGTGAACGGGCGCATCGGCATCAGCGGCAGCGTGCTGTTCGCGCTGAACTCCGCCGAGTTGCAGCCCGAAGGCCGCGATCTGCTCAGGAGCCTGGCCCAGCCGCTGTCGGCCTACCTGCGCAGCCGCGACGAGATCCTGATGGTCAGCGGCTTTACCGACGACCAGCAGGTGCGCGAGGGCAACCGGCGCTTTGCCGACAACTGGGAACTGTCGGCGCAGCGCGCCCTGACCGTAACCCGCACGCTGATCGATGCGGGCATCCCGCCCTCATCGGTATTCTCGGCCGCGTTCGGCTCGCAGCAGCCGGTGACGCCGAATGCCGATGCCGCCAGCCGAGCGAAAAACCGGCGCGTGGAAATCTCGCCGGTGCCGCGCGTGACCACCGGCACGGTGAAGGCGCATGGCTGAGCTCGACGCGGCGGCCGGGGCCCGCGCGCAACTCGACGCCTGGCGGGCCAGCGGCGCCGACCGCGCCGACCCGGTGCGCTTCCGGCTGATGCAGGCACTGGCCGCCCGCGCCGCCGGACACGGCGGCGCGGCGCGGCAGTTGCTGGAGGCGCGCCTGCGGGAGCTGATCGGCGCCTATGCCGCCCTTGTGCCGCGCAACGCCGATAACGCTGGCGAGACCACTTGCCAGCCAGTGCCAACGCCAGCCGTGAGCGCGCTGGGCGCACTGGTCCACGATCTCGCCGCGCGTGCCAGACCCGCCATCGCGGCGGCTTCGAACGATGCCCGCCCGGTCTCGCCGTCACCGGCGCAAGCCGTGAGCATGCCGCTGGTCGACACCCTCGCCGACTACTTCCGCGAGACCTGGGCCCGGGTCAGCGTCGAGCAGCAGTTCCGCCAGTCGCTGGAACGCGTGCCGGAGAACGCCGGACCGCTCAATACCGACCATCTCGTGCACCGTGCGCTGTCGCTGATGCGCGAGACATCGCCCGAATACCTGCGGCATTTCCTGTCGTATGTCGAGGGCATGGCGTGGCTGGAGCAATTGAGCACGGCTGCCGCGGCGCAAAAGGAAGCGGCGCGCGCGGCCGCCCGGAAAAGCACGCGCGCCAAAGCCCGCAAGCCATAATCCGGCTGACCTCAGTCCAGCCGCACCACCACTTTGCCGAAGGCGCCGCGCTCGACGTGGTCGAGCGCCGCCGGCAGCTCGCCGAACCCGTATTCGCGCGCCACCACCGGTCGAAGCTGCAGCCAGTCTGCGGCGCGCACCAGGTCCTGCAAGGCGCGCCGGTGCGACACCCCGATACCCTGCACGGTCACGCGGCCATGCAGCACCGGATAGACGTTGGCGCGCAGCTCGTCGCCCTGCAGGTTGCCGATCACCGAGACGCGACCGCCCTGCGCCAGCGCAGCCAGCGAGCGGCCGAAGTTGTCGCCGCCGGCCAGTTCCAGCACATGGTCGGCGCCGTGGCCGCCGGTCAGCTCGCGCACCGCGGCGGGCCAGTCGGGCGTACGGCCGCGATGGATGCCGTGCGCCGCGCCCACGGCCTGCGCGCGCGCCAGCTTGTCGTCACTGCCCGATACCACGATCACGCGCGCGCCCTGGGCACGGGCGATCTGCACCGCGAACAAGGCCACGCCGCCGGTGCCGATCACCACCACGGTATCGCCCGGCCGCGTCACCGTGGCCTCGGCCAGCGCCTGCCACGCCGTCAGGCCGGCGCAGGTCAGCGTGCTGGCCTGCGCGGCGTCGAGCGTGCGCGGCGCCGCCACCAGCGCATCCTCGGCCAGCACCACGTACTCGGACAGCATGCCGGGCCCCGGCACGCCCAGCGGCTTGCTGTGGCGCGGCTGCACGCCATCGAGCCAGCCGGTGAAGAAGGTGCTGATGACCGCGTCGCCCACGGCAAAGTCGGCAACGCCATCGCCAATGGCCACGACTTCGCCGCGCATGTCCGACCCCGGCACCAGCGGCGGCTGCACCGGCATGCCCATGCCGTCGTGGATGATCATCAGGTCGCGGTAGTTCAGGGCGACCGCATGCACCCGCACCAGTACTTCGCCATGCCCCGGCGTGGGTATCGGCGCATCGACGCGATGCAGGTGGTTGCGGCCGAATGCCGAAAGTTGCCAGCGTTGCATGGAGGAAGTCATGGGTGCAGTCCTGTGGGTGGAAAACGATGAACCCACTATACTGATTCCCCGTCCGATCCATTGGACAATCGAATTCCTTCCTGTGTAGCCACCATGGAACCAATCACCCATGACCGGCTGGCCGGCATCACGGCCTTCGTGGCCGCGGCGGAAGCGGGCAGTTTTGCCCAGGCAGCGGTGCGCCTGGGCCTGACACGCTCGGCCATCGGCAAGGCCATTGCGCGGCTGGAGGCGCGCGTCGGCGCGCGCCTGTTCGTGCGCACGACGCGCAGCCTGGTGCTGACCGACGACGGCCAGGCGTTCTACGAGCGCTGCGCCCAGGCGCTGGAGGAACTGGATGCCGCGCAGCACATGCTGGAGGCCGGGCGCGGCGCCGTCGCGGGCCGCGTGCGCGTGAGCGCGCCGGTGGTGTTCGGCCGCCATCATGTGGCGCCGCTGCTGCTGCAACTGGCGGACCGTCATCCGCAACTGCGGCTGGAAGGGAATTTCACCGACCGGCTGGTGGACTTTGCCGACGACGGCATCGACCTGGCGATCCGCAGCGGCCGCCTGCCGGACAGCGACACGCTGGTGGCACGGCCGCTGGGCGCGCAGGCCATGGTGCTGTGCGCGGCGCCCGGTTACCTGCGCCGTCACGGCACGCCGGCCAGCGCTGCCGCACTCCTGTCGCACCAGTGCCTGGTCTACCTGCGCGGCAGCCAGCCCGTTCCCTGGTTACTGGCCGACACCGACGGCAATCCGGTGCGGCCGGAGCTGTCACACCGGCTCGCCTTCGACGACATCGATACCCTGGCCATGGCCGCGATCCGCGGCGCCGGCGTGGCGAACCTGCCGCTGTGGCTGGTGCGGGCGCCGCTGCAGCAGGGCACGCTGGTGCGCTTGCTGCCACAGGCCTCGGCCAGCCGCACGCCGTTGCACCTGGTATGGCCGCGCACGCGTTTCCTGCCGCACAAGCTGCGGGTGACGATCGATTTGCTGGTGGCCGCGCTGCCGGCGGTGCTGACAGTGGATTGAGTACTCGCCGTACAACGCTGCGATACCGCTACGCCGGCAGAGCAAACCCGTAAAGCGCCGCGGCGTTGCGCCAGCGCAGCGCGGCGGACAACGCCGCGCCGTCACCGTCCTGCCCTCGCCACGCGGCAAGCTCGCGGCACTCGTCCAGCCGCTGCGGCCCCTCGTGATTGGTCCACGGCCAGTCGCTGCCCCACAGCAGGCGGTCATCGCCGACGATGTCGCGCCAGCGCTGCGCAAGCAGTGGCCAATCGTGTGGCGATGCCAGCCGGTAGGGCGCGCTGATTTTCACCCACAGCTGGCGACGCGCGCGCACCACCATGGCGACGTCGAAGATGGGATCCGCGATCCCTGCCGTGCCGGGCCGGCCAAAGTGGTCAAGCACGACCGGCACGCCGGCAGCACCAAGCGCCGCATCCAGCTGCGCCAGCACCATGGCGCCCTGCCCGTTGCCGGTATGGAGCTCGACGTGCCAGCCCAGCGCGGCAATCCTGTGGAACAGCGCGCGCCATGGCGCGGTGGCAATGCGTTGCCATTCCGGATCACCGTACAGGTTCAGGCGGATGCCGCGCACGCCGGCGGCCTGGAGCGCCGTCAGCTGCGCGTCCGTGATGGCGGGGTCGACCACCGCCACGCCGCGCAAGCGCCCGGGCAGTGTTTTCAGCGCGGCCAGCAGCGCCGTGTTGTCGGTGCCGAGAAAACTCGTCTGGACCACCACCCCATACAGGTCGCCCTGGTCGCCGCGTCCGTCCAGGCTGCCAACGGCCGCCTGCCAGTCGTCCAGCCCGGCGGCATAGGCCGGCCGGTAGCGCGCCGAAGCCGTGGCCGCGCCGGTATCGAAGACGTGGAAATGGGTATCCACCAGCGGCAATGCGCGCCTGCTCATCATCAAGCCTCCGTGGGGCGTAATACTGTTCAGTTAAGGCATCAAACCCTACTGTCATTCCCGCGCAGGCGGGAATCCAGCGTCTTTCACGTCCCCTTCGGGGAAAAAGTCACTGGGTTCCCGCCTGCGCGGGAACGACGGTGGTTAACTGAACGGCATTACTCCGTGGGGCGGGTATATCCGGATATGGCATACAGACCCGCGTCAGTATTCTAGTCCTCTAGAGGACATAAACACGCAGTCAATTTAGCACGGCTTCGGCATGCCAGACAACGCACCGCTCCAGACCACCACCGCCGCCGCGGGGCTGAGCCGCTACGGCCAGATCGCGGCGGCACTGCAGGCCAGGATCGTTTCGGGCGACTGGGCGCCTGGCAGTGCCATTCCGGCCGAAGGGGCGCTGGCACGGGAGTTCGGCATCGCGCTGGGCACCATCCGCCAGGCCATTGCCGTGCTGGTCCAGCAAGGCCTGCTGGAGCGCGTGCAGGGCAAGGGCACCTTTGTGCGCAGGGGGCTGAGCGGCGCCAGCCTGATGCGGTTTTTCCGCTTCGGCGGCGCCGATGGCGCACCCGTGGTGCCCCGCTCTGAAATCCTGTCGTGCCGCGCCGTCCGGCTGGACAAGGCCATGGCGGCCCGCTTCGGGCTGGCCAGCGGCGCGCGCGGGCTGGCGATCTCGCGCCGGCGCTGGCTGGAACAGACGCCACGGCTGCTGGAATCGATCTGGCTGCCGCTGCCGCGCTGCGAAGCCCTGCAGCAGCTGCCGCCGGCGCAGTGGGGCGACCTGCTCTACCCGCTGCTGGGCAGCGCCTGCGGCGTCACGGTCCATCGTGCCGTGGACGAGGTGACCTTCCGCACGCTGGCGGCGGACGAGGCCGCGTTGCTGATGCTGCCCGATGCGCATCCCTGCGCGGTCGTCACGCGCCACGCCTTCGACCTGGCCGGCCACTGCATCGAATACCGGCTGACGCGCGGCGACGCCTTTGCCTTCCGCTATACCGCCGACGTCCGCTGAGCACCGTTATGGACCGCCGCCAAGGAGACAGACCCATGCAAGTACGCCACGCGATCGCCGCCGCGGCCACCACCGCCCTGATCGCTATCGCCACGCCGGCGCAGGCCGCCGACAACGCCGCGGCCTGGCCGGCACGCCCCATCACCATCGTGGTGACCTACCCGCCGGGCGGCGGCGCGGACCTGATGGCACGGCTGATCGCACCCGGCCTCGGGCGCGAGCTGGGGCAGACCGTGGTGGTCGAGAACCGGCCGGGTGCCGGCGGGCAGATCGGCGCGGCCTACGTCGCCAAGGCCGCGCCCGACGGCTACACGGTGATGGTCGATGCCTCGTCCTACGCCGTGAATCCCAGCCTCTATCCGCGCCTGCCCTACGATCCGGACAAGGCGTTCCGGCCGGTCGGCGTGCTGGCGCGCTATCCCAATGTGCTGGTCGCCACTGCAAGCTTTCCGGCGGGCAAGGTCAGCGATGTCGTCGCCATGGCCAGGCAGAAGCCGGGCTCGGTTGCCTTTGCGTCGTCGGGCAACGGCTCGGCGCAGCATCTGGCCGGCGTGCTGTTCGAGCAGCGCGCCGAGGTCGACCTGCTGCACGTGCCCTACAAGGGCGGCGGCCCGGCCATGACCGACGTCATTGCCGGACAGGTGCCGCTGTTCTTTGCCAACGTGGCCTCGAGCCTGCAGCACATCCAGGCCGGCAAGCTCAAGCCGCTGGCGGTGACCAGCCGGGCCCGCACCCCGGCGCTGCCCGCGGTGCCGACCATGCAGGAAGCCGGCGTGGCCAGCTACGAGGTGTATGAATGGAACGCGGCCTTCCTCCCCGCCGCGACCCCGGATCCGATCGCCGCCAGGCTTGCCGACGCGCTGCAGAAGGTGATGACCAGCGCCGAGATTCGGCAGCGCGTGGCCGAGCTTGGTGGCGAAGTCGTGGCGGCACCGCCGGCGCAAGCGCGACAGTTCATCGACGGGCAGGCGCGGCTATGGGCCAAGGTCATCCGCGACGGCAACATCCGGCCCGAATAACCACGCAGCCACCCTGCCGCTTCGCGGCCCGGCTACCGCAACCCCAGGAGACAAGCATGACCGCAGCCAATCCCATTCGCCGCCAACTGCTCAAGGCCAGCGCCGCGCTGGGCGCGTGCGCGCTGGCGCCCTCGCTCGCCCGCGCCCAGGCGTGGCCGGCCAAGCCCATCCGGCTGGTGGTGCCGTTCGCGCCAGGCGGCAGTTCCGAGATCGTCGCGCGTTCGACCGCGGCGGAGCTGACCAAGCTGCTCGGCGTGTCCGTGTTCGTCGAAAACAAGCCGGGCGCCGCCGGCAATATCGCGATGGGCGAGGTCGCGCGCGCCGATGACAACCACACGCTGATCCTCGGCCATATCGGCACGCTGGCGGTCAATCCCTTCATCTTCCCGAAGCTGCCGTACGACCCGGTCAAGGACTTCCGCGCGATCTCGCTGCTGTCCAAGGTGCCGAGCCTGTACGTGGTCCATCCCGACGTGCCCGCGAAGAACCTGAAGGAATTCGTGGCGCTGGCCAAGAGCAAGCCCGGCAAGCTGAACTATGGTTCGGCCGGCAACGGCAGCGCCGGCCACCTGGCCTTCGAATACCTGAAGGCCGCCACCGGCACCTTCATCACCCACGTGCCGTACCGCGGCAGCGGCCCGCAGATCACCGACCTGCTGTCCGGCCGGCTCGACGCCGCCGCGGTCGGGGCACCGGCGATCCTGCAGTTCATCAAGGCCGGCAAGGTGCGCTGCATCGCCACCGGCACGACCCAGCGCATCGCGCAGTTGCCCGACGTGCCCACGGTGGCCGAGCAAGGCTATCCCGGCTTCGAGATGACACAGTGGTATGGCCTGCTGGCGCCGGCCTCGCTGCCGCAGGCCGCCGCCGACAAGCTGGCCGACGCCACCATGAAAGCCGTGAAGAGCCAGAGCTCGGTCGAACGCCTGAGCGCGGACGCGGCCATCGTGGTGGGCGGCACGCCGGCGGAGTTCTCGCGCTTCATCGCGCAGGAGCAGCAGCGCTGGCGGCCGATCATTGCGCGGGCCGGTATCAAGCCGGATTGATATCGGCCGCCACCGCGCGGTGCCTCACGGCCTTCTTGCAACGGTGCAAAGGACACGGCACTTGGCCGATGCCAGCGGTCGTCGGGTGGAAGCCGAACCCGCTACATGCACCATTTACAAACGATGCGGCGGACGGGCTGGGTTACAGGCGCCGCGGCAACGCGCCGCGACGGTGGCCCGGAACCTGCAAGGGCTTGCTGCCCCGTTCACCCTTCAGGAGCCCGCCATGAGCATCTTCAAGGACATCCTCAACAAGCTGCTGGGCAAGGACAAGCCCGCAGCAACCACCACGGCGACCACTGCCGGCACGCCACCCGCCGCCGGAACGCCAACTTCAGCGGGCGCGCCAGCCGGCACTGCGCCAACTGCCGGCACCGGCGCGGCGCCCGCGGGCAACGTCCAGGGCACCGCCGGGTCGCCGGCCGGGGCGCAATCCGCGCCGCTGTCGGGCGTCGATGTCGAGGCCATCATGGACCGGATGGCGCAGCAAAGCGGGCAGACGCTGAACTGGCGCACGTCCATCGTCGATACGATGAAGGCGCTCGGCATCGACAGCAGCCTGGAACACCGGAAGGAACTGGCACGCGAGCTGCACTACACCGGCGACATGAACGATTCCGCGGCGATGAACGTGTGGCTGCACAAGCGCCTGATGCAGGAACTGGCCGCCAACGGCGGCAAGCTGCCGAAGGAACTGTCCTGATTGATGACGTAGAAGGCGGCGCCGGGCTGGCGCCGCGGCAGTCTCAGCCCGCGATGCCGGCCCAGCGCAGGTGCCGTGCCCAGTCGGCGTCGCCGATCACGCCGGACACGCCCTGCCGCTGCCCGTCGGCGCGATAGAAGTAGGTGCGCGGCATTTCGCCCATCCAGTCCGGGTCGACCGCATAGCGCAGGCGTTCCTGGGGCTCGTGCCCGAACACCCATGCATTGCGCGCCAGCCTGACGCGATCGAGCACCTGCCGCACCTGTGGCAAGGACTCGACGCTGTCCGTGGACAGCGTGACCACGCGCAGCTCGGGATGCTTCGCACGCAGCTTGCCGAGCGCGTCGAAATTGCGCTTGCAATAGACGCAATCCAGCGACCACACCACCAGCACGAAGGGCTTGCCCTGCTGGCTGGCGGCGATGCGCGCGGCGTTGGCGGAATCGAACACGGCGACACGATTGGCGGGATCGGCGGCGTTGGCGGTGCCGAGTAGCAGCGCGCACGCGGTAGCCGCGGCGGCAAGCAGTTGGCGGCGCGATCGCATCATGCGCCCTCCTGCCCGAGCGCGAAGACCTGGAAGCCCTCGGTCTCGGTGCGCCATAGCACGTAGGCGCGGCCGGCGTGCTGCAGCAGGTGCGGCTGGTCGGAATCGCGCTCGGTGCCGGCCAGCTTGCGCGTCTGCCAGGACTTGCCGCCATCGTGCGACAGCATGGCGGAAAGCCGCGTCTGCTGGCCGTCGAACGATTTCCACACCACCGCGATGTCGTTGTCGTTCAGCGCGACGATATCGGCATGCTGTGCCCGCGGATCATCGAGCGCGTGTTGCGCCTGCAGCTTGCCGTCGCGCCAGCGCCCCACCGAAACCGTCGGCTTGCCCGCGCGCATGCTGAACCACACCATGTGCACCGTGCCGTCGGGCGCGACGGAAGCGCCAGGGCCGTGGTGCGGGCACGCGTCGATGCGCCAGTCGTCGAAGGTGGCGCGCTGCGTCGGCGTGGCCTTGCCATCGGAACCCAGCAGCGCCAGCGCGTGGTCGCGCGCGTTGGGCGGGAACACATGGCGCCACAGCGCCAGCATCCCGCCGTCGGGCGTGGGCGACAGCGCGATGCGGCAGCATTCGCAAGATTGATCGGCAATCTTGTAGTCGCCCTGGAAGGTCTTGCCGTGGTCGTCCGACACGGCGTAGTAGATCGCGGCGCCGGCATACGGCTGCTTGCGCGCCTCGGCGGCGGCCACGTCGCGCTTGTCGATCCAGCTGACGAAGACGCGCCCGGCCGGGTCCACCGCGAGGGCGTCGAAGCGGTGTGCGATCTGGTCGCGGTTGGCATGCACCGTCAGCGGCTCGGCAAAGCTCTTGCCGCCGTCGGTGGAGCGCGCAAAGCGGATAAAGCCGGTCCATGGCGTGGGCAGCGGCTGGGTCCAGGAGATGTAGACCTGCCCGTCGGGCCCGGTGGCCACCTTGGGGCGGCTTTCGTGATCGGCGGCGACCGGCTCCGGCGCGGCATTGACATGCCGCGCCGCGCTGAAGCTGCGACCGTAGTCCGCCGACGCACGCACCGCGACATGCTGGCCGTCCTTGTAGGCAATCCACAGCTTGCCGTCGCGGTCGAAGGCGGCACCGGTGCCCAGCTCGCTCGCTTTCGGCTTGGCCTGGCCGCCGTGGCCGGCGTGGCTGCCATGCGCCTGCGCGGCCGCGGTGGCCGACGCCAGCGTAGCGCAAGCCATCAGTCCCGCAGCGATCAGGCGGACAGCGCGGCGGGCGCCTGGCATGGTGTTGGTCAGCGTGTTCACGTGCTCAGAAGGAAAGTTTCGCCTCGGCGTAGAACGTCCGGCCCGGGTACGGGTGGTAGACGTAATAGCGCTGGTCGGTGAGGTTGTCGATGCCAAGCCCGAGCCGCACATTGCGCGCGGGCTTGTAGGTCACCTTGACGTCGAAGGTCAGGAAGCTGCTGGTGCCGCCGAAGGTGTCGGGGTTGGTATCCGAATTGTCGAGCGTATTGTACTGCCGGCCCGAATAGGTCATCGCCAGCGTGCCGGCCCATGCCGGCGTGAAGCGATAGGTGCCAACCAGGTTGGCGCGCCACTTCGGGATGCGATAGAAATACTTGTCCACCGAGGCCGGGTTGTTGGCGTTCTCCAGCGTTTTCGAATGGTTGTAGGCGCCGCTGGCCGACAGGTCGAATCCGCTCACCAGCACATCGCGCCCGTCGTAGGCCAGTTCGATGCCGCGCGTGCGCACCCGGTCGACATTCTGGAAGCTGGTGACGGTAGGAAACACCGTGGTGTTGGTCTGGCTGACCAGCGCATCGCGGATATCGTCCTCATACAGCGAAACGCGGAAGTTCGACGCCTCCACCGTGCGCTCGAAGGTCAGGTCCTTCGAAAACGAGCGTTCCGGCCGCAGGTTGGGATCGTTGTTGATCAGCGAAGTGCCGGTAATGCGGCCCTGGAACAGCTCGCTCACGGTCGGGTAGCGATAGGCCTGGCCCAGCGACAGCCGGCCCAGCCAGTCCTGCCCGAACGCCTTCTCCAGCGCCAGCTTGGGCGACCAGTTGGATTCGCTGCGCACCGGATAGCCGATGTCCACGCCAGGCTCGCTGCGGCTGCCGTCATAGGCGCGCCAGTGTTCGTAGCGCACACCCGGGATCAGCTTCCAGTCCTCGGCAAAGTACCAGGCGTCCTGCGCGTAGAGCGCCTGGGTCTCGGTCTTGCCGGTGAAGGCGTTGTTGAACGCGGTGATGGTGGCCGCGCGCCAGTCCGAGGTGTTGTAGGTGGTATTGGTCAGCCGGTAGTTGTCGTAGTGGTAGCCGAACGTGACCCAGTGCCCGCCCTGCAACTGCTGCGGGCGGTAGTCGGCCTTCAGGTCGAGCGTGCGCCAGCCGGTGCCGTCGCCATACGTCACCGTGCCCGGTCCGTTGGCGACGGTGTTGGCGCTGCGGCTCACGTCCTTGCTGACGTCGAACAGCGACGCCACGCCGGAAAAATTCCAGCCGGTCTGGTTGCGCGTGCGCAGCGACAGGCCGTACAGCCAGCGCGCGTCCTCGCCGTTGCCCGGCGCAAAGGCATTGGCCGGAATCACGTACTGGTAGCCGCCGATGTTCACCGGGCCGCCGGACACCACATTGCCATTGGCATCGCGCAGGTAGCTGCCGGTGGTGTTGGAGCGGTCCTGCTGCCAGTAGGCGGCGGTGAACTGCGCCTGCAGCGTGCTGGTGATGTCGTAGCCGAGCTTGAGCTTGAGCTGGTCCTGCACCGTGTGCGTGACGCCCTCGCTGTTCACGCCCATCACCACGCGGTCGCGCCCGCTCTGGTCCTGGTCGAAATAGGCGCCGGAAACCGGCGTGTCCGCCGCACCAGCGGGCCGCGTCGAGCGCGACGCGGTATAGAAGCTGAGCGGCTGGCTCTTGCTGTCCTGCCGGTCCACGCTGACCAGCCACGAGAACGGGCCGACACGATCGCCCACATAGGCATTGGCATGCACCCCGTTGAAGTTGTCGTGGGTGCCGTACAGGCCGAAGCGCTGCGTGAACAGCTGCACGCTGGCATCGCCCTCGAACTTCTCCGGCGTGCGCGTGGTAATCAGCACCGTCGCGCCCAGCGAATTGCCGGGATACAGCGCCGAATACGGCCCGTACAGCACGTCCATGCGCTCGATCTCGGCGGCATTGACCAGCGACCAGCGCGGCGGGAAGCTGAAGTCCGAGCCGAGCAGGTTGGACAGCAGCAGCCCGTCCGCATAGACCAGCCCGCGCGCCGACTGGCGCGAACTGGTGCTGCGCACCGAGATGATCGAATTCATATCGCCGATAAAGCGCTTGCGCACGGCGAGGTTGGGCGCGTACTTGAGCGCGTCCTCGGTATTGACCACGTTGAAGTCGGCCATGCGCGTGCTGCTGATGCCATACGCCGGCGCCGGCGTGTTGGGCGGGATCGCCGGCGTCTCGGCACGGTCGGGGCGGGCCGATACCACCACCTCCTGCAGCGGCGCGGGCGCCCCCACGGCTGCCTCCACCCCTTGGGCAGCGGCCACGGCGGGGCCCATCAGCACTGCCGAAGCGGCCAGTGCAATGCGATGTTTCTTCACGGAATACCTTGTTGTCGTCGTTATGGGCTCGCTACGCCTGCGCAGCATCAGGCGCTCCTCCCCGGACCTCCCTGCTAGCGGGCGCTGACATTTTATGGGGCCGCAAGCCGCGGGCCGATGCGACATAGCGACGCGCCTTGCACGGTCATATCCATATGCATCGGTGTTAACCCGCATATCCAATACGGAGCCTTGTCACTACATTGCCCCGACTGGCCTCCAGCCAGCGTGATGCAGGGAGAGACTGTCGCGGCGCCCGCCGCGCACGGCGCCGAAGGAGCAACCGCCCCGGAAACTCTCAGGCAAAAGGACCGGCATCACCCGTCAGTGCACTCTGAAGAATGCCGGACGCCATCGTCCGCCCGGCATACCGAAGGAGCAAGCGCGCCCCGCCCCCGCGGCAAGGCGCCGCGAATCTCTCAGGTCCAGAACAGAGGGGGCGTCCGCCACGCATGTCGCGTGCGGACTCCTACCCTTCGACGTTCCTGGATCCTGCAGATCATGAAGACAATCGCTGTCATCGGCGGTGGCATCACTGGTGTCACCACCGCCTACGCGCTCGCCCGGCGCGGATTCTCCGTCACGCTGTTCGAGCGGCACCGCTACGCCGCCATGGAGACCTCGTTCGCCAACGGCGGGCAGCTCTCCGCTTCCAACGCCGAGGTCTGGACCCACTGGTCCACGCTCGTCAAGGGGATGAAGTGGATGCTGCGCAACGATGCGCCGCTGCTGATCAATCCCCGGCCCAGCTGGCACAAGCTGTCGTGGTTCGCCGAGTTCATCGCGTCGATTCCCCACTATCGCCGCAACACCATCGAGACCGCTCGCCTGGCCATCGCCGCGCGCGAGCACCTGTTTGCGTGGGCGGCGCAGGAAGGCATCGACTTCGACCTGAAGCGGGCCGGCATCCTCCATATCTACCGCGACCGCGCCGGCTTCGAGCATGCCGGCCGGGTCTCCGCGCTGCTGGCGCAAGGCGGACTGGAGCGGCGCGCCGTGACCCCGCAGGAAATGCGCGCGATCGAGCCGACGCTGGCGGGGTCGTACTACGGCGGCTACTTCACCGAAAGCGATTCCACCGGCGACATCCACAAGTTCACCAGCGGCCTGGCCGCGGCCATTGCGCGCCTGGGCGTGCGCTGCCTCTACGGCCAGGACGTGCGTGCAGTAAAAACAGACGGCAAGCGCGCCACCGTCACCGTGCAGGATGGCGCCGACACGGCCACCTCCACCTTCGACGGCGCCGTGATCTGCGCAGGCACGGCAAGCCGCGCGCTGGCGGCCGGGCTGGGCGACCGCGTCAACATCTATCCGGTCAAGGGCTATTCGATCACCGTCAACCTGGCCGACGACGCGAGCCGCGCGGCGGCGCCGACGGTGAGCCTGCTCGACGACGAAACCAAGCTCGTCACCAGCCGCCTCGGCGACGACCGCTTCCGCGTCGCCGGCACCGCCGAGTTCAACGGCACCAACCGCGATATCCGCGCCGACCGCATCCGCCCGCTGGTGGACTGGGTGCAGCAGTGCTTCCCCGGCGTCAGCACGCGCAGCGTGGTGCCGTGGGCCGGGCTGCGGCCGATGATGCCCGACATGCTGCCGCGCGTGGGTCGCGGCCGCGCGGCCTGCATCTTCTACAACACCGGCCACGGGCATTTGGGGTGGACCTTGTCGGCGGTGACGGCGGACATGGTGGCGGGGGTTGTGGACCAGGCGCTGGGAAGCGCGCCGGCGATGGCGGTTCCGGCCGCTATTTCTGCACCTGCCTGATCGCGCGCTCGCGCGACGCCTGCATGTCCTGCATCAGCCGGTACGCCGCGTAGTACTTGTAGATATTGCGCACATAGGTGGTGGTCTCGATGCCGATCTTCTCGGCCACCACGATCTCGACATTGTTGAACCACTTGTCGGGATCCAGCCCGCGCGCCGCCGCTTCCTTGCGCATCTTGGCGATATTGCCCGGCCCGGCGTTATAGCTGGCAAAGGCGAACAGCGGCCGGTTCGCCTCCGAGAAATGCGCGTCGGGGAAGTACTTCGTCATCAGCCGGTCCATGTACTTGGCGCCGGCGTGGACATTGGCTTCGGCGATCCGGATGTTGCCGACATTCAGTTCCTTGCCGGTGGCCGGCATGATCTGCATGATGCCGACCGCGCCGACATGGCTGCGTGCGTCCTGGTTCAGCTGGGATTCCTGGAAACCCTGCGCGGCCAGCATCAGCGGATCGAAGCCATAGTCCTTGCCGTACTTCTCGAAGAAGGCGATGGTCTGCTGGAAGCGCTTGTACTCAGCATCGTCGGTATTGTTCTTGATCTGCTTGATGCGCAGCATGGTCTGCTTGAGCCGGTACTCCGCACCGCCCTGCTTCTTGACGAAGTTGACGTAGAAGTCTTCGATCGCCTGCCGCAGCTGCGGGCTGTTCTTGCGGTAGGCCCAGCCGGTATAGCTGCCTTCGCGCACGGCCAGGTCTTCGCGCACCTTGATGTTGGGCAGGATCTGCGCCCACGTCGCGGCCTTCCAGTCATCGACCACCAGGATCTGCAGCACGCCCGCGTTGAGCATCTCGAGCGCGTCCTCGTCCTCGAGCGCGTCGGGCAGCATGACCAGCTTGATCGGCGCCTTGCCGGCGCGGCGCAGGCCGTCGTTCAGCACGGTCAGGCTTTCGAAATAGCTGCTGGCGCGCCGTACGTGCACGGTTTTTCCGGCGAGATCGTCGAGGCGCTGCAACGGCGGCGCCTTGGGCCCCGTGATCACCAGTTCGCGCACCGGCTTGCGGTCGCGCGGCGCGGTGAAGTCCACCTGCTTCAGCCTGCTTTCGGTCTCGGTCAGGTTGCCGGCGGCGATATCGCCAAGCCCTGCCATCAGGTCGGGCAGCAGCCGGTCGCGCGTGGTCGGGATGATGATGATGGTCAGCGGGCGCTTGCCGAGCTGGTCGGCGTATTTCTTGTTCAGGTAGCGCTCGAAGTCACGCACCAGCTCCGCGGTCAGTCCGCGCTCGCGGCCCTTGTCGCTGAAGTAAAGCGTGCGGCTGTACGGCACGAGTACGCGGATGACGCGGCTCTTGAGCATCACGTCGAAGTCGCCGGTACGGGGCTTGTTGGCAAGGTTCAGGCCGCGCGGCTTCGCGGGAGTGTCCTGGCCTGTCGCAGCGGTAGCGGCAGGGGCCGATGCCGCGGCTGGCGGATTTTGCGATGGCGCTTTTTGCTGGGCCAGGGCAGCCGGCCCGCAAAGGCTGAGCGCGCCCATCAGGCCAGACACAAGGAGGCCTGCCAGCCAACGGGAAGGGCGGACAGCGGACATGGCGGGGGTTGCAAGCCGCGCAAGCAAGCGCGCGGTTTGCCCATATGGAGTCTAGGCGCCAAATGGGGAGTTGCAAGCCGGGGAGTTGCAAGCCGGGGAGTTGCAAGCGGGGGAGTTGCAAGCCCGGAGCAAGTACGCGGCCGCCACTTCGCGCAACATCGCCTGGCCTGCGCCACGGGCATTCAGCGAGGATGACTTCTCGCCGCAGTACGGCTATGTCAAACCACCCCCTCTTCCCGCAACCGCGCCAACGCTTCCTTCCCAATACCCAACTCCCCATACACCTCCGCATTGTGTTCCCCCACATCCGGCCCGGTACGCGGTGACGGCGGCGCGTAGCCCGAAAACCGCGGCACCACGCAAGGCGCCGGCACCGTGCCCAGGTCTGCATCGGGCAGCCGCACGATGGCCTGGCGCGCCACCATCTGCGGGTCTTCGACGATATCGGCGATGCTGAACACCTTGCTGAACGGCACCTGGCATTGTTCCAGCCGCGCCGCGGCGGCGGCGTAGGGCTGCGCGGCGAACCACTCGGCGATGCAGCCGTCGAGGGCTTCGATATGGCGCACGCGGCCGGCGTTGGTGGCGTACTCCGGTGCCTGGGCCAGTTGCGGTGCGCCCATGGCTTCGGCCAGCCGGCGGAAGGTGGCATCGGAAGAGGCCACCACGGTGACCCAGGTGTCGTCCGCCGTGCGGTACATGTTGGACGGCGCGGCGTAGGTGGTGCGGTTGCCGGCGCGCTGGCGCACATGGCCGAGCTGTTCGTATTCGATGGCGAGCGGATCCAGCAGGCGGAACAGTGCCTCGGTGGCGGCCAGGTCGATCTCGCGGCCGGGCTGGGCTGGCCTGGCGCGCTGCTCCGCCACCGCGGTGGCGATGGCGAAGGCGCCAAACAGGCCGGCGATCATGTCGCCTACCGGGTAGTTCATATGCATTGGCCCGCTCTGTGCCGTGCCTGCGAGATTGGTGAAGCCGCTCCTGGCTTCGAAGATGCGGGCAAACCCCGGGCGCGTCGCATCCGGCCCGGTCTGGCCGAAGCCGGTCAGCCGCAGCACGATCAGCCTGGGGTTGGCCGCGTGCAGCGTTTCAAGATCGAGTCCCCAGCGCGCCAGCGTGCCGGTGCGGAAATTCTCCACCAGCACGTCGAAGCGCGGCAGCAGGCGCAGGAAGATCTCGCGGCCGCGCGGCGTGCGCACGTCCAGCGAGATGCCGCGCTTGCCGCGGTTGGTCACTTTCCAGTACAGCGCGTGGTCCCTGGTGACGGGCTCGAGTCCGCGCAGCGGATCGCTGCCGTCGGGCAGTTCCAGCTTGACCACCTCGGCGCCCATGTCGGCGCACAGCGTGGCGGAAAACGGCGCCGCCACCACGGTGGCCATGTCGAGGATGCGCAACCCGGCAAGCGGGCCGTTGCCCGGTGCTTCGGGCGATACAGGCTGTGCGTTGGTGTCTGGCATGCGGGTCTCCGGCGGCAAGGTTGTCCGCTGCAAGGTGGCAGGCGGCCGGCCGGGGCGCAAGTACGGTTTCGCTGTGCGGAACTGTCGTGCTACAACAGTGACGCCCCCATTTCCGGATCCCAGCATGGAACCCAAGCAACCACCGCACAGCATGGACCGCAACCCGGAACCCCTGCCCGGCCTGGCCAGCGAGGACGCCCTCGCCACCGATCGCCAGTTCGCCACCAACCTGTCGCGCGGGCTCGAGGTGCTGCGCGCCTTTACGCCGTCCAGCCCGGTGCTGGGCAACCAGGACATCGTGGCGCGCACCGGGCTGCCCAAGGCGACGGTATCGCGGCTCACGTACACGCTGGGGCTGCTGGGTTTTCTCAGCCGCGTGCCCGGCAACCAGAAGTACCGGCTCGGCGCGGGCGTGCTGGCGCTGGCTTACCCGATGCTGGCCGGTCTGGCGATCCGCCAGGTGGCCCGGCCCTATATGGAGGCCATCGCGCGCGAGACTGGCTGCACCGTGAACCTGGGCATGCGCGAGCGCCTGTCGGTGGTCTACGTGGACAGTTGCCGATTGGATCCGGGCAACTTCTACCAGCCGGACATCGGCAGCACGCGCCCGCTGCTGGCCAGTGCCATCGGCCGCGCGGTGCTGCTGGCGTGCAGCGCGGACGAGCGCACGGCGCTGCTGAACCGGCTGCGGGTCGAAGACCCGCAGCGCTTCAGCCAGGAGCGCCAGATGTGGACGGAGGACCAGAAGCATTTCCGCGCGCACGGCTATTGCCTGAGCCGCGGCGAATGGCGGCCCGAGATCCATGCGATCGCGGCGCCGTTGCGCCAGTCGCTGCACGAGGACCCGTTCGCGCTGAACTGCACCATCGCGGCATCGCGCAATCGCGACAACCTGCTGGAGCGCGAGGTGGCGCCGCGGCTGCGCGAAGCGGTGCGGCAGATCGAACTGAGCTGCGCGCGCTGACCCCTCACGGGACAGCGGCGCGCCAGCGCAGCCTGCCGGCAATGCCGCCGGCAGGGCCAAGGACCAGCGGCCCGCCAGAGGCCTGCATGAGACCGACCTCGCGCCCGGCAACGTCCCGGGCGCAGGCAACCAAGGAGACAAGATGGATGCCTTTTACCCGTTGCGCCGGCTCGCTGCCGGCATGCTGGCCTGCGCCGCGCTGACGCCCGCGGCGACGCTGGCCGCCGCCGACGACGCGGCGCGCTTCCCGGACCGCCCGGTGCGGATCATCGTGCCGTTCTCGGCGGGCGGCGTGGTCGACTCGGTCACCCGCATCACGGCCGAGAACATGGCCAAGGTGCTGCAGCAACCGGTGATCGTCGAGAACAAGACCGGCGCCGGCGGCGCCATCGGCGCCGACCTTGTCGCCAGGTCTCCTGCCGACGGCTACACGCTGCTGGCGGTCAGCCCCAGCTACGTGGTTGGCCCGCTGCTCAACCCGTCGATCCAGGGCAAGGGCGGCAAGGACTTCCGCGCCGTGGCCGGCATCGGCGCGGTGCCCAACGTGATCGTGGTGCCGGCCTCGTCGCCGCTGCGCACGCTGCCGCAACTGCTCGACGCCGCGCGCAAGCAGCCGGGCACGCTGACCTATGCCAGCGCGGGCATCGGCACCTCGAACCACCTGTCGGCGGAGTTGCTGGCGCAGATGACGCACGTCAAGCTGACCCACGTGCCCTACAAGGGCCAGCCCGAGGCCCTGAGCGACCTGCTGGGCGCGCGCGTCTCGATGATGGCGCTGACCTCCGCCATTGCGCGCCAGCAGGTGCAGAGCGGCAAGCTGCGCGCGCTGGCCGTGACCTCGTCCAAACGCACGCCGGTGCTGCCGGACGTGCCCACTGTGGCCGAGGCGGCGCCGCTGCCTGGCTATGCAGTGGGCGGGTGGTTCGGGCTGGTGGCGCCGCAGGGCACGCCGGACGCGGTGGTGCGCAAGCTGGCCGACGCCGCCGCGCGCGCCACCGCCGACGCTGCGACCGCGCGCCGCCTGGGCGAACTCGGCATGGACCTCGGCCCGCAATCCGCGGCCGAGTTCGACCGCTTCCTCGATGCCGAAACGAAGAAATGGACCGGCGTGCTGAAGACCGCCGGCATCACGGCACAGTAGCCGCGCCCCCACCACCCTCCATCCACCACCGGAACCCCTCCATGATCCGCGACTCCGCCCGCCAGCAAGCACTGCTTGCCGAACTTCGCCGCTTCGTGCTGGAAACCTGCATCCCGCTCGAGGCGCAGATCGACCAGACCGATGTCATCCCCGAGCCCGTGGTCGAGCAGATGCGCCGCCTCGGCCTGTTCGGCCACAGCATTCCGGAGGCCTACGGCGGCGCCGGCCTGACCACCGAAGAGCTGGCGCAGGTGAACATCGAGGTGTCGCAGGCGGCCACGGTGTTCCGCGCCCGCTTCGGCGGCAACACCGGCATCGCCGCGGAATCGCTGGTGGCCGACGGCACCGAGGCGCAGCGCCAGCGCTACCTGCCGCAGCTGGCCTCCGGCAAGGTCACCGGCTGCTTCGCGCTGACCGAACCGGAAGCCGGTTCCGATGCCACCGCGCTGCAGACCACGGCCAGGCAGGACGGCGACCATTACGTGCTGAACGGCAGCAAGTGCTTTATCACCAATGCGCCGATCGCCGACCTGTTCACCGTATTCGCCCGCACCGACCCCGGCACGCCGGGCGCGCACGGCATCAGTGCCTTCCTGGTCGAGCGCGGCACGCCGGGCCTGAGCACCAGCGAGCCCGAACGCAAGATGGGCCAGCACGGCTCGCCCGTGGGCGACGTCTACCTGAAGGACTGCCGCGTGCCGGCCAGCGCGATCGTCGGCGGCAAACCCAATGTGGGCTTCAAGACCGCAATGAAGGCGCTGAACAAGCAGCGCATCAACCTGGCCGGGCTGTGCGTGGGGCCGGCGATCCGGCTGGTCGACGAGATGGTTCGCTATGCGGCGCAGCGCCGCCAGTTCGGCCAGCCGATTGCCGATTACCAGCTGGTGCAGCAGATGATTGCCGACAGCAACACGGAGCTGCATGCCGCCCGCGCGCTGGTGCTCGAGACCGCGCGCAAGCGCGACGCTGGCGAGGACGTGACCATGGAGGCGTCGATGTGCAAGCTGTTCGCCTCGGAAATGGCCGGCCGCGTGGCGGACAGGGCGGTGCAGGTGTTCGGCGGCAGCGGCTATATGGCGCGCACCGTGGCCGAGCGCTTTTATCGCGATGTGCGGCTGTTCCGGCTGTATGAAGGCACCACGCAGATCCACCAGCTCAATATTGCCCGCCGTACCCTGGAAGCGCGCGGCGCCGCGCTGGAGGCTGCCGGCGCAGGCTGAGTGCCGGATCCTTGCACTACGGCGGGGCGGCCAGCGCGCGCACAACGGCCGCCCCCCTTCACGACGCGCGGCCGCCAGCGCCGCGCGGCAGCCAGCCACGACCTCGCATGACAGCGCCCCGGGCCGCCCAGCGCCCGGCATCGCGCCCCGCACAAGTGCTTTATCAAGCACGTTCAGTGCGAAAACCCCTGCTGAACCCTCCCTCCCTTGCGCTGCCGCGTGACCGACTCCTCCCGTCCATCTAGTCTGCATGCAGACGCTGGATTGGTGGAAGTCCCGTCACAATCCTTGGCTAAGACTGGCACAGTGGTCGCTACATAAACCGCGTTCCACGACATGCCGGCACCCGGCGCGCTGCCAGGGGAACGTTGCGCCCGGCACCCCCCACGCATGGGCGGCTGGCTTTGGCGCAGTCGCCATGCAAGCCTTGCCGATTCCCTCCCATTCTCATCTGACTGTTGAAGGACGACCGATGCTCTCCGAAGCCGAGCCTGTGCAATTCCGCCACCCCGCCTCCCGCAACAAGGCCCCGACCCTGCCGCCCTGGATCACCACGCGGATGGCACAGCATTTCGAAGAGCGGATGGGCAAGCTCTGGGGCGGGGACCACCTGCTGCACGGGCTGACGCCCGGCCCCGACGCGCTGCACCTGAGCAGCAACGACTACCTGTGCCTGCTGGGCGAAGCCTCGCTGGCGCAGGCGCAGATGCGGGCCTTCGGCAATGACGCGCCGGAGCTGCTGATGTCGTCCGTGTTCATGCACGGCGATACGCCGCAGCGTCGGGTCGAGCGCAAGATCGCCGACCTGATGCAGGCCGAGGACGGGCTGATCGCCCAGTCCGGCTGGGCCGCCAACGTTGGCCTGGTGCAGTGCATCGCCGGCCCCGGCATTCCGGTCTATATCGATATGAACGGCCATGCCTCGCTGTGGGAAGGCATCATCGCCGCGGGCGCGCAGGCGGTGCCGGTGCGCCATAACGATTGCGAGCACGTGCGCCGCCAGCTGGAGCGATTCGGCCCCGGCGTGATCATGGTGGATTCGGTCTACAGCACCACCGGCAGCGTGGCGCCGCTGGTGGACTATGTCGAACTGGCCGAAGCGTCCGGCTGCGTGCTGGTGGTGGACGAATCGCACTCGCTGGGCACCCATGGCCCGCGTGGCGGAGGGCTGGTGCCGGCGCTGGGGCTGTCGGAGCGTGTGCATTTCCGCACCGCGTCGCTGGCCAAGGCCTTTGCCGGGCGCGCGGGCTACGTGGCCTGCTCCACAGCCTTCAAGGATTTCTTCGCGGTGGAATCGCGCCCGGCCATCTTCAGCTCCGGGCTGCTGCGCCACGAGATTGCGTGGTTCGATGCGGTCACGGACTTCATTGCCACCGCGGACGAGCGCCGCGCGCGCCTGCATGCGATCACCCGCGAGACCCGGGCCGCGATTTCCGCACTGGGCTACAACATCAGCGAGGGCTCCGAGCAGATTATCGGGCTGGAAGCCGGCAGCGAACCGCAGGTGAAGGTGCTGCGCGACGCGCTGCAGCGGCGCGGCATCTTCGGCGCGGTATTCTGTGCGCCGGCCACGCCGAAAAACCGGGCATTGATGCGACTTACGCTGCATGCGAAACTTGGCGCCAACGAAATCGACCGCCTGGTCGGCGTGCTCGCCAGCATCCGCGATGAAGTCCGGCTGGAAGAGTGGTCCTCGACGCGCCGGGCCCGGCGCAAGTCCTGAAAATCCCACAAGCGGGCCGATCGCAGGCATCCGCGAGGAGTAGTCCTGAAAGATGGATGCAAAGGTAGCGCAAGCGGAAGACAGCCGCACCACCCTTGCCGGGCTGGCCCGCAAGGCGTGGCAGGCCGTGTTCGAGACCGCCGCGCGGGCCACGCTGCTGGACGAGGAAAGCGTCATCCGCCTGCGGCGGATCCAGATGGTGGGCGCGCTGGGCGTGGTGGGGCACCCGCTGTACTACGTGATCTGGTCCTATGTGTTCCCGCAGCCCTATGAAAACCTGTGGCTGCGGCTGGCCTGCACCGCGCTGTTCGTGCCGCTGCTGTTCGCCTCGGCATTCTCGGGCCGGCGCTGGCTGCCGCCCTATGCGCTCTTTGCAATCACGGTAGGCCTGCCGTTCGCCTTCATCTTTTTCTACCTGGAGAACGGCGGCTCGATGGTGTGGGCCGAATCGGTGATCATCGCCGTGGTGATCCTGTATCACTTCAACACCGCGTTCGCCACCATTGCCCTGTTCGCGGGCGCGGCGGCGGCAATTGCGCTGTTTGTGCTGGCGGGCAATTCCATGGGCGGCATCCCGTGGGAGCCTATCCTGCTGCAGTTGCCGGTGATCGGCTTCGTGATCGCGGTACTGGTGGTGATCAAGATGGACCGCCAGCTGCTGGCCGAGCAGAAGCGGCGCGGCATGGCCGCGGCGCTGGCGACCGTCGCGCACGAGCTGCGCACGCCGCTGACCAGCCTGGCCATGACCGCGCGCGGCCTGAAGGCCCGGCTGCCGTCGGCGCTGGACCAGGACACGCCGCAGCGCGACGGCCTGATGCAGGCGGTGGCCCGGATGGAGTCAGACCTGGCCCATATCAGCAACAGCATCGAGCTGCTGGTGGCCAACTCGAAGAACCCGGAAAACGCCACGCAGGCACTGTTCGAGGTGGGCGAGGTGATCCGCGACGCCGTCGGCCGCTTTCCGTTCGAAGCGGGCGACATGGAACGGGTCACGGTCGACCTGCCCGGCCCCGCCTACGTGATGGGCAACGCGCAGCTGTTCGGCCTGGTCACGACCAACCTGCTGAAGAACGCGCTGGAAGCGATCCGGCGCGCGGGCAAGGGCACCATCCATATCCGCTGCGAGGTCGAACCCGATGCGGTCCACGTGGTGTTCCGCGACACCGCCACGGGCGTGCCGCCGCAGGTGCTGGCGCGGATGTTCCAGCCGTTCTTCTCCTACCCCGCGCATCGCGGCACCGGCATCGGGCTGGCGTTTTGCCAGAAGGTGCTGGGCAGCTGGGGCGCGGGCATCAGCTGCCGCTCCGAGGAACACGTGTTTACCGAGTTCGACATGCGCTTTCCGCGCAAGGCAAAATGGCCGGAGCCACAGCAGGCTGACGCGGCGTAGCACCACGCCGGCCAGCCACCGGCGGCGTGCGCCGGCCCTTACACCACCCCCGCAGCCTTCAGCGCAGCCACCTGCCCGGCATCCATGCCGAGCAGGTCGCCCAGCACGCGCTCCGTATCCTGCGACAGCAGCGGCGGCGCGGCGCGCACCGGCACGCGCTCGCCATCGAGCCGGTACGGCGGCGCCAGCACTTCCACACGGCCGGTTTCCGGATTGGGCAGCTCTGCCAGCAGGCCGGCTTCGGCCGAGCGCCGCGAGCGCAGCGCCTCGAGCAGCCCCAGCACCTCGCCGCACGGAATGCCGGCGGCGCTCAGGCGCGCCAGCAGCAGCTCGCGCGGGCGGCGCGCCAGTTCGGCGCGCAGTTCCGGCAGCAGCGCCTGGCGGTTGGCCGAGCGGCCGGTATTGGTGGCGAAGCGCTCGTCGGCGGCCAGGTCCGGGCGCTCGATCACCTCGTTGCAGAAGCGCTGGAACTGCGCGTTGTTGCCGACCGTGATCACCAGCGGGCCATCGGCCGCGTCGAACACGCCGTAAGGGACGATCGACGGATGGGCGTTGCCGTACTTGGGCGGGTCCTCGCCCATCAGCAGCGCCTCCAGGCCGTAGTAGGCCGTGATCATCAGGCCGCAGTCGTACAGCGCCATTTCCACGTGGCGGCCCTGGCCGGTGCGCTGGCGGTCGTACAGCGCGGCCAGCACGGCCTGCGCCGAATACATGCCGGTGAACATGTCCACCACCGCGGTGCCGAACTTCAGCGGCCCCTGGCCCTCCTCGCCATTCAGCGCCATCAGGCCGGCCTCGCCCTGCACCACCAGGTCGTAGCCGGGACGGGTCGCCTCGGGGCCGTTGCTGCGGTAGCCGGTGATCGAGCAATAGACCAGGCCCGGGTTGATCGCCTTCAGCGCCTCGTAGCCCAGCCCCATCTTGTCGATGCCGCCGAACTTGAAGTTCTGCACCAGCACGTCGCACTTGGCCGCCAGCTCGCGCACGATGCGCTGGCCTTCGGGCTGCTGCAGGTCGATGCCGATGGACTGCTTGTTGCGGTTGGCGCTGTTGAAGTAGGCCGTATTGCGCGTGCCCACGCGCAAGCCCCAGTCGCGCGTATCGTCGCCGCGGCCGGGGTGTTCGACCTTGATCACCTCCGCGCCCAGGTCGCCCAGCGCCTGCGTGCACATCGGTCCGGCCAGCACGCGGGACAGGTCCAGCACGCGCACGCCCGCCAGCGGCAGGCGCGGGGAATTGTTGATATCAGCCATGCGGCGATCTCCTTGTGTGTGTCTCTCGGGCAGGCGATGGATCGGCCCGGGCTTCGCCCGGATTTTGCACTGTCAAGGCCTGGTCGACAATTCCATGGATCGTTGACACGGTGTCAATCAAAAATTAACACTCGACCGCCGCCAGCCAGATGGCGGCGGCGTACAGAAATGCCGTTCAGTTAACGACGTCGTTCCCGCGCAGGCGGGAACCCAGTGACTTTCTCCCCGGAGGGGACGTGAAAGACGCTGGATTCCCGCCTGCGCGGGAATGACGGTAGTGATGGATCCCTACACCGAACGGCATTTGCGGCGTACAGCGGGTTTACCTTAGTGCGCGGCAACACAAGAGTTTGGGGGGAATCGCCCTACTGCCCGCGCACGCGCCATCCCTAGTATTGACTCACCGCGGCGACGCAAGCCTCGCCGGCGGCAACAGGCCCCACCCGCCTGCCACGCATCGCCAGTATCCCGAACCGCCTCGTCGAAGCCAGCCGCTCACCCGCTGAACGGCTGTGGATGCGGTCGTGGATACGGCGGAAAAAAAACCAAGGAGACCACCATGCTGCACGACCTGCCCGCCCGCCCCGAGACCATCCACTGGGGCTACTTCGATGCCACCCAGGCGCCCGCGCTCACCGTGAAGAGCGGCGACCTGATCCGCGCCGAAGCGGTGACCCACCACGCCGGCGATGCCCCCGACCTGATGATGGACGACGCCATCCGCGAGATTTACCGCAAGGTCCCGCACGACGACCGCCACCCGGGCGTGCACATCATGACCGGCCCGATCTATGTCGAGGATGCGAAGCCGGGCGATGTGCTGGAAGTGCGCTACCTGCAGATGATTCCGCGCTTCCGCTTCGGCGCCAATGTCGCCGCGAGCTGGGGCCAGCTGTACAAGGAGTTCGAGAAGGAGCGCGTCACCATCTACGAGCTGGACCAGCCCTCCAACACCGCGCATGCGCTCTACGCCTACGACTATCCCGGCAAGCTGACCATTCCCGGCAAGGTGGTCGACGAGCGCGAATGCTGCCGCCAGCCGGCGCTGGCCGGCGTGCGCGTTCCCGTGCGGCCCCACCTGGGCACCGCGGGCGTCGCGCCCGACGCGCGCGGCCGCGTCACCACCGTCGAGCCAGGACTGCACGGCGGCAATATCGACAACTGGCGCATCGGCGCGGGCGCGACCATGTACTACCCGGTGCAGGTCGACGGTGCGCTGTTCTCGATCGGGGACCCGCATATCTCGCAAGGCGACGGCGAAATCAGCGGCACCGCCATCGAGGCCTCGCTGAACGTGCTGTTCCAGATCGTGCTGCGCAAGGACTTCCATTTCCCCTCGCCGCTGCTGGAGACGCCGGACTGCTGGGTCGTGCACGGCTTCCATGAAGACCTCGACGAAGCCGGCAGGAACGCGGCCCGCGACATGATCCACCTGCTGACCGAACAGCAGGGCCTGTCGCGCGACGATGCCTACTCGCTGATGAGCGTGTCGGCGGACTTCGGCGTGACGCAGGTGGTCGACGGCACCCAGGGCATCCACTGCACCATGCCGCGCACCATCTTCCCGCCCAAGGCCAGGGGCTGAGCCGGCAACTTCCACGGAGATCACGCATGCAATACGTCTACATAGGCCGCAACGAACTGGTCGCGCTGGTGGTCGGGCTGGTGACCGGCACGCTGTATTCCTGGCTCAACCTGCCGATTCCGGCGCCGAATGTCACCGGCGGGATCTGCGCGATCCTGTTCACGTACATCGGCTACCTGATCGTGCACGCGTGGCGCCGGACCATCGCCTTCGGGCGGCCGCCGGCAAGCCGCTGAATCACCGCAACTCATGCGTTGGGGGAATGACATGGTGGAAATCGCATTGGGCAGTACTGAACTGCAGGCCGCGGCCGTTGGCCTGGTGACGGGTCTTCTTTACACTGCGGTACGGGCGCCGATACCGGCCCCGAACGTGCTGGGCGGCATCTTCGCCATCTTCGGCACCTTCGCCGGCTTTGTCCTGGTAGCCGCGATGCGGGGGCAGCTGCTGATCGGCTAAGGCATCGCCGGGCCTTCGCCAGCAACGTTGCGCAGCGCGGCGGACCGCCATGTCCGCCGCGCCTGCGCTGTGGCAGTCAGACGCCAGGGAGGCACCATTGCATCTGCAGCGTTTTTCCACCGAAGCGTATCCGCGCAACCGGCGCGGCGCCGCATGGCGCGACGAACTCAGGGCCGCGCGCCTGCAGTGCGAAAGCCTGTGCGCCGACCACACCCTGCACGGCACGATCCAGTCGCGCACCACCCCCGCCGGCATCGGACTGACCTGCATCGCGTCGGTGCCGCAGACACTGGCGATCACCGCCGGTGACGGCCGCGGCCTGATGCTGCTGATGCTGACCGAGGGCGAAGCGCACCTCGCCAGCCCGGACCTGCGCGAGCCGCTGCGTCCCGGCCAGGTGGTCTGCGTGCCCGAACACGCGGCGCGCAAGGTGGCGCTGACCACCGCGTTCCGGCTGTTGACCGTGCATATCGGCCAGGCCTTGCTGAACGCGCGCATCACCGCGCCATTGCCGCGCTCCGCGCTGGTGCTGGGCGGCGATGCGGCGGAATTGTTTGCGCGCCTGCTGCAGTCCATGGCGGCCAGCATCGACACCCTGGTGTCCGCCGACGACCGCGCGGTGCAGCCCTTCGACAGCACCATCGTCGCCTGCCTGGGCGCGGCCCTGGCGGACAACCAGCCGAGCGCGCCGGCGGACATGACGCCGTCGCGCGCGGCGGTGTTCGCGCGGGTCTGCAGCCGCATCGATGCGCGCCTGGCCGAGCCCGAGCTGAGCCTCGCCGCCATCGCCGCCGACGAACACATGTCGGCCCGCTACCTGCAGAAGCTGTTCGAGAAATCCGGCAGCAGCTTTTCCGCCTACCTGCGCACCAGCCGGCTGGAACGATGCCGCGCCGACCTGGCCAATGCGCAGTACGACAAGCTGTCGGTCTCCGACATCTGCTATCGCTGGGGCTTCAACGATCCCTCGCACTTCAGCCACGCGTTTCGCGAGCAGTTCGGGATCTCGCCGCGCGCGTACCGCGAGCAGGCCGTGGGCATGCCCGCGCAGCGCCCGCCGCTGAACGTGTCGCGCGGGCTGCCGCCGGATGCCAGGCGTGGTCCCGCGCAGCAGCGCGCCCCGGCCAACGACATTGCGCGCGCACGCGCGCTGCCCGCGCCGTCCGTTGTGCCCATCACCCAGGCCCGCTCGCACGCGGCCCGCCCGGAAGGCCGGCACCACTGGCTGCAGGCCACCGACAAGACCGTGCACTGGGGCTACCTGAGCCACGAGCTGCCGCCCGTGCTGGAAGTGATGTCGGGCGACACCGTCACCATCGAAACGCTGACCCAGCATGCCTCGGACGACCGCGAGCGCATGATCGACGGCGACCCCGGCGCGGAAAGCGTGTTCCACTGGACCGCCGAGCAGAAGAACGTCGACCGCCGCGGCGCCGGCCCCATCGACGCCTCGGTCTACGGACGCGGCGCCGGCGAGGGTTTCGGCGTGCATATCTGCACCGGCCCGGTCGCGGTGCGCGGCGCCATGCCCGGCGACGTGCTCGAGGTGCGCATCCTCGACGTGCGCCCGCGTCCGTGCGCCAACCCGCGCTTTGCCGGCCGCGCCTTCGGCAGCAACGCCGCGACGTGGTGGGGCTTCCACTACCGCGACATGCTGACCGAGCCGCGCGAGCGCGAGGTGGTGACAGTGTTCGAGATCGACTGCGAACGCGCCGACGGCTGCGCCCGCGCCGTCTACAGCTTCCGCTGGACGCCGCAGCGCGATCCGTTCGGCGTGCTGCATCCCACCATCGACTATCCCGGCGTTCCGGTCGACCACGACACCATCGTCAAGAACCACGACGTGCTGCGCGATATCGAGATCCCAATCCGTCCGCACTTCGGCGTGATCGCCGTCGCGCCGGCGCAGGACGGGCTGATCGACTCGATCCCGCCCTCCAGCTTCGCCGGCAACCTGGACAACTGGCGCGTCACGCGCGGTGCCAGCGTCTACCTGAAAGTGGCGGTGCCGGGCGCGCTGCTGTCGATCGGCGATCCACATGCCTCGCAGGGCGATTCCGAACTGTGCGGCACCGCCATCGAATGCTCGCTGACCGGCGACTTCCAGCTGATCCTGCACAAGAGCACCCTGATCGAGCGCGGCGCGCCGTTCGCGGACCTGAGCTATCCGCTGGTGGAGACCGCCGACGAATGGATCCTGCATGGCTTCAGCTCGCCCAACCACCTGACCGAGCTGGGCCAGATGGCGCAAAGCCACATCTACCTGAAGTCCACGCTGGACGACGCCATGCGCGATGCCTTCCGCAAGACGCGCCGCTTCCTGATGACCGTCAAGGGGCTGAGCGAGGACGAGGCGGTCACGCTGATCTCGGTGGCGGTGGATTTCGGCATCACGCAGGTGGTCAACGGCAACTGGGGCGTCCACGCCATCATCAGGAAGGCATTATTTACGCGGTCGTGAGGGTCTGCGGCGGAGGGCGCGCGGGCCTGCTGCCGGGCCCTATAGTATTCTCGCGGGTTCCCCGACCCGTACCACGAGATTGATGCCACACACCGAAGACGCGCTGCCCGGGCACGAAGTCCCAGCCATCCACGAACCGCGCCTGTGGCGCGACAAGGGCTGGACCGCCCGCGTGATCAAGAACGAGGACGGAGAAGGCTGGGCGGTGGAGATGATCCGCGACGGCAGCGCCGAGCCGGCGCTGGTCGGGCCCTGGACCATGGGCCGCAACAAGGTGGACCCCAAGCCGCTGGATGCGACCGCGCACCAGACCCTGGTCAAGACCGCCTCGGAAGTGATCCGGCGCCACGAGCAGCAGCTGCACGCGCAACTGAACAAGCAGGTCAGCATCGAGGCCGAAGCCGGCAGCGTGACCGTGAAACTCGCCATCACGCCCGACGAGTTCGAGCCCTTCGGCACGCTCACGGCCGAGGATGCCTTTGGCGAGGTGCTGGCCACCATCAAGGTGCGGCCCGACTTCCGCCTGACGCGCGACAGCGCCGAGCGCTGGGCCGCCAGCGGCTTCGACAGGATCCGCTAGTCAGCGCCGGCAGGCGCCGGCGATTGCGAGCGCCGGCGCGCTCACTTGCCCATCCGCAGCAGGTCGGCGTAAGAGACCAGCTTGCTTTTTTCCCTGGCCAGCGTTTTCCCTTTGGAAGCCGTGCGCTTCGCTTGGCCGCGCTCGAACCTGGCAGCGGCGCGCTCGTCTTCGCGCGCGTACGTGCGCTCGGCCTTCGCTTCGGCCTTCAGGCGCTCCGACTCCAGGCGCGCGGCGGTGCGTTCTTCGCGGGCAATGTCCTGCGCGGCCGAGAGGATCTCGGCCCGCAGCAGGTTGCGCCTTTGCCTGGCCGCGGCACGTTCCGCCTGCAAGGCCTCCTTGCGCTGCCGCAGCCAGTCCCTGCGGTTGACCGGGGCGGGCCTGGCTTCCGCGGGCACGCTCAGGCGCAAGGCCCGGCTGAGGGAGACCTGGTCGGCCCGGCGTGCGCGCCGCGGCGCTTCCTTCCCGTTACTCACGCTGCATGACTCTCCTGGCACCCCATGGGTGGCGCTTGCGCCTCGCCCATGGCTGTTTCCTGAAACCATTCGCCCACCTTACCACAGGGTCAAAAACGCTTGCCGGCACTGGCGAGACCCATGGCGGGGCGGCGTCCCCGCGCTGCCCGCGTCGATTTCATCACGCCGCGCGGCACAGCGCGGCGTCTTGGCCACGGTGGTCTGCCAGACATGCGTGCGATGACGCACAGACCAGATTCTGGCAGGCATTAATCTCGACCCCATGAACACGCCGTCACTTCGAACGGCGTGCACCGGTCTCTCAGGAGCATCGGATGGATCGATTTTATTTGTTGGACGCCTCGTTCTGCCCGAGCGTCAACCAGGGTCGCACTCCAATCTACAGCAGCTCGCCCGAGCGCGCCGTGGCGTCGCAGATGACCGCGTTCACGGCGGCCCTGCAGGCGAGCACCGGGCAGTCCTTCCACCGCTACGGCGCGCTGCACGATTTCTCGGTACGGGAATACCGGACATTCTGGCGCTGCTTCCTGCAGTGGTCGCAGGGGCTGGCGTGGTCGGGCAGCCCCGAGCCGGTCTGCGTCGGCGACGACTGCGAGCATGCCCGCTTCTTCCCGAACGTGCTGCTGAACTATGCTGAAAACCTGCTCGGGCTGGAGGTTGCGGGGCCCGACGCACCGGCGCTGACCGCCTGCCACGCCGATGGCCGGCGCGAACGGCTGACCCGCGGCGAGCTGCGCGACCGCGTCGCGCGCGCGGCACATGCCTTGTCGCAACTGGGTCTGCGCGAAGGGGATCGCGTGGTCGCGGTGATGCGCAACGACGCGCAAGCCGTGGTTGCGGCACTGGCCGTGACCGCGCTCGGCGCAACGCTGTCGACCGCAGCGGCCGAGATGAGCGTCGAGACCCTGCTCGATCGCTTCGCGCCACTGGCGCCGCGGCTGCTGCTTGCCCATACCGCGCAGCGCCCCTTCGACACCGGCCTCTCGCTGGCGGACAACGTCGCCGGCCTGGCGGCCGCGCTGCCGTCTCTGGAGGGCATCGTCCAGCTCGACGACGGTGTATTGCCGGCCACCGTCGGCCAGCCCGTCCATGCGCTGGGCGAACTGATCCGCCGCGGCGACGCCGGGCACTTTGCCTGGCGTCGCTTTCCGTTCAACCATCCGCTCTTCATCATGTTTTCGTCCGGCACCACCGGCAAGCCCAAGTGCATCGTGCACGGCGCCGGCGGCAGCCTGCTGGAGCACCTGAAGGAGCACCGCCTGCACTCCGATCTCCGGCCCGGCGATCGCCTGTATTTCCATACCACCTGTGCGTGGATGATGTGGAACTGGCAGCTGTCGTCGCTGGCCTCGGGGGTGGAGATCGTCACCTATGACGGCCCGATCGCCACGGTCGACGCATTGTGGCGGCTGGTCGCGGACGAGCGTGTCACGGTGTTCGGCACCAGTCCCGCCTACCTGAAGATGTGCGAGGACGCGGGACTGGTGCCCGGCCAGCAGTTCGACCTGGGCGCCCTGCGCGCGATGATGTCGACCGGATCGGTGCTGTTCGACGCGCAGTTCGAATGGGTGCGCGATCACGTCAAGCCGCTGCCGCTGCAGTCGATCTGCGGCGGCACCGACATCCTCGGCTGCTTTGTGCTGGGCAACCCGAACCTGCCGGTCTATGCGGGTGAAGCCCAATGCAAGAGCCTGGCGCTCGATGTGCAGGCGTGGGAACACGGCGCGCCCACCAGCGGGATCGGCGATCTGGTGTGCGCGAACCCGTTCCCGTCGCGTCCGCTCGGCTTCTATGGCGACGTGGACGGCAAGGGCTTCCACAAGGCCTACTTCTCGGCCAACGCGGGGGTGTGGACCCACGGCGACCGGATCGAATTCCCGCCCGAAGGGACGGCGCGGCTGCATGGCCGCTCCGACGGCGTGCTCAATGTCCGCGGCGTCAATGTCGGACCGGGCGAGATCTACCGGGTGCTGCGCGATATCCCGGAGATCCGCGAGGCGATGGTGGTCGAGCAGCGCGCGCACACGGCACCGCCCGACCGCACCCACGCTGAGCGGTACGACCAGCGCATGGTGCTGCTGCTGGTCCTGCAGGATGGCGTCGCGCTGACCGGCGCGCTGGCCGCCCGCGTGCGCCGCGACCTGGCGCGCCGCGCCTCGCCCACGCATGTGCCCGACCGCATCCTAGCCGTACCCGAGCTGCCGGCCACGCATAACGGCAAACTCTCCGAAGCGGCAGCACGCAATGCCGTCAACGGCCTGCCGGTGGGCAATGCCGCGGCGTTGCGCAATCCCGGCTGCCTCGACGCCATCCGCCATCATCCGGCGCTGAACCTGGCCGCGCGCGAATTGCCCGCCCCCGGCGCATCGCGTGAGCAACTGGAGCGCCATTTGCAGGCCCTGTGGGAACGACTGTTCGATTTCGCCCCGATCGGCCGCGACGACAATTTCTTCGACCTCGGCGGACATTCGCTGCTGGCCGCACGCCTGCTGGCCGACGTGCACCAATCCACCGGACGCACGATTCCACTGGCCACGATGCTGTTCGCGCCCACCATTGCGGGCCTGGCCGCGGCGATCGAAGAGGCCGCGTGTCCGCGGCCTTCGCCCAACCTGGTGCCCATACGCGGCGGCACCGGCTCGCCGCTGTTCCTGGTGCATGGCGCGAGCGGCTCGGTGATGGAGTGCTGGGGCATGGTCAATGCGCTGCGGACTTCGCGCCCGGTCTACGGCCTGCAGGCACGCGGCCTCGACGGCGAACAGCCGACCCAGCGGCGCGTCGAGGATATGGCGGCCAGCTACATCGAACAGATACGCAGCTTGCAGCCGAGCGGCCCGTACGCGCTGGCCGGCTACTCCTTCGGCGGGCTGGTCGCGTACGAGATGGCGCAACAACTGTCCCGCGCGGGTGAGCGCGTCGAGCTGCTGTGCCTGCTCGACACCTATGTCTGCGAGCATTTCCTGCCATGGCGCACCTGGATGCGCTACTGCTGGAACTATCCCGCCTGGCAGTTGCGCAAGCTGCGCGCGGTGACGGCGGCACAGCGCCTGCGCTACCTGCGGTACGCACTGCGCCGCGCCGCCGAAGGCGTGGGCATGCGCCGCGACCGCATCACATGCCGGCCCGATGCCTTTACCGAATCGCTGCCGCCGGCGCTGCGGCTGGTGCGCGAAACCATGGGCCGCGCCATGACGACCTATCGGCCGCGGCCGTATCACGCCGGCCCGGTGCTCTACCTGCGCGCCGCCATCCGGCAGCAGCAGCGCGGCGACCCGCTGTCGCTGTGGCGGCGCGTCGCGCTCGGCGGCCTGACCATTGCGGAGGTGCCTTGCAGCCATTTCGACCTGGTCCAAGAACCGAACCTGCAGGCGGTGGCGGCGATCCTGGACGAGGGGCTTGCGCACGCGTGATGCCTCGGACCGTGCCTGGCATGCAGCATGACGGCCTGGCCGCACGGCACGCGCAAGCTGCCGCGCCGCTGGTACTGCCCGAACCGCAGCGGCTGGCGTTGCCGGACGGCGCCGTACAGGTATGGATGCTGGATGACGCGCAGGTCAATCCGGCGTGCGCGCGGCTGGCCCAAACGCTTGCGCCGGACGAGCGCGCGCGCGCCCTGGCCTACCGGCACCCCAGGCACTGCAATGCCTATATCGCGCGGCGCGGTCTGCTGCGCTGGCTGATCGGCGGCTATCTGCGCTGCCAGCCCGAAGCGCTGCGCTTTGCCGTTACGGCATTCGGCAAGCCGGTGCTGCAATGGCCGCAAGCAGGGCTGGCATTCAGCGTGTCTCAGACCGACGGCACGGCGCTGCTGGCGTTTGCCCTGGATTGCTGCCTCGGCGTGGATGTGGAACGGCGTGGCGGCGGACATGACGTCCCCGGACTTGGACGCGGCATATTTTCGGCGCAGGAAGCGCAGGCACTCGCGCGCGCGCGGACCGGTTCGGCCGACGCCCTGCTAAGCCTGTGGACGCGCAAGGAGGCACTACTGAAGGCGCTCGGCACCGGCCTGGCGGCCGATCCCACCGCGTACACGACGGAAGACGACCGGGGCCGCGGCGCGGGCCGCTGGCGGGCTTCGCACCATGGCACCGCCTTGTCAGGGTGGACCTGTGTGGACCTGGAGGTCGGGGCAGCCTTCCGGGCGGCGCTGGCCGTATCGCTGCCGGACGCAAGCGTCACGCGCCACGGCTGCTGAGCGGCGTTGCCATTCGCCCGGGGGTTCCGGCGGCGTAACACGTTACGTTACACGTAACGCCTGCCGGCCTGGTGCCCACCGCGCGCGCGGACATGACCGCATCGGGCCCCTCGCCGCAAACCCGTGCCGCGGCTGGCTCCTGGCGCCGCCCCGGTAGCGCCGATTCGCGCCTTGCGGTGCTGGCATCCCCTTTGCTGGTTCCGATGAAAAGCGCTGGCCATGCAGCCATCGCCAGACAAATGGAGGTAGAGATGAGCTGGACTCACCGTGGAACGCCGGCCCTGTCGCAGGTGCTGGAAGACGGCCGCGCGGCGCATGCCGTGGTCATCGACGACATGCCCATGTACCGGCACGGCGTGTCGCGCCTGCTCGGCGAGATACCGGGCATTGGCCAGGTGGAAGCGCTGGAGACCGATGCGCTGGCGGCGCGCAACCTGCGCCTGCCGGCACCGGCGTTGCTGGTGTTCGGCATGCCCCCGGACCTTGCCGCGGGCTGGAACCAGCTGCGGCTGGCCAGCCTCGTGCTCAGGCCGCGGCGCCTGCTGCTGATCTCGGAAAACATGTGGCTGCGCCTGCCGCCAGGCCTGGACGCGCGCTTTGCCCGCACCCTGTGCCGCTCCGCCTCGCTCGCGGCAATCGAACGGGACGTGCGCGCACTGCTGGACCTGCCGCTTGCTGCGCCGGCCCCGCCCGCGGCGGCTCAACCTGTGCCTGACATCGCGCCGGCCGGCTTTCGGCGCCCCTTCCACGCGCTTGCATAAGCTGCGCTATCGCGTCGGCGACACCATGTGCACCCGCGCCGTGCCCCCTGGGAGCCGGCGCGAGAACGTGGCCGCATTCTCGTTCTCGCCGTAGAAGAACGTCGGCGCCGGCGCGAGATGCCGCAGGAACGGCTGGAACTCCCGGCTGCCGATGCAGATCTTCGACCGCTCCGAGGCCGCGCCCAGCAGCACCTCCCTGGCCGCCTGGTCGGCCTTGTCCATGCCGACCGCACGGGCGCGCTGGTCGGTGAGATCATCGTCGACCAGCACGTAGCGCCCGGGCAGCAGGTGCGACAGCATGAAGTCGCTCAGCGCTTCCTGGACCGATATCGACAGGCCGAACAAGCGCCTGGGCATGTTGGCGGGATTGATGCCGCCCCAGTCGTAGGTGCCGCCCTCGCGATTGCGGCGCGGGTTCACGGTGAATTTTGACGACATCGTTCCGATCGCCATGACGTGCACATCGGCGGGAGACCGAAGCAGCGAGTATTGCGCTTCGTGCACGGCCAGCAGGCCCGGGGCATTGGCGTAAAGCCCGCCGTCGACGAACTGGTTATGGTTGAACGTATAGCGCGCGAAGTAGGCCGGCGCGGCGCTGGTTGCCATCGCGATATCGACGATGCGAAATTTGTGGTCGCGCTTGAAATTGACGTGATGCGGCGTCTTGAAGATCTGCGGCCGGCCGGTGGAATAGTTGATGGCGGGTATGACCACCCGATGCGCGCAGGCACCCAGCAGGCGGTCGCCGAAGAGGTGCTCGGCGCCAAGCAGCTCGAGCAGGCGGCGCGAGCCGAACGGGGCGCGCCAGATGCCGGCAAGCGACCAGCGCCGCTGGAAGATCTGCTCGCCGTGCCGCGTCAGCAGATCCACGATGCGGCTGGCCGGCAGCTCCAGCGCCAGGGCCAGCGCAATGACCCCGCCGATCGAGGTCCCGGCGATCAGGTCGAAGCGGGTCGCAATCGGGGCGCCGATCTCCTCCTCGAAATCGGCAAGCAGCCTGGCCGTGTACAGACCGCGAAAGCCGCCGCCCGAGAGCGCGAGGATCTGGAAACGGTCCGGAGCCGACTCGTCCAAGGATTCCCTCCTGCAGACGTAGAACTGCCGTGGCACGGCCGGAAGCCCACGTCGAGGCCTGGTGAAAACGCGGACCGGCCGAGTGCCATGCGCATCCATACTAGGCGACGACAGCCTGTTTTGACAGCAACGCCGCGGGGTCGGTGGGCCGGCCACGCAGGCAATTAGACGGCATTTCATTCTGATTTGCACGACGGCATGGTCGCCACCTGAGCGCTCGAAGCGGGCCACCTGGCGGCCGGCCAGCAGATTGCGCACGGTCGCGGCGACGCCCCACAACAGCAACATGCCCGCGCGAATGCGGCCGTCGTCCCGCGTACCGGTTCCAGCCCCGACAGTTACCCGGCGCGCCACGGCGCAGCCACCGATTTTTCTAAAGCTCGCCGCCGAAAAATTTCACTTCCGCGATAAAACGCAAGCTGTAACCATGCATGCAACTCTGTCCCCGGCCCGCATGGATGGGGAACGCACGCGGCGGTGGCACCGCCGTTTCCCAAACCCCACGAGCGTCGGATGACGATGGTGTTCTTGCTGATGCGGCGGCTGCTGGCGCTGGCCATCCTGCTGTGGCTCGGTATCGCCGCGGCCCGGGCCGCGCCCGATCCCGCCGCCGAAGCAGAAGCCGCGCCGGCCGAAGTCCGCCTGATGAATCGCCCGATCGTGGTGCTGCGCGCAACGCTCGCAGGCGTCACGCCGGAAGTGCGCGCCCGGCGCGCGCACGACCGCTTCGAAGCCCTGACCCCGTCCGACCTGCGCCAGCCCGTGCGCACCAGCCCGGGGGAGCTTGCCGGCCAGCACGGCGAAGCCATCTATATCGGCGAGCGGCTGCTGCTGGCCGTGGTGGAAGGTGACCGCGATCCCGAGGACAAGGCCGCCTCGCTCGAGGCGCTGGTCCGGCAGACGGTCGATCACGTCGGCCATGCCGTCGCCGCCCGCCGCCAGCAACAGCACTGGCCCACGCTGATTCGCGGCACCTTGCGCGCTGGCGGCGCGCTGGCGGTCGCGGTATTGCTGGGCTGGGCGCTGACGAAGACCCGGCGCCTGCTGGGGCGCGTGGTGGACGCCTCGCTGCAGCGGCACCTGAAGGCGCGCACCGCAAACGGCTTCGACTGGACCGCCGCGCTCTACCAGCTGACCGACCGCATCGTACGCATCCTGGCGGTGGCGCTGTTCGCGCTGGTGGCCTTTGTCTGGCTGGAATTCGCGCTGCTGCAGTTTCCGCTGACGCACCCGCTGGGCGAGCGCATGGGCGCCTACCTGTGGCGGCTGCTGGAAGGCATCGGCAGCGCCGCGGTCGGCGCCATTCCGGGCGTGCTGGTGGTCGCCATCATCCTGTTCATCACGCGTGGCGTGCAGGCGGTGGTGTCGAGCGTGTTCACGGCCACCGAGCGCGGCAACCTCACGGTGCCCGGCCTGCATCCGGAGACGGTGCCCGCGACGCGCCGCCTGGCCACGGTGCTGGTATGGGCGCTGGGCTTTACCTTTGCCTATCCCTACATTCCCGGGTCGCAGAGCGACGTGTTCAAGGGCGTTTCCGTACTGCTCGGCTTCATGCTGACCCTTGGCTCGGCCAATGTCGTAAACCAGCTGATGAGCGGCATGGTGCTGGTGTATGCGCGCGCGCTGCGCGTGGGCGACATGGTCAGCATCGGCGATACCGTGGGATGGGTCGAGAGCCTGGGTCCGCTGTCGGTCCGGCTGGTCAACCTGCGCCGGGAGCAGGTGACGCTGCCGAACGCCGTCGTGGTCGGCAGCGCCGTCCACAACTATTCGCGCTCCGGCGACATCCACCAGGGCGGCGCGGCCCTGCTGTCTACGGCGGTGACGATCGGCTATGACACCCCGTGGCGCCAGGTCCATGCGATGCTGCTCAATGCCGTGCGCGAAGTGCCCGGGCTGGACCCGGCCACCGCGCCCTTCGTGCTCCAGCGCGGGCTGTCGGACTTCTACGTCGAATACGAGCTGTTCTTCGCCATCGAAGACCCGCGCCGCCGCTTCTTCGCCCTGTCCACGCTGCACGCGGCGATCCAGGACGAGTTCAATCGCCACAACGTCCAGATCATGTCGCCGCATTTCGTGCTGCAACCGAAGGAGCCGGTGACGGTGCCGGCCGACCAATGGCATGCATCCCCCGCCACGCCAGCCACACAGCAGCGCGGCGAGGGCTGAAGCGCCTGCGCACTGCGGTCGGATGCTGATGCCGGCGTCCGCGCAGCCGCGGCAAAAGCCCATGCCGGCGCCAGCATGACCCGCCTCTTGCCGACGCTCCATCGGTTATCCGGGCACGCCTGGCAGCTGCTGGCCAGCCGGCCGCACCGCTTCGTCGTGGCGTCGTTCTCGCTGTCCGTCATGCTGCTCGTGCTGCTTCTGTGGCGGGGGCTGCAGCTGTCGCAGGACCGCGAGATCGAAACCCTGCGGCATATGCAGGCGGTGCGCGCGCAGAGCATGGATGCGCTGCTGCAACGCGAGGCCGAGCGCTTGCTCGGTGTGCGGAATTTCGCGGAACACCTGCTGCAGATCCAGGCAAGCACGCCTGGCAGGCCGGATGCAGCGCTGCGCGCCACGCTGGCGCGTCGCGACGAGCCGGTGTGGCCGGTGCCCGCGCATGACGCGGCGGCGGTGTACGGCGTTGGCGCCGCGGCGCTGAGCGGGCTGGAGGGCTTCGAGCGGAACGAAGCGCGGCTCGCGGCCGACGTAGACGTGGCGCGCTCGCTCAGCCATCTGCTGAGCGCGGCGCCGCAGGAATCCGGGATACGGCGGCGCATCGCCTATGTCTCGCGCAACGGCGTGCTGACGGCCTACCCCTCGATTCCGCCACAGCAGGTCGCACCGGCCGTGCACCGCCTTGCCGCCGCCCCCTACTTCCACGACAGCCTGCCCGCACGCAACCCTGGCCGACAGGTGCAATGGCGCATCGCGCCGGCCACGTCCGAGCGCGACCAGGTCTCCTTGTTCCTGAGCGTGCCAGTCTATGCCGGCAGCGATTTGCGGGGCGTGGCCATCCTCGAACTGCCCCAGCGCAGTCTGGATGACCAGCTCAGCGCCGCCCCCTTCCCCGACGCCAGCAGCTACCTGGTCGACCGGGAAGGCAGGCTGATCGGCGCCAGCGCGCGCAATGTGCGCGCCGGCGAAACCATGCAGGCGGCGCTGTCCGGGCCATGGCCAGCCGCGACGCTGGACGCGGTCTTCCACGCCGATGCCGGCCTGTTGACCAGCGTGAGCGGCGGCGGCAACGACCTGATGTTCCGCCGGCTCCGCAATGGCGGGCTGGCGATGGTCGACGAGATTCCGGTGAACCAGCTGTGGCTGGCCGGCGCCGCACGGCTGAGCGGCGTCATTGGCGCGGGCGCGGCCGCGCTGGGCATCCTGCTTTGTGCCACGCTCGCGGTCGTGCACAGCCTGTTCCGGCACTATCTGGCGCGCGGCGAGGCGCTGCGCACCCTGGCGGAAACCGACGCGCTGACCGGGCTGGCCAACCGCCGTGTCTTCGCCGCGCGGTTCGCGGCCGAAGCGGCGCGCTGCGCGGCGGAACAGCGGCCAATCGCCGTGGTGATGCTGGACATCGACCATTTCAAGGCCATCAATGATCGCTGGGGACATGCCAGCGGAGACGTGGTGCTGCGCGCGGTGGCTGCCGCGCTGCGCAGCGGCGTGCGCAAGGACGACCTGCCCGCGCGGCTTGGCGGCGAGGAATTCGCGGTACTGCTGCCGGGGACCGGCGTCGACGATGCCGCCGCGGTGGCCGGGAACCTGAGGCAAAGGCTGGAGCGGCTGCGCTGCGATCCGGCAGCCGATGCGCTTTGTAACGAGCCCATGCGCTTCACCGCCTCGTTCGGCGTGGCCGGGAGCGCGCCGGGCGTGCCGGGCAGTCTCGATGCCCTGCTGATGGCCGCCGACCGGCGCCTGTATGCAGCCAAGGCCAACGGCCGCAACCAGGTGGTGGCGCATGAGTCGGGCAACGTTGCCTCGCATCACCGGAACTTAAAGGGCCTATAAGCCGTACTAATCAATCCAGCACGGCGATCTTGACGACAATGTTGGCCTGACACGAGCCGCGCAACCGCGCCCATCGGCATGACACCGTGCCATGGTCTTCACAAGGAGTTTCCCCATGACTAGATTCCAGGTCAACGGCCAGCCCAAGGACGTCGACGTGCCCGGCGAGATGCCGCTGCTGTGGGCGTTGCGCGATGAACTGGGAATGACCGGCACCAAGTTCGGCTGCGGCATGGCGCTGTGCGGCGCCTGCACCGTGCACGTGGATGGCACCGCGATCCGCGCCTGCGTGACGCCGGTGTCGGCCGTCGCGGGACGATCCGTCGCCACCATCGAAGGCATGGAAAGCGACCGCGTAGGCCAGGCAGTGCAGCAGGCGTGGATCCAGCATAACGTGGCCCAGTGCGGCTATTGCCAGGCCGGGCAGATCATGACCGCGGTCAGCCTGCTCAAGACCACGCCGGCGCCGACCGACCGGCAGATCGACGAAGCCATGAGCGGCAACATCTGCCGCTGCGGCACCTATCCGCGCATCCGTGCCGCGATCCGGCAGGCGGCCGGCCGCCTGGCGCAAGGAGGCCAGTAAATGGACGGGATTGCTCGACTTTCGCGCCGCGAATTCCTGCGCGGCAGCCTAGGCCTGATGACGCTGGCCGTGACCAGCGGCGGCCTGGTGACCGTCGCCCGCGCCGCGGATCCGGCCCCGAAGAAGTTTGGTGCTGACAGCATGCCTGGCGGCACCGTGGACGACCCGCTGGCGTTCGTCTCGATTGGCGCGGACGGTACCGTCACCATCGTGGCCCATCGCGCCGAGATGGGCACCGGCGTGCGCACCAGCCTGCCGATGATGGTGGCCGATGAGATGGAGGCCCGCTGGGAGCGCGTCAAGGTGGTCCAGGCCGAAGCCGACGAGACCCGCTACGGCAACCAGAACGTCGACGGCTCGCGCAGCGTGCGGCATTTCCTGATGCCGATGCGGCGCGTCGGCGCGGCGGCGCGCCACATGCTGGAAGCGGCTGCAGCTTCGCGCTGGTCCGTGCCGGTGTCCGAGGTCCGGGCCGTGCAGCACGAAGTCGTTCACCAGCCCAGCGGACGCCGCCTCGGCTTCGGCGAGCTGGCCGCCGACGCAGCGCGCCAGCCTGTGCCCAAGGGCGATGCGCTGCGGCTCAAGCCCCGAACCGGGTTCCGCTATATCGGCAAGAACGCGGTACGGCCAGTCGACCAGGAAGCCATCGGCACGGGCCGCGCCACCTATGGCATGGACCTGCGCCTGCCCGGCATGGTGTACGCCGTGGTGGCGCGCCCGCCCGTGGTGGGCGGCAAGCTGCGCCGGGTGGACAGCCGCAAGGCGCTGGCGCTGCCCGGCGTCTTGAAGGTGGTGGAAATCCCCGCCTTCCAGGGCGCACCCGCCTTCCAGCCGCTGGGCGGCGTGGCGGTGGTCGCGCGCAATACCTGGGCAGCCATGCAGGGCCGCGCCGCGCTGGAAATCGAATGGGACGACGGCCCCAACGGCGGCTACGAATCTGTGGCGTATCGCCGCACGCTCGAGGCCGCGTCACGTGCGCCGGGCAAGGCGGTGCGCAACCAGGGCGATGCGCAGCGCGCCTGGGACCAGGCGCCGCCCGCCGAGCGCCTTGCCGCCGACTACTACGTGCCGCACCTGGCCCACGCGTCGATGGAGCCGCCGGTGGCCACCGTGCGGATCCGGGGCGGCAGCGCCGAGGTCTGGACCTCGATCCAGAACCCGGTTGCCGCGCAGGCGGCCGTGGCCAAACGCCTGGAGCTCCAGCCCGGCAACGTCAGGGTGAACGTGCTGCTGCTGGGCGGCGGCTTTGGCCGCAAGTCCAAGCCGGATTTTGTCGACGAGGCCGCCATCGTCGCGCAGGCGATGCCCGAGGGCACGCCGGTCAAGCTGGTCTGGACGCGCGACGACGACATCCGCCACGACTACCTGCACACGGTCTCGGCCGAGCGCCTGGAGGCTGTCGTCGACAGGCAGGGCCAGGTCAAGTCGTGGCTGCACCGCAGCGCCGCGCCGACCATCGCCTCGCTGTTCACCGAGGGCGCGAAAGGCCAGCAGATGTTCGAGTCGGCCATGTCGGCGATCAACATGCCCTACCGCATCGACAACGTGCGCGTGGAAACCGCCGAAGTGCCGGCGCATGCGCGCATCGGCTGGTTCCGCTCGGTGGCCAATATTCCGCACGCGTTCGCAGCCCAGTGCTTTATCGCCGAGCTGGCGCACCGCGCCGGCAAGGACCACCGGGAGTTCGCACTCGACCTGATCGGACCCGCGCGCAAGATCGACCCTGGCACGCTGGCCGATACCTGGAACTACACCGAATCGCCCGAACGCTATCCGTACGACACCGGCCGCCTGCGCGGGGTGATCGAGGCCGCCACCCGCGGCGCGGGCTGGGGCCGCAAGCTGCCCAAGGGCCACGGGCTGGGCCTGGCGTTCTGCTACAGCTTTATGAGCTACACCGCCACCGTGGTCGAGGTGGCGGTCGATACGAAGGGCGAGGTGCGCGTGGTGTCAGTGGACATGGCGATGGACTGCGGCCCGCAAATCCACCCGGACCGCATCCGGGCGCAGATGGAAGGCGGCGCCATCATGGGCCTGAGCCTGGCACTGGCGAGCGAGATCACCTTCGACAAGGGACGCGTGCTGCAGAGCAACTTCCACGATTACGAAGTGCTGCGCCACCATGCCTCGCCGCGCGTGATCCGCACCCACCTGGTCAACGACAACCATGACCTGCCGCCGGGCGGCGTGGGCGAGCCGCCGGTGCCGCCCGTTGCGCCCGCGCTCTGCAATGCGATCTTCGCCGCCACCGGCAAGCGCGTGCGCAGCCTGCCGGTGCGCAAGGTGGCATAGGCAAGGCGCCGCGACCATGGTCGCGGCGGTCCGCCGTGCACGCGATGCGCGTCAGGCGGCCCGCGCCGCTGCGGCGCGCGCGGTCAGCCAGGTCAGCCATGCGGCGACCCCCAGCAGCGCCGCGCTGGCGACGAAGGTGCTTTGATAACCGCCGCGGTCAAACAGCAGGCCACCGACGGTAGAGCCCAGCGCGATGGCAAGCTGGACCACCGCCACCAGCAGGCCACCACCGGCCTCGGCATCGTTCGGGAAGGTCCTGGCGACCCAGGCCCACCAACCCACGGGCGCCGCGGTGGCCACAAACCCCCACAGTCCCAGCAACGCGACCGTCGCGGCAGTCTGGCCACCGAATGCAATCAGCGCCAACGCAATCCCGGCCATCAAGACCGGTATAGCCACCATGGTGGCGTAGAACCCGCGCCGGAGCGCCGCGCCGATAGCCATGGTGCCGATGAACCCCGCAATCCCGATCACCAGCAGGATCAGCGACAGCGACGACGCATCCACCCGCGTCACCGTCTCGAGGAACGGCCGCACGTAGGTGAACAGCGTGAACTGCCCCATGAAGAAAACGCTGGCACCGAGCATGCCCAGCACCACCGGCGGCTGGCGCAGCAGCCGCAAGCCGTTGCTTGAGCCATTGACTGAGCCGCTGCCGCGCGCCGCCACCGGCATCGCCGGCAAGCTGACCCACTGCCACGCGAAAGCGATCAGCGCCACCGGCACCAGGCAGAAGAACGCGCCGCGCCAGCCGATCACCGCGCCCAGGTAGCTGCCCAGCGGCGCGGCCACTACCGTGGCCAGCGCGTTGCCGCCGTTGAAGATTGCCAGCGCGCGCGGCACCTGCCCCGGCGGAACCAGTCGCATCGCCGTCGCCGCCGACATCGACCAGAAGCCGCCGACGACCACGCCGATCAGCGCACGGCCCGCCATGTACGCAAGGTAGTCGGGCGCCAGCGCGATCACCGCGCCGGAGACGGCCATCAGTGCCGTCAGCCCCAGCAGCAGCGTCTTGCGGTTCATGCTGCCCGCCAGCGCGGCGATAAACAGGCTGGTCATCACCGCAAAGGCGCCGGAGATCGCGATGCCTTGGCCCGCCCGGCCTTCGGTGACATGCAGGTCGGCGGCCATGGGCGTCAGCAGGCTGACCGGCATGAATTCCGAGGCAATCAGCGCAAACACGCACAGCGTCATCGCGAACACGCCACCCCAATGGGCGGGCTGGCGTTCGGCATCGTGCGCAGGGAGGGTCGCGCCCACGGGGGCGTCACAGAGTCGGGTTGTCATGCAGTTGGAAGATCTGGATACGCGCACGACCCCGCGCGGCTCCTTGATCATCCTGAGCTGCGTGGCCCGAGCGCGGTATGCGGGAAAATGTGCCGGAAGCGGCAATGGGCGAAGCCGGGTTCCCGGCCTCTTCGTCGCACCCATCTTCGCGCGTGGACGCGCCCGTGACTAGCTAATGAGTGCTTAAAGAGGTTATAAGTAGCACTAATCAATATGCCGATGGAGTCCGACGCATGGTCCGACGCAATCTCAACGACCTGCTGGCTTTCGTGACGGTGGCGCGCGAAGGCAGCTTTACGCGGGCCGCCGCCTCGCTGGGCGTCACGCAGTCAGCGCTGAGCCAGGCCGTGCGCGGCCTGGAGGAACGGCTGCGGATCCGGCTGCTGACCCGCACCACGCGCAGCGTCTCGCCCACCGCGGCGGGCGAACGGCTGATGCAGGCCATCGGCCACCGCTTCGACGAAATCGAGGCCGAGCTCGATGCCCTGACCGCCTTGCGCGACAAGCCCGCCGGCACGGTCCGCATCACCTGCGGCGACAACGTGCTGCACACCATCCTGCTGCCCAGGCTCACGCCGCTGCTGCAGGAATATCCGGACATCAAGCTGGAGTTCGACGTCAACTACGGCTTCCGTGACATCGTGGCAGACCGCTTCGACGCCGGCGTGCGGCTGGGCAACACCATCGACAAGGACATGATCGCCGTACCCATCGGCCCACCGCTGCGCATGGCGGTGGTGGCATCGCCCGCCTACTTCGCCGCCCATCCGCCGCCGAAGACCCCGAAAGACCTGATGGCGCACCGCTGCATCAACCAGCGCATGCCCACCTCCGGGGGCCTATACGTCTGGGACTTCGAGCGGCGCGGCCGCCAGGTGAACGTGCGCGTGGACGGGCCGCTGATCTTCAATACCACGCAGCCGCAGGTGGACGCGGCGCTCGCCGGGTTGGGGATCACGCTGCTGCCCGAGGATGAACTGATGCCGCATATCGAAGCCGGCCGGCTGGTGCGCGTGCTGGAGGACTGGTGTCCGAAGTTCAATGGCTACCATTTGTACTACCCGAGCAGGCGGCAGCCGTCGCCGGCGTTTGCGTTGGTGGTGCAGGTGTTGCGGGGGTAGGGGTGACGTACTGACGCTTACAGAGACTTCTCTATTAGTTGACCCTGCCGGCAATCCACCGGGCCTTCTTCAGTTCTTGGCGCCAGCACCTTTCATACTTCTGGCAACCAACATTCCGCCCCAACAAAAAACTAAGGCTCACCACTTTGTTCTCGAGCGGCAGGACCAATGTATAACATTGCCCTCCAACCGGCATGTTCACGCCGTTTTGATTCCAAGCACATAGGTGAAACGCTTCGAAAGCAGGCCGTCCCGAGAGCGAAATCTCCCGCACAATCTCGGTGGCGCTCCCAATGCGCAGAATACCGTTGACATCAAGCCAATAAGGCACCACTCCCCGGCCGATCGATTGGCAAACCGCAATGGTTTTACGGCAAACGGTTCCGGTGTCAGATTCGTTGCCTCCTAATGGGCGCCGCCTTGTCAGCACGATATCGAACAACACGCCCCTATGCTCGGCATCGGACCCAGCAGCCGATATGCTTTCGGCAACCCTCGTATAGTCTCGAGTAGGGACCTCTACTTGTATCGAATCTCCAGTGAACATGACTACATCAGGCAACGCACCAGCATTGCTGAGTCCCGTCGTCATTAATAGCACCAGGGCGAGCGTCCTTTTCATTAATACACCTCATCACCAACCACACGATAAATTCTATCCGTGTGGAATTCGCGATTATCGAGACCGGTCTCACCGCCATTGATGGCAAGCGTAACCATCCGAACATTCTCTCGCGTAGGGCGTCCCGAATTTACCATCCGATTAATTGAGCTGAGCATATGGGGCTCTCCGCGATGAGGGGACGCAGCCCAATACCAACCACCTGCATCAATAACCGCATAGTCATCAGTAGCCAGCACATCTGGATTGCTGATGACTGGCCTCCGAACCACTCCTCGCCGTTCCCACCAGCTTCTGTCAAAAGATTCTCTAGCTATCCACCCGCGGTACACCCAATATTCGGTGTAATTATATTTACCTGTCAATTGTTTCATTCCTCTTCCACGGTATCTAAAGGCATCTCCCAGAAGATCATTTCCCAATCTCCCACTGTACAGCTGATTGCAACTCGCTTCGCTTCTCCGTTCGAACATCAGCGTCAAGGTCCTGGACTCTTCTGCACCCTGCCCGAGAAAGTGAGCCAGACGATAGCTAGAAGCATTCAAATGATATTTCCTAACAACCTTGTTAAGTTGAGTCCGGTAGCGTTCTCGTACCTCATGGCTTAGCGCATTTCTCGCCGTATCAAGTCGTGACCCGATCTTCTTTTGATAAGCATCCGTGTAAACCAACGAAAATTCCAGAGGACTCATCCATCCACACTTTCTAAATATCCGAACGAACTCGCGCGGATCGAAATGCCAATGCGTCCTCGCTAGCGCTTCACTTCCTGTGATTTGACCATCCGCATTAAGTTGAGGAATCTGAAGATTGGCTTCTTTCCAAAACGCGAGCGCCTCGATATGTCCGCGCAATCTATCAAACTGACGATCTGTCATTGGATTCTGATTGGCGGGGCTTCTCGTCTTCAACCATCCCCAACTGGCATCTATTGCAGTCGCATCCCATTCAGTCGGAAATTTGCAGATCAAGCGTCTCAGAAATGCCTTAACTTCCGGGGCGATCAAACGTGTGTGAGCTTCGTCGGCAGTGATCGATCCATCCCTATTGAAATCCGCCGGACCAAGAATTTCAGGTGCATTGCACAGGCTATTTCCATCGGCGGTATCTTCGATCAGTTGCCAACCTCGCCAGTGGGGGAAGTCAGCATCGCTGAACTTGCGGACTCCCTGAGCGTTTAGATTGACCCAACCCGTACCGGCGGGCGTACGAATCTGCCGCCAGTGTGGTACGTCTGCAGGAACAAGCGGATCAGGGCCGACTATCCGTCCAAAGCGCAGAAGTTCATACACTGCGCTCGGTGCAGGCCGCGCGTTAGCAGGGTACGCATCACTAATACTGTTTGCATCACGGTAGAGGTTGTACTCGGCATCTGGCTCAATCAGGGCAGTGCCTAGTGGAGTACCGGATTGTCGATACGTTGTCACGTACGCATGCCCGCGCTTGTACTGCATGCCGTCGCCCTCCGCGTATCGCAATCCGACAAACAGGTTTTCGCCCAACGGTGAACCGTCTGAAGGCGAGGGCCGATTCAGCGGCGGACGTTGCGGATACACCCGAACAGTCTCGGCCAAATAAAAATAGAGTTCACCAAACACGGCATCGCTACGGCCATCGCTAATTTTCGAGACAAACCCACTACCCCTTCCAACAAGTTTTATTAAATTCGCGTCATCACAGATGATCTCAAGATGAATGCGACCCGGCTGACCTTTGATGTAACCCGCCTGCCCTATCTCATCCTTTCGAAGAATCTGCCGACCCTGCCGTACCGTGCTGCGCACCGTGTGCAGATGCATGTATACGGAAAAAAAAATTACTCGCGTTGGAATATTTTGCTGAAATTCCGCTCCAATTTCTGTTTCATGGCGGACGACAACGACACCGTCGCTCGTTCGGCCACCATAGTTCAGCGGAGCATCCGGTGCCGGCGCTTCGGGCGGCTCGCTGGAGCCGCGGCGGTAAACGACCACCCCGTCGGCTATCGCGCGCACAGGTTCCATTCCTGCGTTGCCACGAGCTGGAGCTTGCAAATGCACGCCACCATGCCATCCCAGGTTATAGCTCACCGGATAGCCACCGTCGCCCGGCTCGCCACCCGACATGGCGGCTTCCAGCCATTGCTCCTCGGTTTGGCTGTCGACTCGTGGTGGCAGAAAGGGAGGACTTATCAGCATTGGGCACCTACACTGTCGATCAAATGGAGAACGGATAGTCGTCGTCGAGAGAAGATGGCGTATCGGGAACTTGGGGAAGGTCTCGGTTGGTGTTTGACGGCCCCTCGAACTTCCTCTGCGCCGCCTTGTAGGTAATCGGCCCCGGACATTCGAAGGTGATATTGCCGCCCTCAATCGTGATGGCTGCCCCGCCCGCGGTCGCGATGCGAATCCGCTTGGCCGCGGCAATGTCCACATTCATGTTGGCCGACACAATGGTCAGGTCCTCTCGCGCCGCCAGCTTCAGCAAATCGTGCTGCGCCTGGAGATCGATATCGCCCTGGCCTGCGGTCAGTTGCATGCCGACGTTGCCGTCGCCGGCCGAAGACAAGCCTGCGGCCACGCCGATCGCCTGTCCCGCATGGACACGGCCTTGTCCCGCGACGGCGACATTGTTGTCCTGGCCGCTGGCGAGCACGACGCTTTCCCCATTGGCGATTTGCAAGTCCTGGCCCGCCACCATAGCGACGCCAGCCCTGCCGTTGAGGTGGACCATTGGCTCGCCCTGATGCGGCACCTTTCCCGGCGTGCTGGTATTGCCGCCAGCCGCATCCGCCCTTGCCGCTTCGAGCGATTGCCCATCGACCATGCCGGCTGCCGCTTTGGCTTGCTTCACAAGCGGCGCCTCGTCGCCCGTCCCGGTCGACAGGGCTCGGGTCTGGTGCGTGACGGAGCCATCGCTGAGCGTCCGGACCAGATCGCCCGCCTGCCGCAGCAGTGCGATACCGGCGGCGTTGTCGCCGGTCGGCAGCACGTGGCCGGTGACGGCATCGCGATAGGTCGTCAACAGCAGCCCAGCCCTGCCACGGACCGCGGCGTAGCCATCGGTGCACAGCTCGAACCCCTGGCCCCGGAAACTGCCGCGGCGGTTGTCCTGCTGGTGAATCACGTGGCCGAGATTGAGCTGCGTGGCTTGTTCCGTCGTGGCGAGTTGCGTGCGCAGTTGCTCATCCGTGTCGTCGAACACCAGCTGGTTGTAGCCCTTGCCGCCATGCTCCTGGCTCTTGAACCCGGTCAGCGCGGCGGCGTTGCGATGACCATCCGCGTCAGCGCTCATGCCGTGCCACGCCGGGCTGTTGCCGCCGGCCAGATTGCCCTGTGCGCTCGGCTGCGTGTCGGAGCCCATCGCATAGATGCCGCTGGCGTCATAGGGCTGGGAGAAGGTGGTGGCTGCCATCGACTTGCCGCCCGGCGTAGGGACGATGCCAGCTTCGCCCTGGCCGTTGTACAGCGCGCCGATCACGAACGGCTGGTCGATATCGTTGTCCGCAAACTTGACCAGCACCTCCTGGCCGATGCGCGGCAGCCATTGCCAGCCCATGCCGGTCCCGGCTTGCCGTTGCGCGACGCGGATCCAGCGGCTGCTGCGGTCGTCGGCGCGCTCGCCGCGCTGCCACGGGAAGCGCACGCGGATTTGCCCGCGTGGGCTGGCGTGGTGTTCGGCGCTGCCATCGGCCTGGGTCTGGCCGTCCGGGCCGACCACGATTGCGGTATGGGCGCCCAGCGGGGTAGCTCGGCTATAGAGGCGCGGACAATCGCCCTCCAGCACAGCGGCGCGCCATGGGCGGCGCGCATCGAAGGCACGAAAGAGCGCCGCATAGCCGTGTTCCCGTGCGGCCGACCGCAGGGATTTGGTCGGTACCAGCCGCTCGGCCGCGTCGTCGAAGACGCTGCTCATCAGACCGGCGGAGGTCGCCGTGGCATCCGGTGCCGGCGGCGGCAACTCGAAGCACAACGCCGCTTCCAGCGGCCCGATCCGGTCGGCGAGCGCGGCACGCGTTTCCACGGCGAGGTTGTTGATGCCGCAGTGCTCCACCGCATCGAGCAGCAGCGGATACCCTGCCGTATCGTCCTGCTGTGGCGGCAGATGCGGGCAATCCGTGACGGTCAGGCGGGTGCCACTACGCAGCGAGCGCACCGAGGCGCTGCCGGTAAACACCTGTGCGCGGACTTCGATCGCCTCCATCACCTGTTCGGCGACGCGCTGTGCGCTGGCCGTGTCCGGCGCCAGCGACAGGCTCACTGAAAAATAGGGATCCGGGCTCACAGCTCGGCCGGAAAAGACGCCGTAGCGCGCCGGCGCGTGCGCCCGGATCGCGCGCTTTACTTCGGGGTCCCAGGCGCTCACTGCCACGCCGCCGACCGCGGCACGCGTCTCACAGATCAACTGCTGGATCGCGTCAGCCGATTCCTGGCTATGCGCGCGGTGGTAGCGGATACCGCCGCCAGCCGCCGATTCGGGGTCTTCCGGCAATTGCGCGCTGTCGGCGAAGATCAACACGGCATGGCCGAAGGGAGATTCGTCGTCTTCCACGACGGTATATCCGAGGCCGGCCTCAGCCAGCAGGCGCGACAAGAATTGGTAGTCGGTCTCGCGGAATTGCGCGATGTGGTCGCGTTCTCCGAACGCGGCGATGCGGGCTTCGGCTCCGGCCGCATAGCGCCAGTGGGCATATGGCGCATAGTCCTGCAGAACGGATTCGATGATGCTGTCGAGTGTGCGGTTCTGAAACACCTGGCTGTGGCGCTGCTGCGTGGTCAGCCACAGCCAGGGGATCACGGTCAGGCGATAGCGCGCGAGGCTGCCGTCGGCACCAAGCTTCTCGGCCTGGCGGATCAAGCCGGTGCGGCGTGACTGCCTTCCACCCGCCAGTGCGGTAACCAGCGTGACTCGCTGTCCAAGCAAGCTGTCGAGCGGGATGCCGGCATTGGCGCTGAGCGCGATGATGCGTGATTCCGCCAGCATCGAGACACCTTCCCGGCCGATCCAGGCTTCGACGGCAAGTTCTTCGACCGGCGAGCTGCCGTCCAGCCAGTACAAGCGATGGTGCGAAGAAAAAAGATGCTGATAGAGCGTGGCAAGGTCCATTTTCCCGTCCAACCAGGGCAGCAGCGCAATCGCCGATGGGCGAACATGCGAATCTGCCCCGAAACGGCACGGAATCCCATCAGCAATGTATTAAATGATATTTATATATGTTTTTATCAGATTAAAGAAACCATCATGAGGGCGTCTGCCCGGCTTCGCTTGACAAAAAAAGCCGCTCCAAAGAGCGGCTTCCCCTTGACGCAAGCGGGCATCCAGCCCGCCCCTCGCATCAATCATCCAGCAACGACAAATCCCGCACCGCGCCCTTGTCCGCCGACATCACCAGCTTGGCATACGCCTTCAGCGCCGCCGACACCTTGCGCGGACGCGGCTTGGCCGGTTTCCAGCCCTTGGCGTTCTGCGCTTCGCGGCGGCGTGCCAGTTCCTCGTCGGAGACCAGTACGTTGATAGTGCGGTTGGGAATGTCGATGCGGATCTTGTCGCCGTCCTGCACCAGGCCGATGGCGCCGCCGGCCGCGGCTTCGGGCGAGCAGTGGCCGATGGACAGGCCCGAGGTGCCGCCGGAGAAGCGGCCGTCGGTCAGCAGCGCGCAGGCCTTGCCCAGCCCCTTGGACTTGATGTAGCTCGTCGGGTAGAGCATTTCCTGCATGCCGGGGCCGCCCTTCGGCCCTTCGTAGCGTACGATCACCACGTCGCCGGCCTTGACCTTGTCGTTGAGGATGTTCTCGACCGCTTCGTCCTGCGATTCGGTGACGTGGGCGGTGCCCTCGAACACCAGAATGCTTTCGTCGACGCCGGCGGTCTTCACCACGCAGCCGTCGAGCGCGATGTTGCCGGTCAGCACCGCCAGGCCGCCTTCCTTGGAGAAGGCGTGCTCGTAGGAGCGGATGCAGCCTTCGGCGCGGTCCAGGTCCAGGCTGGGCCAGCGCGTGTTCTGGCTGAACGCGACCTGGGTCGGGATGCCGGCCGGGCCGGCCAGGTAGAACTGCCTGACGGCCTCGTCCTGGGTGCGGGTGATGTCCCACTGCGCCAGGGCGTCCTTCAGCGTGGGGGCGTGCACGGTGGGCACGTCGGTGTGCAGCTTGCCGGCGCGCTCCAGTTCGCCCAGGATGGCCATGATGCCGCCGGCGCGGTGCACATCCTCGATGTGGTACTTGTTGGTGTTGGGCGCAACCTTGCACAGCTGCGGCACCACGCGCGACAGTCGGTCGATGTCGGTCATGTCGAAGTCGATTTCCGCCTCGCGCGCGATCGCCAGCAGGTGCAGGATGGTGTTGGTGGAACCGCCCATGGCGATGTCCAGCGTCATGGCATTCTCGAACGCCTTGAAGCCTACCGCGCGCGGCAGCACGCGCGCGTCTTCCTGTTCGTAGTACTGGCGCGCCAGTTCGACGATGCGGCGGCCGGCGCGCTTGAACAACTGCTCGCGGTCCGCGTGCGTGGCCACCACCGTGCCGTTGCCGGGCAGAGACAGGCCCAGCGCCTCGGTCAGGCAGTTCATGGAGTTGGCGGTGAACATGCCCGAGCAAGAGCCGCAGGTCGGGCAGGCGGAACGCTCCACCTCGGCCACGTCGGCGTCGGAATACGCGCTGTCGGCGGCGATCACCATGGCGTCGACCAGGTCCAGCTTCTTGAACTCCATCGCCTTGGTCACGGGGTTGGCCAGGCGCGTCTTGCCGGCTTCCATCGGCCCGCCCGAGACAAAGATCACCGGGATGTTCAGGCGCATCGCTGCCATCAGCATGCCCGGGGTGATCTTGTCGCAGTTGGAGATGCACACCATGGCGTCGGCGCAGTGCGCGTTGACCATGTATTCGACCGAGTCGGCAATGATGTCGCGGCTGGGCAGCGAATACAGCATGCCATCGTGGCCCATGGCGATGCCATCGTCGACCGCAATGGTGTTGAACTCCTTGGCCACGCCGCCCGCGGCCTCGATCTCACGCGCAACCAGCTGGCCCAGGTCCTTCAGGTGCACGTGCCCCGGCACGAACTGCGTGAAGGAGTTGACCACGGCGATGATGGGCTTGGAGAAGTCTTCGTCTTTCATGCCGGTGGCGCGCCACAGCGAGCGCGCCCCCGCCATGTTGCGGCCGGCGGTGGAGGTTTTGGAACGGTATGTGGGCATGGTCTTGCTTTAGAAGTATCGCGGTAGGAAGCGGGCCGCGGGAATAAGGGCCCTGGCATGCCCGTGCGATCAACCTCTTGAGCTGCGCCGTGGGCAAAGCGGCAATTATCCCACAGCCGGCCGGGCACGATATGCCGCCCCGCCCGTGGCGTCCGGCACGCGAGAACCGGGCGCAATGTTCGGACGGCCACCATGGGCACGCGCCCTTTGCGCCCGACGCCCTTGCGCGATCGCCGTTTCGGGGAAATGCTTGCGCTTATGTCACCTGCGCGGAGCAACGTCATGGACACATCAAGTGAACTGCAAGCCACCGTGGATGCCCTGGCACAGCCGGGCAAGGGCCTGTTGGCCGCCGACGAGAGCGGGCCGACCATCGCCAAGCGGTTCGAGCGTATCGGCGTGGAATCGAGCGAGGAAAACCGGCGCGCATGGCGGCAACTGCTGCTGGGCACGCCGGGGCTGGGCGAGTTCATCAGCGGCGTGATCCTCTACGAGGAAACGCTGGGCCAGAGCGCGGACGACGGCACGCCCTTGCCCGAACTGGCCGCGCGCCAGGGCATCGTGCCCGGCATCAAGGTCGACAAGGGCAAGCTCGCCCTGGCGCTCGCTCCCGGCGACGAGATCACCGAGGGCCTCGACGGCCTGGGCAAGCGGCTGGCCGCCTACCGGCAACAAGGCGCGCGTTTTGCCAAGTGGCGCGCGGTCTACAACGTGTCCGACACCCTCCCCGGTCTCGCCGCCGTGCAGGCCAACGCCGAAGCGCTGGCCCGCTACGCCGCGATCTGCCAGCAGGCCGGCGTGGTGCCGATCGTCGAACCCGAAGTGCTGATGGATGGCGGCCACTCGATGGCTCGTTGCGCCCAGGTGACCGAGGCCGTGCTGCATGAAGTCTTCCACGCCCTGCACCGCTACGGTGTGGCACTGGAACACATGCTGCTCAAGCCCAGCATGGTGCTGCCGGGCAAGGATGCCGGCCACGCGCCACCGTCGGAGGTCGCGATGCACACCGTGCAGGTGCTCAAGCGCACCGTGCCCGCGGCGGTGCCGGGCATCTTCTTCCTGTCCGGCGGACAGACTCCCAGCGAAGCCACCGCCAACCTCGACGCCATGAACCGCCTGGCGCCGCTGCCATGGCGGCTGTCCTTCTCCTACGGGCGCGCGCTGCAGGAACCGCCCCTGCTGGCCTGGCGCGGCGACGCCGCCAACGCCGCGCAGGCGCAACAGGCGCTGCTGCTGCGGTCGCGGCTGAATGGCATGGCGTGCCTGGGGAAATATGACGCGGCGCAGGAAAGCACCGCCAGCTGAAGGCTGCCGCTGCGCCTATGCCCGCCGGGCGTAGACGCGCGGCCAGCGTCCACACGACGCCTGACCAAGCGTCCGTACGCGTTGCGCAAGATTGCGCCGCGCCGCGGATGCTTTTAACATTGCGGCCAGCCCCATCACCGAGGTACTCGTCATGCGCCATTGATGCCGCCGTCTTCATGACGGCCAGTCTCCCACCTACCCCCCATGAGCAGGGGGAGTCCCTGGCATCCTTGGAATCGACACATGACGCAACCCTGTCTCACGCTGGAAGGCGTGTCCTATGTTCTGCCCGACGGCAGGACGCTTTTCTCCGACCTCACCGAACAGTTCGACCAGCGTGCCACCGGCCTGGTCGGGCGCAATGGCGCCGGCAAGACGGTGCTGGCGCGCTTGCTGGCCGGACAATTGCAGCCAGCCAGCGGGCGCTGCACGCGCTCCGGGAGCGTGTACTACCTCGACCAGCAGATATCGCCTGCGCCTGGCGCTACGGTGGCAGGCCTGGCCGGTGCGCAGGCCACACTCGATGCGCTCGAACGCATCGAGGCGGGCAGCAGCGCGCCCGAAGATTTCGATGCGGTGGGCGAGCGCTGGGATGTACGCCTGCGGTTGCAGGACGAACTGGTGCGCAATGGCCTGGACCATCTCGATGCCGCGACGCCTGCCAGCGTGCTCAGCGGTGGCGAAGCCATGCGCGTCGCGCTGATCGGCGCCCTGTTGTCGGATGCCGATTTCCTGATCCTGGACGAGCCCAGCAATCACCTTGACCGGCCGAACCAGCAGGCGCTGATCGAGCAACTGCAGCGTTGGCCGCGCGGTCTGCTGGTGGTAAGCCATGACCGGCACTTGCTGGACACAATGGCGCGCGTCGTCGAGTTGTCTTCGCTGGGGCTGCGCAGCTATGGGGGCAACTACACCTTCTACGCGCAATGCAAGGAGCGCGAGCGGCAGGCCGCGATCCAGCAACTGGAACAACGCAAGCTCGAACGCCGGCGCGAAGAGCAGTCCCTGCGCGAGCAACGCGAACGCCTGGAGCGGCGCCAGGCCCGCGGCAACCGGCAGGGACAAGAGGCCAACCAGGCCAGGATCCTGCTGGGCCGGCAAAAGGAACGCAGCGAAAGTTCGGCCGGCAAGCTGCGCCAGCAGCATGCCGAGACCCGGCTTGAACTGGCCGAGCGCGTGCGCGAGGCCGCGCAGCGGCTTGGAAACGACCAGGTCATCGTGGTGCATGAACTGCCGGTTGCGCTGGCTTCGCAAAAACGTGTCGCGGAACTGGAGGCCGTGGCGCTGCCCTTGGTCCAGGGTGCCACGCGCCAGCTCAGCCTCACGTTGACGGGGCAGCAGCGCATGGGTGTGGTCGGCCCCAATGGCAGCGGCAAGTCGACCTTGCTCAAGGTGCTCGCGCGTCAGCTGCAGCCTGTGGCCGGCACATGCAGGCTTCTGGTGGAAGGCATCTACCTGGACCAGCGGCTGGCCAACCTGGACCCGCGGCGAACCGTGCTGGAGCAGATGCTGGCGGCAAACCCGACGGCTCGCGAAGGCGATCTGCGCACGCGCCTTGCGCACCTTGGCCTGGATAGCGGGAAGATTGCCGTGCCCGGCGGCTCGCTCAGCGGCGGCGAGCGGCTCAAGGCGGCGCTGGCGTGCGTGCTGTATGCCGATCCGCCTCCGCAGCTGCTATTGCTGGATGAGCCCAGCAACCATCTGGACCTGCCTTCGGCACAGGCGCTGGAAGCCATGTTGCGCGGCTACCGGGGCGCGCTGGTCGTGGTGTCCCACGACGATGCGTTCATGAACAACCTTGGCCTGACGGACCGGCTGGTGGCGACGGAACAAGGCTGGCGCATGCAGCCATGGTGATGCCGGCACCTTGACTTGTGGACCTACAATGCGCCCCTGCAGGTCCATTTCGATGCCGACAGAACAAGAGGAATCTCCATGATCACCGGACACGTCTTCATTGCCACCAGCCTTGACGGTTTCATCGCCCGCCCCGATGGCGACATCGGCTGGCTCCTGGAGCGCGATGACCCCGCTGAAGACCATGGCTACACAGCCTTCATCGCCGACAAGGACGCGATCGTGATGGGCCGTGGCAGCTATGAAAAGATCATCACGATGGGCGAATGGGCCTACGACCGTCCGGTGGTGGTGCTATCCCGGCAACTGGCCGGCAAGCCGGTGCCCGAGGCCTTGCAAGGCAAGGTGCGATTCTCGGAGGCCACGCCCGCGGACGCGATGGCGCAACTGGAGGCGGAAGGCGTGCGGCGCGTCTACGTCGATGGCGGCCAGGTGGTGCAGTCCTTCCTTCGCGACGGATTGATCGCCGACATGGTGGTCACCACGGTGCCGGTGCTGATCGGGACAGGCAGGCCATTGTTCGGCGCGCTGCCGGGCGACGTGAGCCTGAAGCTCGAGTCGAGCCATCACTTCCCCTCGGGACTGGTGCAGTCGTCCTATCGCGTGCTGCGCTGAGCCCAGGACGGGTCGGGGCGCCCCGCGTTATGAGGCTCGAATTCCGCAGTTGCCGGGAACACCATGCTCGATCGAAATGAAACTCAAGCGGGAGCCGGAAAGGGTTGGCGCCGCCCGCCGGCCTGAATGCGTTGTGACATAAACTCTGCGGAAACCGGGCGCCGCGATGGGCGGCCCCCGTTCGCCATGACCGACCAAACCCGCCGCCGTTACGTGACTTATGCCTGCGCGCTCGGCGCCAGCGCGCTGACCGCCGCATGGCCCACCGAGACGCGCGCCCACGCGCCGCCTGCCACGCGGCGCGCATCCCGCTGGCCGCTCTACCGGCAGTTTCTGGAACGCTTCGTGCAGGCGGATGGGCGCGTCATCGACTACTCCACGCCCACGTTGCAAAGCACCTCCGAGGGCCAGTCCTACGGCATGGTGTTCGCGCTGGTCGCCGATGACCGCGATGCGTTCGACCGTCTGTGGCGCTGGAGCGTCGCCCACCTTGGCAATGGTCGCCTGGACGACAAGCTGCCGGCATGGCAGTGGGGCCGGCGCGCCGACGGCACGTGGGGCGTGCTGGACCGCAATCCGGCTGCCGATGCCGACCTGTGGTTCGCGTTCGCGCTGGCGGAGGCGGCGCGCCTGTGGCAAGCCCCTTCCTACGCTGACGCGGCACGTGCCTTGCTGCGGCGGGTGGCAGCGCAGGAGGTGGTGACATTGCCCGGCTTCGGCCCGATGCTGCTGCCCGGTCCGCAAGGGTTTATCGACGATGGCCCCGACGGCTCGCGCCGCTGGCGTCTCAATGCCAGCTATCTGCCGGTACCGCTGCTGCGCCGGCTCGCCGCCTTCGACCCGTCCGGCCCGTGGGACAAGCTGGCCGCACAGGTGGCCAGGCTGATCGGCGCGGTGTCCCATGCCGGCATCGTGCCGGACTGGTCGGCCTACCGCGTCGGGGGGCGCCGGCAGGGATTCGTGCGCGATCCGGTCAAGGGAGACGTCAGCAGCTATGACGCCGTGCGGGTCTACCTGTGGGCTGGCATGACGCCTGATCAAGACAGTACGTGGGGCGCGATCATGCAGGCGCTGCTGCCCAATGCGGCGCGCCTGGCAGGGCGTGCGGCACCGCCGGAGAAGATGTACGCCGAAAGCGGCAAGGTCGAAGGCATCGGACCGCCCGCTTTCTCCGCCGCGCTGCTGCCGTTCCTGCAGGCCGCTGGCTCGCCCGCTCTGGCCACCCAGATGGCACGTGCGCAGAAGATTGTGGGCGCACCGCCGGGGCCAGGCGGCCCGACCTACTATGACACGGTGCTGGGCCTGTTCGGGCTTGGGTTTATGGAAGGGCGCTACCGGTTCTCCGCGTCGGGCCAGCTCGACAGGTGATAGCGCAAGGCTCGCGCCTGTCGCAAGATGCACTTCGCCGCGCATCTTGTCAGACGGCTTCCGATAGTCCGCGTCCGCGTGCGCGCGCAGACTGGCCGCATCACTCCGGGGAGACCGCCATGGCCGGACAGCACCTCCACGTCGTATCCCTCGATGGGTCGGGTCACGCCGCGGCGTGGGTGCCCTGCGCGCGCGCCCGGGTCCGCTGATCCCCGCAACCACACCGGGCATTGCCATGGCAGGCCGCAAGCCCCGCGCTACCGTCGCCGCCAGGCATGGCGGCACGGCGCCCGCTGGCGGCCTCGAGCGTTACAGCAAGAAGAGGAATTTCGGCGTCACGCCCGAACCCAGCGGAAAGGCAGCGCCGCCCCGGCCGCGCCAGGAAGCGGGGCCGCTGCGGTTCGTCGTCCAGAAGCACTGGGCCAGGCGCCTGCACTACGATTTCCGGCTCGAGCTCGGCGGCGTGCTGCTCAGCTGGGCGGTGCCAAAGGGACCGTGCTACGACCCGGCCGAGAAGCGCATCGCCGTCCATGTCGAAGACCACCCGCTCGACTATGCCGGCTTCGAAGGCGAGATCCCGCCGAACCAGTATGGCGCCGGGTCGGTGATCGTCTGGGACCGCGGCACGTGGACGCCGGTGGGCGACCCGCATGACGGCATGGCCGCCGGCAAGCTGGTCTTTGACCTGCACGGCGAAAAGCTGACGGGTCGCTGGGAACTGGTGCGCATCGCCAAACCGGACGACAGGTCCGAGCAATGGATACTCTTCAAGAAGCGCGACGCCTGGGCGCGTCCGCTGGCAGAATTCGATGTCCTGGCCGCGCTGCCCGACAGCGTCATCGCCAGGCCGCTGGGCGCCGTGCCCGAGGCCTCCGGCGTCCCGGACCAGGATGATCCGGACCAAGCCATGCGGCATGCGCCGCGCGCGCCATTGCCGGCAAAGCTGCGGCCCCAGCTTGCCACGCTCTCGCCCACCCTCCCTTCCGGCACCGGCTGGATCATCGAAACCAAGTTCGACGGGTACCGGATCCTGGCAAGGATCGACGATGCCCGGGCAACGCTGTTCACCCGCAACGGGCATGACTGGACGCGCAGGCTGATCTCGCTGGCGGCGGAAATCGAGAAGCTCGATATCTCGCAGGGCTGGCTGGATGGCGAGATCGTCGTGCTGCGCGACGACATGCCGGATTTCAACGCGTTGCAGAACGCCATCGACGGGCATCGCCATGAGGCGATCGTGTACTTCGCCTTCGATCTGCCCTACTGGGAAGGCCGCGACCTGCGCGAGGTGCCGCTGATGCAGCGCCGGGCGAAGCTCGCCGCACTGGTTGCCGGCCGCTCCGAGCGGGTGCGCTTCAGCGAAGCCTTCGACGCCCCGCCTGCGCAGATGTTCCAGGCGGCATGCCGGCTCGGCCTGGAGGGCCTCATCTTCAAGCGCGCCGATTCCCCTTATGTCTCGGCTCGCACGCAGAGCTGGCTGAAGGCGAAATGCAAGCTGCGCCAGGAGTTCGTGATCGGCGGATTCTCGGACCGCGAAGGCGCCGCCGCCGAGGTGGGCAGGCTGTATCTGGGCGTCTACGCGGATGGCGCCCTGGTTTATGCGGGCGGCGTGGGCACCGGCTGGGACAGTGCCACCGCCACGGACTTGCGCAAGCGCCTGGCGGCATTGAAAGTGAAGGACAGTCCGTTTGCGACCGAGGCCCGCGGCAGCGGACGCTGGGGCGGCCGACGGCCTGCCGTGGTCCGCTGGGTCCGGCCCAAGCTGGTCGCTGAGGTGGAGTTCACCGAGTGGACACCGGACGGGCAGGTTCGCCACGCGTCATTCAAAGGGCTGCGCACGGACCACACGGTCAAGTCGATCCGGCGCGAGCCGGTGCAGACCGCGGTCACGCCGCATGGCGTTGCCGCCATCAAGGTCACCAATCCCGAGCGGGTGATCGACCGGTCCAAAGGTATTACCAAGGTGGAACTGGTGCGCTACTACGAGAGCGTCGCCGCCGTGATGCTGCCGCACCTGGCGGATCGCCCGCTCTCACTGGTGCGCGCGCCGGAGGGCATCGACGCGCCCACGTTCTTCCAGAAGCATGCCGAGACGGCCATGCCCGGCCTCACCGAGCAGCCGGTCTCGCTGTGGCCCGGCCACGCGGCCCTGCTGACCGCCGACTCGCCCGAAGCCATCGTCGCGGCCGCCCAGATGAACGTGGTGGAGTTCCACACCTGGAATTCCACCGCGCGCGATATCGACCATCCGGACCGGGTGATCTTCGACCTGGACCCCGGCGAAGGCGTGGCGTGGGAGAGCATGCTGGAAGCCGCCATGCTGGTGCGCACGCTGCTGGACGAACTGGGCCTGCAGTGCTGGCTCAAGACCAGCGGCGGCAAGGGCCTGCATGTCGTCGTGCCGCTGGCACCGCGGCGATCCTACGACGAAGTGAAGGCGTTTTCACATGCGGCGGTCAAGCACCTGGCCGCCACGCTGCCCCAGCGCTTCACCGCCCGCTCCGGCGCCGCCAACCGCAAGGGGCGCATCTTCGTGGATTACCTGCGCAACGGCTTCTCGCAGACCACCGCCGCCGCGTTCTCGGCACGTGCGCGGCCGGGCCTTGGCGTGTCCATGCCGGTGTCGTGGGAACAACTTTCCAGGCTGAAAAGCGGCGCGCAGTGGACTATCCGCGATGCGCGCGAGTACCTGAGCTTCCAGCTGGCGGACCCCTGGCAGTCGTACTGGCAGACACGCCAGACTTTGACGGAGGCCATCGAACGCTTAAGCTGAATCCAGGCGCAACCCAATGTGGAGTATCCAATGGCTGCCCGCTCGCTCGCTTCCCTGTCGCTGTCGTTTGGTCTGGTGTCGATACCGGTCAAGCTCTATACCGCCACCGAAAGCAGTTCCGCCGTGCGCTTCAACCTGCTGAGCAAGGACGGCTCGCGCGTGAGGCAGCAGTACATCTCCGAACAGACCCAGAAGGTTGTCGAGCGTGCCGACATGATCAAGGGCTACGAGTTCGAGAAAGGCCGCTTTGTCACGTTCGCGCCCGACGAGCTCAAGGCACTGGAAGAAAGCGCCAGCCATATGGTCGATATCGTCGCGTTCATACCGGAGCAAAGCGTCGATCCGCTTTTCTACGACAAGGCCTACTTCATCGCCCCCGACAAGCGTGGCGGCAAGCCCTACAGCCTGCTGCGCGAGGCCATGTCGCGGACCGGACGCTGCGCCATCGCCAAATGGGCATCCAAGGGCAAGTCCCACGTGGTCCAGATCCGCCCGGTGGAAGGCGGGCTGGTGTTCCAGCAGCTGTTGTTCGCGGATGAAGTGCGCAACATCGCCGAACTGAATATCGAAGAGGTGGCGGTGTCCGAGGCCGAGCTCAAGCTGGCGATTCAGCTGATCGAGCAGGCCTCCGAGGAAGAATACGACCCCACCCAGTACAAGGACGAGGAAAAGGCCAGGATCCTGGCCGCCATCGATGCAAAGATCGCCGGCAAGCACATCGTCGCGCCCGAGCCGGTGGAAGACGGCGCCGGCGGACAGGTGATCGACCTGATGGACGCGCTGCGCGCCAGCCTGTCGAAGAAGGGGACCGCCGCGGCCAAGGGCAAGGCTGCCGCAGCCGCCCCACCGGCCCGCAAGTCCGCCCGGCGCGGCGCGGCGGCCGAGCCCACGCCGATCCGACGGACCACTAAGAAATCAGCGTGAAGCGCGGCGGCGGGCTCAGCACGCGAGACCTCGAGGCGCGCCTGGGCGTGTCGAGGCGGCTGATCGGCAGCCTGGTCGCAGCCGGCCTGGTGCAGCCAACGCGCGGCCCGCGCGGCGAACACGTCTTTTCCTTCCAGGACGTGGTGCTGATCCGCACCGCCGACTCCTTGCACCGCGCGCATATCGGGCCCGCGCGCATCCTGCGCGCGCTGCGCCATCTCGAACGGCTCAAGCCAGACCGGCACCTGTCCGCGGTACGCATTTCGGCATGCAGCGGCAAGGTGTCGGCCCGGGACCGACACGGCGACTGGATCGTGGAAACAGGCCAGCGGCTCATGGACTTCGGCACACGAGACGACGCCGATGTCCGCGTCATGGCCTTGACCCGGGAAGCCTCAGCCTACGCCGCTGCCGACGACGCGCTTGCCGAGGGCCTCAGGCTGGAACCGACCGATGCCCGCGGCGCCGAAGCGGCTTACCGGCGCGCGGTGGTTCATTATCCAGCGATGCTGGACGCCTACCTCAACCTCGGCTGCCTGCTTGCCGACCAGCAACGGCTGGACGAAGCCATCTTGCTCTATGAATCCGCGCTGGCCGTGCTGCCGGACGAGCCCGAGCTGCACTTCAACCTGGGCGTCGCGCTGGAGGATACCGGGGCAACCCAGGCTGCCCTGGCTGCCTATGAGCGCAGCATCGAACTTGCCCCGGGCGATTCCGACGCGCACTACAACGCCGCGCGCCTGCATCAGGAGTTGGGGCATATCCAGAAGGCGCTTCGGCATTTCAACCAGTATCGGAAGCTGGATCGCTCGCGGTGAGCCTGCCCTGAACCGGGGTGAGGGGACAGCAAAGGCCGACAGATGCCGGCCATTCCCGCCCTTACAGATACTTGAACAGATTCATCCCCTGAATCTGCATAAACGACTGCTGCGCGCCCTGCAGCGCAACTTGCCGCTGGTAATACTCGGTAATCGCCTTGGCGTAGTCCAGGTCCTGCAGCCCGGACAGCGTCTGCGAATACGTCAGGTCGCGGTTGGTGCCTACGTCGTCCAGCGCATCCAGCTCGTTCATGCGCGAGCCCACCGAGGCGCGCACGGTCAGCACGTTGTCGAGCGAGTTGGAGAACTGGCGCATGGCGGTCGACAGCACGTTGCCCAGGTTGGCGCGGTCGTTATCGGCGGCGGTGGGCTGGCGCAGCGTGTCGATCACGGTCTGCAGGTTGGCGAACATGTCCGTGCCGGCCTCGCTGGCCGGCTGCATGGTCAGGGTGTCGCCAGCCTTTGGGTTGCCGGTGACGTTGAAGCTGAAGCCCGCGACGTCGACGTGTGCCGGCGAGTTGTAGATCACCGGGCCGGCGACCACCGGGGCGGGAGTGGCGCCGGTCGAGGTATCGGTGATGGTGTATTCCATCTGGCCAGCGGCATTGGCCGTGAACGACATCTGCAGCGCATGGCCGTACAGCGGGTGGCTGGGATCGGTGGTGGACACCGTGCCGAAGGTGGCCGTGCCGGTATTGGCGGGGTTGCCCTTGACCACGTAGCCGGCGCCGCCGGTAACGCTCATGAAGACTTCGCGGCCGGTGTTGCCGGCGGGCATCTGGCGGGCCACGTCGACCTGCAGCAGTTGCTGGCCGTTGTCGCCGATGTAGGTGCTGGCGCCGGCGCTCTGCGTGAATGGCGCGCTGCCGGAGCGGGTGCCGCCGAACAGGAACTGGCCGTTGCCGTCGTCGGAGTTGGCCAGGCTCAGCAACTGGTTGTACAGGCCTTCCAGCGCGGTCGCCAGCGAGCCGCGGTCGGCATCGCTCATGGTGCCGTTGCCGGCCTGCACCAGCAGGGTGTGGATGTTCTGCGTGATGGTGGTGACGGAGTCCAGCGCGTTTTCTTCCGCCGCCAGCGCGATATTGGCCTGGTTGCGGGACGTGGCGTACTGTCCGTTGACCGCCTGCGCCTGGCTGACGCCCAGCGCGCGGGTAGCGCCGACGGGATCGTCCGACGGGGTCAGGATGGAGCGGCCGGTGCCGAGCTGCTGCTGGATATGCATCAGCGCGCCCTGCTGGTAGTTCATCGAAGCCAGGCCTTGCTGGTACAGGGTGGAGCTTGCAACGCGCATATTGGGTTACCTCTTCTGACGCGAATGGGTGCGCCGCTTAGCGGCCGATGCCGATGATGGTGTCGAACAGCGTGCCGGCGGTCTGGATCACGCGCGCATTGGCCTGGTACAGCTGCTGGAAGCGCAGCATCGACACGGTTTCCTCGTCCATGTTGACGCCGGACACCGATTGCTGCGCGGTCTTGATCTGCGTGGTGATGCTGTCCTGCGACGCCGAGGCGATCTTGACCGACTTGGCGCGCGTGCCGACATCGTTGACCAGCTGCGCATAGGCTTCGCTGAAGCTGGACACGCCACCGATGGTCTTGGCGTTTTGCAGCTTGGCCAGCACCAGCATGTTGCCGTTGTCCTTGACGGCGCCGGCGTTGCTGCCCAGCGTAAAGCTGTCGCCGGCGGCGGGCGTGCCGCCGAAGCTGAAGGTCAGGCCGTTGAGCGTGAAGTCGGTGTTGCTGCCGTTGGGCACGCCCACTGGCTGCGGCGCCATGGCCACGCCGCCGACCTTGAAGATGTAGTTGGTGCCGTCGAACTCGGCGGTGATCTTGCCGGCCGGCAGCGTGAATCCGGGCGCGACCTTGCTCAGCGACGCCGTGGCGTTGCCCTTGTTGCCGGCGGTCGCGTCGATGTAGGCCGGCGATGCCGCCGCGATCTTCGCCGGGTCATTGATCGCCATGTCGAAGCCGGTGGCGGCGTTGCGCGTGGGCTGCACCGTGAACGAATCGTTGGTGCCCATCGCCGCATTGATCTCGACGGTAAAGCCATCGGCGCTGAACTGCAGCGGATAGGTGGCGCCACCGGCGGGCACGGGCGTGACCACCTGCTGGTTGTCGGACAGGCGCGTCAGCGTGTAGTTGGTGCCGTCGAAATGGAGCTTGTAGTCGCTGGTGGTCAGCGCCGAAGCATTGTCGATGGTGGCGGTGGCGACCGTGGTCTTGACGGTGTTGTTGGCGTTGGGGAGGGTGGTGGCGCCGCCCAGCTTGAACATGTCGGTGCCGGCGGCGCCGTTCAGGTCGATGCCGAGCTGGTGCTGCGCATTGAAGCTCGCGCCGATCGCCAGCGACAGGCGGCCAATCGCGCTTTGCGCCGGGTCCAGGGTTTCGGTGCGGAACTGCAGCAGGCCGCCCAGCGAGCCGCCGGTGAGCGCACCCGGCTCGCTCTCGATCACGGTGCCGGTGGGCAGCGTGTAGGCCACCACGGTGCGGTTGGGGTCGGCGACCGAGGCCACGGCCTTCAGCTCATAGGCGTCATTGCCCATCACCAGCGGCTGGCCGTTGCCGACGAAGACGTTGTAGGTGCCGCTGTCCTGCACCACCACCTTGGCGCCGACCAGCTTGGTCAGCTCGGCCACGGCCTGGTCGCGCTGGTCGAGCAGGTCGTTGGGCGGCTGGCCGCCCGAGGCTGCCTTCAGGCGCGTGATCTCCTGGTTCAGGTTGGCGATCTGCTTGGTATAGGCGTTGACCTGCGTGACGGCGGTGCCCACCTGTTCGTTGACGCCGGCCTGCAGCTGCTTGAAGTAGTTGCTGGCCGAGCGCACCTGGCCCACCAGCGCCTGGCCCGCCGACAGCATGCCCTGGCGCGCGGCCGGATCGGCAGGTGTGTCGGCCACGGCCTGCACCGCGGCGAAGAACTTCTGCATCAGCGGCGCCAGGCCACCCTTCTGGTCGGCCAGCAAGTTGTCGATCTGGCTGATCTGGTCCGAGTACATCGCGAGCGAGGCGCTGGCCGAGGTGGCGCCGCGCAGCTGGCCGGTCAGGAACTCGTCATAGACGCGGATCACCGTGGTGGTGTTCGAGCCGAAGCCGTAGAAGCCCTGGCTGGTGTACTGGCCGCCGGCGGACGCGACGATGGTGTTCTGGCGCGAGTAGCCTTCGGTTGCCGAGTTGGCAAAGTTGTGGCCCGTCGTCGTCAGCGCGTTCTGCGCGGTGTTCAGGCCGGAGAGGCCAATACTGAAGAGAGACATGGTGCTCTGGTCCGGGATTGGTGGGACTGCCGCGGTGTGGGGCGGCGGGGTGGTATTTGGGAGTTATCGGCTCGGTGGGGGCGGGACTTTAGTTATGGCAGTAGTCTTCGCTGGGCCCCGCCTGTTTGCTCCCCTCTCCCGCTTGCGGGAGAGGGGCCGGGGGAGAGGGCAGGCGGTGGCAATGACGACGGGCGTCACTTCGTTGATGCTCTTGCCCTCTCCCCCACCCCTCTCCCGCAGGCGGGCGAGGGGAGCCTGGTTCGTGCGGTGTCGGCTGCGGTTAGCCGCCGTATTGCAACTGAAGCCCCGCGTCTTACGCCGCCACCTTCTTCATGATCTTCACCAGCTTGTGCCCGTACGACGGATCCGTGGCATACCCTGCGCGCTGCAAACCATGCGCCGCGTCCTCCGCGTTCGCCGCGCTGACCACGCCCGCATAGCGCGGGTTGCTCGTCAGCAGGCGCGCATAGTCGGCGCAGGCTTCGTCGTACGAGCCATAGGCGCGGAACTTCGCGCGCACCTTCTGCGGCTGGCCGTCGATGTATTCGGTGGTGGTGATTTCCGCAACGCGGCCCTTCCAGCTGGGGCCGGCCTTGATGCCGAACACGTTGAACGTAGTCGAGCCGTCGGCGTGCGTGATCTCGCGCTGGCCCCAGCCGGATTCCAGCGCGGCCTGCCCGACGATCAGGCGTGCCGGCACGCCGCTGGCGCGGGACGCGGCTTCCGCCGGGCCGGCCATGCGGGCGACGAAGGCGCTCACGTGGGCCGGTGCATCGTCGGGCAGCCGGCCGAGCCGGTCTTCGCCCTGGCCGCGGTCCGCATAGGACTGCGGCTGGTACTGGCGCAGGCCGGCGGTGGGATTCCATTGCTGGCCCGCGACGATGGTGCCGATGGCGGGCAGGTCGGCCTGCTCCGCCGCGTCGGCTGACATGGCGCCGGCGCCGCGGCTGTCGAGCAGCCGGGCCATCTCGGCATCGGCGGCATTGCCGGCCTCGGCCGGCGTCAGCGCGTTCATGCCAGACGGCATCGCGGTGCCCGTGGCGCGCGCCAGCTGGCGCACCATCACGTCGGCCAGGCCGATGCCGCGCGACGACATCTGCTGCGCCAGCTGCTGGTCCATCATCGACAGGTAGAGCTTGCTCTGCTCGTTGTCGAACAGGCCGTCCTGCGGCGTGGCGTCGCGCATGCTCTTGAGCACCATCTGCGTGAACACCGCCTCGAACTGCTTGGCGACGGCGTGCAGCGTATTGGCGTCGGCGCCACCGCGCGCGCTGTGCTTGAGGGCTTCGAAGCCTTGCGTGTCCAGCGCGAAGCGCTGGGTCAGGTCGGCGCCCGCCGCGGGCAGTGCGCCACCGTTGATGCCGCCGTTCATGCTCAGATCACTTCCAGCTCGGCGCGCAGCGCACCCGCCGCACGCATCGCTTCCAGGATGGTCTGCAGGTCGGCCGGGGTCGCGCCCAGCGCGTTAAGCCCCTTGACCACCGCGGCCAGCGAGGCGCCCGCCTTGACGATCTGCAGCGAGCCGCCCTGCTGCCGCATGTCGATCTGCGACACCGGCGCCACCACGGTCTGGCCGTCGCTGAACGGCGCGGGCTGGCTGATCACCGGTTGCGTGTTGATCACCACCGACAGGTTGCCGTGCGCCACCGCGCAGTCTTCCACGGTCACGGCCTGGTTCATCACGATGGAGCCGGTGCGGGCGTTCAGGATCACCTTGGCCGCGGCCTTCGCCGGCGTCACGTCGATATTCTCGATGCGGGCCAGGAAGCCCACGCGCGCCGCCGGCGATGCCGGCGCGCGCACCTGCACCACGCGCCCGTCGAGCGCCGCGGCCACGCCGCCGCCCATGTTGCGGTTGATGGCTTCGACCACGCGCTCGGCGGTGCCGAAATCCGTGTCCTTCAGCTCCAGGTTGAGCACGCCGCCATCGGGCTGGAACGGCGCAACCGCGCGTTCGACGATGGCGCCGTTGGCGATGCGCCCCACCGCCAGCTGGTTGATCTGCACCTTGCTGCCGTTGGCCGAAGCGCCCGCGCCGCCCACCAGCATGTTGCCCTGGGCGATCGCGTAGACCTGGCCGTCGGCGCCCTTGAGCGGCGTCATCAGCAGCGTGCCGCCGCGCAGGCTCTTGGCATTGCCCATCGACGACACCACCACGTCCAGCTGGCTGCCGGGCTGCGCGAACGCCGGCAGCGTAGCCGTGACCATGACCGCCGCCACGTTCTTCAGCTGCATGTTCTTGCCGGCGGGCAGCGTGATCCCCAGCTGCGAGAGCATGTTGGTCAGGCTCTGCGTGGTGAACGGCGTCTGCATGGTCTGGTCGCCGGTGTTATCCAGCCCCACCACCAGGCCGTAGCCGACCAGCGGGTTGTCGCGCACGCCCTGGAAGGTGGCCAGGTTCTTCAGGCGCTCGGCCTTGGCACCGGTGGCGAAGGCGCCGAAGGCCACGCCCAGCGCCAGGCTGACCATGGTCAGCCGCAGCAGGCGGGACAGGAAACGAGCGAGCATCTGGGCAGACATGGCGCGGTCAGAACGGAGAAACATTGAGGAAGAAGCGCTGCAGCCAGCCCATGTTCTGCGCTTCGTCGATCACGCCCTTGGCGGTGTATTCGATGCGCGCATCGGCGACCTGCGTCGACAGCACGGCGTTGTCGCCGGTGATGGTGCGGGGATTGACCACCCCCGAGAAACGGATGAACTCGGCGCCCTGGTTGATCGCCATCTGCTTTTCGCCGGAGACCACCAGGTTGCCGTTGGCCAGCACTTCCAGCACGGTCACGGTGATGGTGCCGTTGAAGGTATTGGCCGCGCTGGCGCCGCCGCTGGCCTTCATGGTGTTGGCGCCGTTGATGTTGGCGTTCTGGCTGGTGCCGAACAGGCCGCCCAGCGCGCGCGGCACCGAGTCGAACGCCAGCGCGGCGTTGCCGGTGCGACTGGTGTTGGTGCCCGAGTTCTTGCTGGCGTTGACGTTCTCGGTGATCAGGATGGTCAGGATATCGCCCACGTTGCGCGGGCGGCGGTCCTCGAACAGCGGATTGCCGGCGTACGACGACTGGAAGATCGAGCCCGAGGCCGGGCCTATCGGGCGCGGCTCGGCGCGCGCCGTGGTCGGCATCTGCACCAGCGGCTCGCGCGGCATCAGCGCGCAGCCGCTGGCGGCCAGCATTGCCACGCCGGCCAGGCAAACCAGCGCACGCGCGCCCAGGCGGGAAAGCAAGTTGGCCATGTTCATAACAGTCAACCCAGTTGCGCCAGGCGCTGCAGCATCTGGTCGGAGGCCTGCACCGCCTTGCTGTTGATCTCGTACGCGCGCTGCGTCTGGATCATGCTGACCAGTTCCTCGACCACGTTCACGTTGGACGCCTCGACATAGTTCTGCTGCACCACGCCCGCGCCGTTCAGGCCCGGCACGGTGGTGTTGGGCGCGCCCGAGGCGTCGGTCTGCACGTACAGGTTCTCGCCCATGCTTTCCAGGCCGGCCGGGTTCATGAAGGTGGCCAGCTGCAGCTGCCCGACCTGCACATTGGCGCTGGAGCCCGGCTGCGTCACCGACACCGTGCCGTCGCGGCCGATGGTCATCGACAGCGTGTTGGCCGGGATGGTGATGGCCGGCTGGATCACGAAGCCGCTGGACGTAACCAGCTGGCCGTTCTGGTCCACCTGGAACGAGCCGTCGCGGGTATAGGCGGTGGTGCCGTCGGGCAGCGCCACCTGGAAGAAGCCCTGGCCCAGGATGGCGACGTCCTTGGCATTGCCGGTCTGCTGCGGATTGCCCTGGGTGTGGATGCGCTCGGTCGCCACCGGGCGCACGCCGGTGCCCAGCTGCATGCCCGAGGGCAGCGTGGTCTGGTCTGACGACAGCGCGCCGGGCTGGCGGATGGTCTGGTACATCAGTTCCTCGAACACCGCGCGCCCGCGCTTGAAGCCGTTGGTCGACACGTTGGCCAGGTTGTTCGAGATCACGTCCATCTGCGTCTGCTGCGCATCGAGGCCGGTCTTGGCAATCCAGAGAGAGCGGATCATGTGGGTCCTTGCGTAGGTGCTGGGAGGCCGGCACGGTGACGCCGTGCCGGCCGGTCATTCGGTTCAGTTGGTCGAGAGCAGCTGGTTGGCGCGCTGCTCGTTGCCGTCGGCGCCCTGGATCATCTTCATCTGCATCTCGAAGCGGCGCGCGTTGGCGATCATCTCGACCATGGCTTCGGTCGGGTTGACGTTGCTGCCTTCCAGCGCGCCGGAGATCACGCGCACGGTGGGATCGGCCTCGAGCGGCTGCGCGCCGGGACGCAGGCGGAACAGGCCGTCATCGCTGCGGGCAATGGCATCGTTGGGCGGATTGACCACACGCAGCCGGCCCACCTGCGCCAGGCCGGCCGAGGCTTCGCCCGGGCCGCGCGCGGTGATGGTGCCGTCGGTGCCGATGGTCACCTGCGAGCCGGGCGGCACCGCCAGCGGACCACCGTCGCCCATCACCGGCAGGCCGGAGATGGTCTGCACCTGGCCGTCCTGCGCCACCTGCAGCGCGCCGGCACGGGTATAAGCCTCGCTGCCGTCCGGCGCCTGCACCACCAGCCAGCCATTGCCCTGCAGCGCCACGTCGAGCGCGCGGCCGGTGTAGGTCAGCGGGCCGGCGCGCATGTCGGCGCCCGGCGTGGACGCCAGCGTGAAGGCGCGCGTGCCGGCCTCCGGCCCGACCACCGGCACCGCGCGGTACAGGTTGACCTGGGCGCGGAAGGCCGGCGTCGAAACGTTGGCGAGGTTGTTCGATACCGCCGCTTGCTGGTCGAGTATCTGCTTGGCGCCCGACAGGGCGGTGTAGATCATGCGGTCCATGGCGGCGGCTCAGATCAGCGTGGCGGTCACAGGTTGACCAGGGTCTGCATGACCGTGTCCTGCGCCTTGATGGTCTGCGCGTTGGCCTGGTAGTTGCGCTGGGCCACGATCAGGTTCACCAGCTGGCCGGACAGGTCCACGTTGGAAGCTTCCACCGCGTTCGAGCGCAGCGTGCCCAGGCTGCCGCCGGCCACGCCGAGCAGCGGCTGGCCGGACGAGCCGGTGGCGGACCACACGTTGTCGCCCTCCGGCTTCAGGCCTTCGACGTTGCCGAACGCGGCCATCACGATCTGGCCCAGCGGCTTGGTCTGCTCGTTGGAATAGTTGCCGGTGATGGTGCCGTCGCCATTCACCGAGAAGCCCAGCAGGCTGCCCGAGGTATAGCCGTTCTGGCTGAGTTGCTTGACGTCGTTGTCGGCGCCAAACTGGGTGGTGCCGCTCAGGTCCAGCTTCATCGCCATGGCCTGCGCGCCGTTGACGGCCGGCTGGGTCAGCGTCACGGCGCCGGCAGCGGGCGATTGCAGCGCACCCGCGTTGTCGAACGCCAGCGTGACCGGCGCGCCGCCGACCGCGTTGCCGTTGACGTCGGTCACGTACATCTGCCAGTCGGTGCCGCCCGCCACGGTGGGATGGACCGGGGCCACGGCCGAATCCGCCACCTTGGCGAAGTACGCCATCAGCTGCTGCTTGTTGCCCAGCGAGTCATAGACGTTGATCGCAGTGCTGTAGTTGAACATGTTGCTGGTCGGCGGCGAGCCGGCCGAGCTGGCAAAGGCCTGAGTCGGCACCGTGGCGCGCGAATCGAGCTGGAACTTGGCGGTGATGCTGCTGGTGGCGCGCGGCTCCATCTGCGCGTTGCTGATCACCAGCGGCTGCGGCTGCACGCCGGCGCCGCCGGCCACGCCCGCCGGATAGCCGGTCACCTGCAGGCCCTGCATATTGGTGATGCGGCCGTCTTCCTGGCGCTGGAACTGGCCGTTGCGCGAGTAGTAGACCGCGCCTTCCGGGCTGGTCAGGCGGAAGAAGCCGTTGCCGTTGGTGATGGCCACGTCCAGGGACCGGCCCGAGGCCTCGATATTGCCCTGGTTGAACGACTGCACCACCGAGTTCACGCGCACGCCCAGGCCGATCTTGGTGCCCGCGTAGACGTCGGCGAACTGCGCGGCCGATTGCTTGTAGCCAACCGTGTTGGCGTTGGCGATGTTGTTGCCGATCACGTCCAGGTTGGACGCGGCGGCGTTCAGGCCGCTTACCCCTTGACCGAAACCCATGATTGCTTCCTTTTATCTAGGCTATGGTTGAAGCCGGTTGGCGCCCCCGCGCTGCCGGCACCTGCGTATTACAGAATGCGGCGCACGTCGTCGACATTGGCGGTCTGGCCATCGCCCAGGTCCACCAGCACGCCGCTGGCGTCGCCGCTGATGCTCTCGACCTTGCCGTACACCAGCGCCACCGGCTGCACCGAGGTGCCGTTGGCGGTGGCGGTCACCTTGAAGGTGTAGTCGCCGTCGGCCACGGCCACGCCGGCGTTGTTCTTGCCGTCCCACGCAATGTTGTGCACGCCCGCGGTCTGGCCCTTCATGTCGATGGTGCGGACCACGTTGCCGTCCTTGTCGAGCACGTCGACGGTGACCGCATCCGCGGTCGACGGCAGGTCCACGCCGATCTTGCCCGGCACGCCGCCTTCCACCGCGACCTGCTTGCCCGGCACCATCACGGTACGGCCGATCAGCGCGGCCGAATCCATCGCGCGGCTGGCGCTGACTTGCCCCAGCAGCTGCGACAGCGTCGCGTTCATGGTCTGCATGCCGCTGACCGTGCTGATCTGCGCCAGCTGCGAGGTCAGCTGCGCGTTGTCCATCGGGTTGAGCGGGTCCTGGTTGTTCATCTGCGTGACGAGCATGGTCAGGAAGTTGTTCTGGAGCTCGGACGCGCTGGCGCTGCCGCTCTTGAGCGCGTCGTTGATGCCTTGCGTGTTGCTGCCTACCGGTGGGGTGGTGGTCATGTCAGTTGCTTGTGTGCGAGGTGCGGATGGAGCCGTTGCCGTGATGGGCCGGGGCGTTTTACTGGCCGATCGTCAGCGTCTTGAGCATCATGTTCTTGGCGGTGTTGAGCACTTCCACATTGGCCTGGTAGGAACGCGAGGCCGAGATCATGTTGACCATCTCCTCCACCGGGTTGACGTTGGGCATCACCACATAGCCCTGCGCATTGGCCATCGGATGCGTGGGGTTGTGCACCATGCGCGGGGGCGACGGATCCTCGCTCACGCCTTGCACCTGCACGCCGCCGATATCGGTCTGTCCCGGCGTGGGCGCCATGCCGAATACCACCTGCTTGGCGCGGTAGGCCTGCCCGTCCGGACTGACCACGCTGTCGGCGTTGGCCAGGTTGGACGCGGTCACGTTCATGCGCTGCGACTGCGCGGCCATGGCCGAGCCCGCGACGTCGAAGATGTTCATTGCCGGCATGGGTTCGCTCCCCGGTTACTGCTGGATCGCGGCCAGCATGGTCTTGATCTTGGAATTCATCACCGTCAGGCCGGACTCGAAGTGCACGGCGTTGTCGGCGAAGGCCACGCGTTCGGTGTCCATTTCCACGGTGTTGCCGTCCACGCTGGACTGCAGCGGAATGCGGTAGGCCAGGTCGAATTCCTCGCGCCCCGGCGCCTGCGCGGGCAGGTGGCGCACCGACGTGGTCGACAGCGACATGCCCTCGTTGCGGTGGCCGCGCTCGACGGTCTGCGCCAGCGTGCTCGAGAAATCAAAGTCGCGCGCCTTGTAGCCGGGCGTGTCCGCGTGCGCGATGTTCGAGGCAATCACCGACTGCCGCTGGTTGCGCAGGCTCAGCGCTTCCTGCTGGAAACGTAGCGCCGCATCAAGTCTGTCAATCATCTGGCATCTCCCCTGCTGGGCAAGCGCTCCCGCAATCGGAGCGCACGTAGCTTCTTCAGGGTTGGCATCTTAGGCGGGGAGCTGTCACGCCAATCGGATGAATAAGGACGGGAAATCCGCGCATTTCGGCCCGCCCGCGCGCGAGGCGCTGCCTACAATGGGCTCCGATGACAGATGTATACGGCTCGCGCAGCCAGTCACGGGGCCGTGCGCCGTCCTTGCCGGGAAGTCCAGATGAAACCGAATTGCCGCAACGCCCGCCGCCTGGCGCGCGCCCTGCTGGTCGCCTGCGCGGCGATCCCTGCTGCCGCCGGCGCCGCGCCGGCGCAGGTCGCGCCAGTGGCCATGCAGTCGCCGGCCGCGCACGGTGCCGGCAACCCCGCCCACGCCGCGGCCAGCCCGTTCACCGAAGACCCCGCGCGCGTGGCGGTCGAGCGCTTCCTGCAGCAGCAGGCCGCCGGCCTGCCGGGCAAGGTCAGCGTGCAGGTGGCGCCGCCGTCAGGCGGGCGCGCGCCCGAATGCATCGCGCCGGACCCGTTCCTGCCCGCCGGCGCTTCGCCGTGGGGTCGCGTCTCGGTAGGCGTGCGCTGCGGTGGCGAGCGGCCCTGGGTGCGCTACATGCAGGCACGCGTGTCGGTGCTGACTGACTATTACGTGGCCGCGCGCGCGCTGGGCGCGGGCGAGCCGGTCGGCCAGGCCGATGTCGAAATCCGCCAGGGCGACCTTGGCGCGCTGCCGCGCGCGGTGATTACCGACCCGGCGCAGCTTGCCGGTGCCGTCACCGCCAACCGCATCGCCGCCGGCTCGCCGCTGCGCACCGACCTGCTGCGCAAGGCCATCGCCGTGCGCCAGGGCCAGACCGTCACCGTGGCGGTCGAGGGCGCGGCCTTCCAGATCACCAGCGAAGGCAAGGTGCTGGCCGACGCCGCCACCGGCAATACCGTGCAGGTACGGCTGCGCAACGGCCAGGTGGTCAATGGCCTGGTGCGCAGCGGCGACACCGTCGTGCTGCAGTGACCGTGCAGCAGGTGCCGTAATCGTGGCTGAATTGACTGGAATCCCGGGGCAGGCGGCGTGCGAAAATGCCGCCGCAGCCGCCGTGCAGCGAATCGGCGCCAGGCGCCCTAAAGAATTCGCCGGCGCGTCCGTAATGCCATAGGAAACCAGCAAGGATCGCCCCGTGAAGATCAACCACTCCACCTCGTCCCGCCCGGCCGACGCCGCCGCTGGCGACGCCGCCCGGCCCCAGGCCGCCCCGGCCGCCGCCGACGCGGCCGCGCCGTCCGCCGGCCTGAGCGTCAGCCCGCTGGCCGCCCAGGTGCGCGACATCAGCGCCCGCCTGGCCCAGCCGGCTGACGACGATATCGATACCGCCAAGGTCGAAGAGATCCGCCAGGCCATCGCCGAAGGCCGGATCCGCATCGACCCGGGCAAGATTGCCGACGGCCTGCTCGCCACCCTGCGCGAGCTCGGCCAGGCCGACGCCAAATAGCCATCATGAGCCAGAGCCTGATCCAGTCCCTGCAGCGCGAAACCGAAGGCATCCAGGCCTTCGGCCAACTCCTCGCCGAAGAGCGCGACGCCCTCAGGCGGGGCGACTTCCAGTCCCTGAGCGGACTGCTGACGCGCAAGGTCGAACTGGGCCAGGCTTTGTCCCGCCAGCTCAAGGCCCGCGAAGCCCAGATGGGCGCGCTGGGGCTTCGCGCCGGCCCGGAAGGCCAACTGCTAGGCCGCCAGGTCGATCCGGCCGTGGCCGACGCCTGGCGCCGCCTGATCTTCGCCGCCCGCACCGCGCGTGACGCCAATGCGCTCAACGGGGCGGTGGTGGACGCCCATCTCGACTTTACCCGTGAAGCCATCCAGGCGCTGCGCCAGCATAGTGGCGGGGATGCGGGGTTGTATGGGAAGGATGGGAAGGCGGCGGCGGGGGTGGGTGGGGTTAGTCTGGCGGCTGGGTAAGCGTTAGAACGACTCAAGAAGCAAATGCCACTGTCATTCCCGCGAAGGCGGGAATCCAGCGTCTTTGAAGTGTACTTTCGAGAGACAAAAAGACACTGGGTCCCCGCCTTCGCGGGGACGACAACCGACAGGTCCGGGGTGCAAGTCGGCTTGGGCGGCATGCGGCCATCTCTCGGCCTGATGTTCCATTTTTTCGTCACTTGTTGATAACTGACGAAAAAACGGAACATTCATCCCTACCTGAACCCCACCACCACCTCATTGCTCCGCCCCTGCAACACCGGGACCAGACTCCCCTGCCCCGGCACCCGGAACGCAAACACAAACCCCTTGGTGGCATCGTCGCCGAAGAACGCGTCGGTCTTGCCCTCGGCCTGCGGCAGCAGCACGCAGCGTTGCGCATTGCACAGGTAAGCCTGCAGGTCCCCCGGCGGCGTCTTGGCGAAGCTGTAGCGCCAGCGCACCGAGGTAATCACCCCTTCTGATTGCGGCAATACGCCGGTCGGCAAGATCGGCGGCGACACCGCGCGCTGGCCGCGGCCGTGCAGGGCCGGGCCGTTGACCGAGCCGGTCCATGCATGACGGGTGCCGGCATCGAACGCGGCCCACGCGCATGCCGATACGGCCGCCAGCAGGCAGCAGGCGCCACGCGCGGCGCGCGCCTTGCCGGGCATCACAGCAGGCCGCGCAACTGGGTGCGCAGCCGGTTGATGGCCTGGCCGCGGATCTGGCATACGCGCGACTCGGTCACGTCGAGCACCGCGCCGATTTCGCGCAGGTTCAGTTCCTGGTCGTAGCACAGCGACAGCACCAGTTTCTCGCGCTCGGGCAGGCGCTCGATGGCGCGGACCAGCGCCTCGCGCATGCCGCTTTCCATCAGCACGGTCAGCGGGTTGCCGTCGTCGCTGCCGCCGAGATGGCGGTCCAGGAAGTCTTCCTCGCCGGAGCGCTCGAAGTCTTCATAGTGCAGCAGCTGGCAGCCATAGACCTCGTTAAGCAGCAGCTGGTATTCGTCCAGCGGCATCTCCATGGCCTCGGCCACTTCGGAGTCGATCGGCGTGCGGCCGAGCTTCTGTTCCAGGTTGCGCTGGGTGCGTTCGATGCGGCGGGTGAACTGGCGCAGGCTGCGCGATTGCCAGTCGTTGGCGCGCACCTCGTCGAGCATGGCGCCGCGGATGCGCTGGCTGGCGTAGGTCTCGAAGCGCGCGCCGTGCGTGTCTTCATAGCGCTTGGCGGCGTCGAGCAGGCCGATCATGCCGGCCTGGATCAGGTCGTCGATCTGCACGCTGGCGGGCAGCCGCGCGGCAAGCTGCAGCGCGATGCGGCGCACCAGCGGGGCGTGCGCCTTGACCACATCGGCCTGTTCGAGCTTTCCCTGGATCGTGTACATGGTGCAATTCTCGTGACTGCTGGATGGCTGGACCGGCATGCCTGCATGCGTGCCGGCTGGGCTCAGGGTATGTTGGTGACAGGTGGCATGGCTGGCAGGCTCAGGCCATCGCCGCGCTGGCGGCGGGCGCGGCGGCATCCGCGCGCAGCGGCCAGGCGCCGATGCCGCCGGCGCTGCGGCGCAGTGCCGCCGTGGCCGGTGCCGCCGGAAAGGCCTCGACCACGCAGCGGCCCAGCTGCGCGGCGCGCGCCACCAGCGGGTCGGCCGGCAGCCAGCCCGCGCACAGGACTTCGACGCCGAGGTACTGGCTGGCGGTGCGCGCCAGGTTGCGCAGGATGGCCTGCACCGTGGCTTCGCTGGCCGCCAGGTTGACGATCAGGTGGAACCGGCGCCACGCATACAGATGGTGCAGCCGCTTGATGCACGCGTAGGCGGCAGTGATCGACGCCAGCTCCGGGCGCATCACCACCAGCACGTTGTGCGCATCGCCCGCAAGCGGCGACAGGGCGCCGTTCGCATCGACAGAGGCATCCACCAGCACGCTGCGGAAATCCTGCGTCGCTGCCGGCGGCAAGGCGGCGCCCGGCACCGGCCGGCCCGCAGGCACCACCGACAGCACGCCTTGCGGGCTCACGCCCGCCGCGCCATCCAGCGACAGCCGGCCCGCGTGGACGTCAGCCAGCGTGCCCGCAGGCCTCGCGCCGGACAAGCGCGTGGCCGCGGCGGCCGCGTCTTCGTCGACCAGCAGCACGCGCTCGCCCTGCATCGCCAGCGCATGCGACAAACCCAGCGCCACGGTTGTCGCACCGGCGCCGCGTTCGCTGGCGAGCACGGCGATGCGGCGCGTGGTGCGCGGCGCCAGCATGCGGCGCAGGCTCTCGGCCTGGTCCATGGCGAGGGTGCTCACTGCAGGGCCTCCGCAGTAACGGCGGGTGCGGCGCTGGCGCGGCCCGGATAGTTCTCCAGCACGTCGAGCAAGGCCAGCATGCGACCCATGCCTTCATTGAGCACGGTGCCCGGCACCGGCGCGCCCGTGCGCACGGTACGGCCGGCCAGGCGCGCCAGGAACGCGGGCGCGGCCGCGGTGGGGGCGTGCTCCAGGCGCAGCACGGACACGCCCAACTGCAGTGCGGCGACGGCGGCCGCATCGTTGGCCTCCCGGGCATCTTGCGCAAAATGATCGATGGCATGGCGCAGCGTGCGCAGGCCGGTTTCGGCCGCATCCGTCCACAAGGCCCAGCGCGCTACCTGCGGGGCGTCCTGCGCCAGGGCCGGATCGCACAGCAGGTAACGCGTATCGAGCAGCTCGCCGGTGGCGCGGTCGGCCAGGCGCGCCACCACCAGGCAGGCGTCGATGCCGCCTTCGGGCGTCCCCTTGCCGCGCACCGGGCTGTCCGGCACGCGCACGTCGGCGGTCGCCAGCCAGCGCACGGCGTCGCGCTCGCGCACGGTGTCTTCGCCGACGGCATGGAAGGTCAGCGTGTCCGCCAGCGCATCCAGCTTCCACGCGGTTCCGGCGCTGACCACGCGCGCGGTCTTGCGCGCGCTGGCGACCCAGCGCTCGCCGGCCAGCTGCCAGCGCGCCAGCGTGGCGGCGGACGGCAGCGCCTCGACCAGGTTGACGACCTTGCGCGCGGCGCTCATTGCGGCGCGCAGGTTAGCGGCATCGGATTCGGCTTCACCCAGCGGCTGGCCGGCACGGCCAGTGGGCGTCACGGCGGCGGCCAGCGGCATGCCGTTGCGGTCGGCCAGCCACAGCGTGTGCTGGATCGGCTGGGGCGAGCGGCGCGCGGCCACGGCCACCTGCAGCGTGGCGGCGACGGCCAGCACGTACTGGTCGCACTGGCGCGCCACGTCGCGGCACACGGCTTCGCGCACTTGCTGCGACATGGCGCGCAGTGCGGGGGCGCCGGCACTGCGCTGTTGCCACAGCGAGCGGGCCAGGTCGAAGCCGAGGCCCGCGCCGTTGAGTTCGGTCACGCACTGGCCGAGCGCGTCGGCGCTATCCGTCAGCGAGCGCAGCACATCGGTCGCGCCACCGCGCGCGGTTGTCTCTTCACCCGCGCCAGCTGCCGCACGGCGCGCCGCATCGGCATCGGCAAACACCGAGCCGCGGCGCGGCGTCAGGAAGGCGCGCTCGACCAGTGCGGTGCTGTTGGCCAGTTCCAGGTGCTCGGGCACGCGCTGCCCGGTGGAGGCATAGAACACCGGCAGCCGGTGACGGATCACCACGTCCAGCACCGATCCCAGGTGCGTCGCTTCATCCAGCTTGCTGATGATGCAGCCGTCGATGCCGCCGCCATCCGGCGCGGCGTCATGGCGGTAGGCGTGCACCACTTCATTGAGGGTATCGCCATGGCTGGCGCCATTGAGCAGCAGCACGCGCTGCACCGGCGCGGGCACGCCGGCCAGCATGGCGATCTGCTCCGACAGGCTGCGGTCGCGCTGGCTCATGCCGACGGTGTCGATGATCACCAGGTGCTTGTCCTTCATCGCCGCGAGCGCGAAGCGCAGGTCGGCGGCGTCTTTCACGGCATGCACCGGCACGCCCAGGATGTCGCCGTAGATGCGCAGCTGCTCATGGGCGCCGATGCGAAAGCTGTCGGTGGTCAGCAGCGCCAGCTTGTCGGCGCCGTGGCGCAGCACGTAGCGCGCGGCCAGCTTGGCCGTGGTGGTGGTTTTGCCCACGCCGGTGGGGCCCACCAGCGCCAGCACGCCGCCCTGCGCGAACAAGTGGTCCTCGTCGCCCAGCACCGGCAGCTTGCTGGCCAGCTCGCCGCGGATCCAGCCCATTGCCGCGGGCCGGTCATAGCCCAGCGGCAGCCGCGCCAGCAGCGTGCGCGCCAGTTGCCCGGAGAAGCCCGCGCCGACCATCCATTCGAACAGCGATTCGCGCAACGGGTCGCTCGCGGCCACGCCGTGCGCCGCCGCGCTCGGGGCCACGCCCGGCGCCGCGCCGATGCCGGCCAGCTGGCGTTCCAGCATCGCCCGCATCGATTGCAGCTCGCCGCGCAGGTCGCCGATGGCAGCGGGTTCAGGTGCCGGCACCTGCGCCGGAGCCGGCGGCACATACACCTGCGCGCTGGCCGACACGCTGCCCAGATCGGTATCGCGCATGGCGACGATCTCGACCCCGCCCTCGACAGTGCGGTTGGACAGCACCACGGCATCCGGGCCCATGGCTTCGCGCACCTGGCGCATGGCTTCACGGCCGTTGGCCGCAACAAACTTGGCTACGCTCATCGTTGACTCCTCACGCGCCGATCATGGCGGTGATGCGGATATTGCGGTTGTCCGGCACCTCGGCGTGCGACAGCACCCGCAGCTGCGGCATGGTCCGGCGCAGGAAGCGCGCCATCAGCGGACGCAGCTGCGACGGCACCAGCAGCACCGGGTCCATGCCCAGCTGCTCCTGGCGCGTAACCGCGCCCTGGGTCTGCTGCAGCAGCGCGTCGGCCAGGCCCGGCTCGATGCCGCCGCCGTTGGTCAGCGCCTGCGAGAGCACGCGCTCCAGGCCGGCGTCGAGGCCGATCACCTGCAGGTCGGCATTGTTCGGGAACAGCTGCTGCGTGATGGCGCGGCCCAGGGCCACGCGGACCATCGCGGTCAGCTCGTTGGGGTCGCTGATCTTGGGCGCGTGCTCGGCCACCACATCCAGGATGGTGCGCATGTCGCGGATCGGCACGCCTTCGTCCAGCAGGTTCTGCAGGATCTTCTGCAGCGCGGTGAGCGAGATCGTCTTCGGCACCAGGTCTTCGGTCAGCTTGGGCGATTCCTTGGCGATGCGGTCCAGCAGCGCCTGCACTTCCTGGCGGCCCAGCAGCTCGGCCGCGTGCATGTGGATCAGGTGGTTCAGGTGCGTGGCCACCACGGTGCTGGCATCGACCACGGTATAGCCGTACGCCTGCGCCTGTTCCTTGATGCCGGCATCGATCCACACCGCCGGCAGGCCGAAGGCCGGGTCGCGCGTGGCCGCGCCCGGCAGCGTGCCGCTGACCTGGCCCGGGTTGATCGCCATCCACTGGCCCGGCATGGCCTCGCCGCGGCCGATTTCCACGCCCTTGAGCGTGATGCGGTAGGCGTTGGGCTTCAGTTCCAGGTTGTCGCGGATATGCACCACCGGGACCAGGAAGCCGATCTCCTGCGCCACCTTCTTGCGGATGCTCTTGATACGGCCCAGCAACTCGCCGTCCTGCGCGCGATCGACCAGCGTGATCAGGCGGTAGCCCACTTCCATGCCGAGCGGGTCCACCAGCGTGACATCGTCCCAGCTGGCTTCGGTCGATTCCTGTGCTACTGCCGGGGTGCGCTCTTCGCGCTGTTTGGTCTGCGCCTGCGTGGCCGCGCGTCGCGCGATATAGCGGCCCATCCACACCAACGCGCCCGCCAGCAGCAGGAAGGCAAAATGCGGCATGCCCGGGATGACCCCCATCAGGCCGATGATGCCCGCGGTCAGGTACAGCACGCGCGGGTTGGCAAAGAGCTGGCCGGTCAGCTGCTCGCCCACGTCCTGCTCGTTCGACACGCGCGACACGATCACGCCGGCCGCGGTGGAAATCACCAGTGCCGGAATCTGCGCCACCAGGCCATCGCCGATGGTCAGCAGCGTGTAGTTGTGCACGGCGGTGCCGAAGTCCAGGTCATGCTGGACCATGCCCACCACCATGCCCGCGGCCACGTTGATAAACATGATTAGCAGGCCCGCCACCGCATCGCCGCGCACGAACTTGCTGGCACCGTCCATGGCGCCGTAGAAATCGGATTCCTGCGCCACCTCGGCGCGGCGCTTCTTGGCGGCGGCTTCGTCGATCAGGCCGGCGTTCAGGTCGGCATCGATCGACATCTGCTTGCCCGGCATCGAATCCAGCATGAAGCGCGCGCCGACTTCCGCAATCCGCCCCGCGCCCTTGGTGATCACCATGAAGTTGATCACCACCAGGATGGCGAACACCACGATACCCACGGCAAAGTTGCCGCCCACCAGGAAGTGGCCGAAGGCCTCCACCACCTTGCCGGCCGCGTCCGGGCCGGTATGGCCTTCCAGCAGCACCACGCGCGTCGAGGCCACGTTCAGCGACAGCCGCAGCAGCGTGGTGAACAGCAGCACCGCCGGAAACGCCGCGAAATCCAGCGGCTTCTGCGTGTACATGCTGACCAGCAGCACCATGATCGCCAGCGCGATATTGAAGGTGAACAGCAGGTCCAGCACAAAGGCCGGCAGCGGCAGGATCATCATCCCCAGGATCATGATGATCAGCAGCGGCCCGGTCATGGCCTTGAACTGGCCCGCCGAGCGCAGGCCGGGCAGGTTGAAGAGATTGCTCAGAGCGTTCATTCGCGCATTTCCGGTACGGCGAGTTCATCGGGCACGTGCAGGTCCGCCGGCGCCTGCGGCTGCGGGCCCTGCGAGTAGTGCCAGTGCTTCAGTTGATAGACCCAGGCCAGCACTTCGGCCACGGCGGTATAGAGGCCGGCCGGGATTTCCTGGCCCAGCTCCACATGGCGGTGCAGCGCGCGCGCCAGCGGCGGCGCCGACATCAGCGGCACGCGGTGCTCCGCCGCCAGCGCGCGGATGCGCGCGGCGACCTCGCCGGTGCCCTTGGCCACTACGCGCGGCGCGCCCATGCGCCCTTCCTCATAGCGCAGCGCCACCGCAAAGTGGGTCGGGTTGGTCACCACCACATCGGCCTTGGGCACCTCCGTCATCATCCGGCGGCGTGCCATGGCACGCTGCTGCTGGCGGATGCGGTTCTTGATATGGGGGTCGCCCTCGCTCTCCTTGAATTCCTGCTTGACCTCTTCCTTGGTCATGCGCAGCTTCTTGAAGAACTCCCAGTACTGCCACGGCACGTCGATGGCCGCCACCACCAGCAGCGACAGCGACACCACCAGGCAGCAAAACATCACCAGGTCCACCATGTGCAGCAGTGCCTCCTGCACCGGCGCATTCATCAGCGCGATGGCCTCGGGCAGACGGCGCCACAGCACCCAGGCACCGACCGCGCCCACCAGCAGCGACTTGGCCACGGCCTTGAGCAGCTCCACCAGCGAATGCGCCGAGAACATCCGCCCCAGCCCCGCAATCGGCGACAGGCGCGAGAACTGCGGCGCGAACGACTTGCCCGAGAACACCCAGCCGCCCAGCAGCAGCGGCGCGGCCAGCGCGGCCACGCCGAACAGCAGCAGCAACGGCAGGAAGGCCAGCAGGCTGTCCCACACCATCAGCGCAAAGCGCGACAGCATGCGCGCCGGATCGAACGCCGTGGCCGGCTCAAAGCGCAACGCGCCCTGCATCACCTGGTTCAGACTGCGACCCAGGTGGCCGCCCAGCGTCCACAGGCCGGTCACGCCGGCAATCAGCATCACGAACGTCGCCAACTCGCGCGAACGCACCACCTGCCCCTCCTCGCGCGCCTTTTCCAGGCGCCGGGGTGAGGCGGGTTCGGTTTTCTCGAGATCGCTTTCTTCGGACATCCACGCTCCGTGCGAAGCGGCAGGCCGCTATTCGTCAGCGGGGATTATCGAAGCGGGGTGGGATTCCCATTCGCACGAAAAGGCGGGGGAATTGGGTGCTGTTTGGGAAATGAGGGACTGTTGGGGTTAACGGCGCAGGGGTCAGCAGTCTTTAGTGGAAAAGTGACGGAGGCGCTGTCCCGCAGTGCGCTGAAGCGGCCTTTGCCCGCTCACTGAAAGCGCGTTTCACATCGTGGAATTTTGATGTTGCGCTGCGCCGCGCTCGCTTTCGTTCTGCGAAAAAACGTTCCGTATCGTGAAAATTGACATCTATCCCTTTGAAAAATAAGGGGAAACAAAGTCTTATGTCTTATATAAGACATAACCGCAACGGACCCGGATCCCCCTACAATGAGTTCACGCTGTTTGCTTCGACCCACGGTCGGCACGCCAAACGATTTTTCTCAAACGCGCCTTATCTTAGGAAACTGACATGGCCCAGTATCAAGACGACATCAAGGCAGTGGCTGCTTTGAAAGAAACCCAGGGCAGCGCCTGGAATGCCATCAACCCCGAGTACGCTGCCCGCATGCGCGCGCAGAACAAGTTCAAGACGGGCCTGGACATCGCCAAGTACACCGCCAAGATCATGCGCGCCGACATGGCGGCCTATGACGCGGACCCGTCCAAGTACACCCAGTCGCTGGGCTGCTGGCATGGCTTTATCGCCCAGCAGAAGATGATTTCCATCAAGAAGCACTTCAACAGCACCGAACGCCGCTACCTGTACCTGTCCGGCTGGATGGTCGCCGCGCTGCGCTCCGAGTTCGGCCCGCTGCCCGACCAGTCGATGCACGAGAAGACCTCGGTCAGCGCGCTGATCCGCGAGCTGTACACCTTCCTGCGCCAGGCCGACGCCCGTGAACTGGGCGGCCTGTTCCGCCAGCTCGACGCCGCCACCGGCGCCGAAAAGGCTGCGATCCAGCAGAAGATCGACAACCACGTCACCCACGTGGTGCCCATCATCGCCGACATCGACGCCGGTTTCGGCAACGCCGAAGCGACCTACCTGCTGGCCAAGCAATTCATCGAAGCCGGCGCCTGCTGCATCCAGATCGAAAACCAGGTCTCCGACGAGAAGCAATGCGGCCACCAGGACGGCAAGGTCACCGTGCCGCACGAAGACTTCCTGGCCAAGATCCGCGCCATCCGCTACGCCTTCCTGGAACTGGGCGTGGACGACGGCATCATCGTCGCCCGCACCGACTCGCTGGGCGCCGGCCTGACCAAGCAGATCGCCGTGACCGCCAAGCCGGGCGACCTGGGCGACCAGTACAACTCGTTCTTGGATTGCGAAGAACTGTCGGCCGACCAGCTGGGCAATGGCGACGTCATCATCAAGCGCGACGGCAAGCTGCTGCGCCCGAAGCGCCTGCCCAGCAACCTGTTCCAGTTCCGCGCCGGCACGGGCGAAGCACGCTGCGTGCTGGACTGCGTGACCGCGCTGCAGAACGGCGCCGACCTGCTGTGGATCGAAACCGAAAAGCCGCACATCGCCCAGATCGCCGGCATGGTCAACGAAATCCGCAAGGTCATCCCGAACGCCAAGCTGGTGTACAACAACAGCCCGTCGTTCAACTGGACGCTGAATTTCCGCCAGCAGGCGTATGACGCGATGAAGGAAGCGGGCAAGGACGTGTCGGCATATGACCGCGCCCAGCTGATGAGCGTGGAATATGATGACAGTGAGCTGGCGAAGCTGGCGGACGAGAAGATCCGGACGTTCCAGGCTGATGCGTCGCGGGAGGCGGGGATCTTCCATCATCTGATTACGCTGCCGACGTATCACACTGCTGCGCTGTCGACGGACAATCTGGCTAAGGAATACTTCGGCGATCAAGGCATGCTGGGCTACGTCGCTGGCGTGCAGCGGAAGGAAATTCGGCAGGGCATCGCCTGCGTCAAGCACCAGAACATGTCGGGCTCGGATATCGGTGATGACCACAAGGAGTATTTCAGCGGCGAAGCGGCGCTGAAGGCGGCGGGGAAGGACAATACTATGAATCAGTTTTGATTCTGGTAGTAGCCCCCAAGCAAAACGCCAACCCATGGGTTGGCGTTTTTCTTTTCGCCTGGCCGCCCTGCTGACTATTCGACGGGCAGGCCGTGTAGTTTTAGGAAGGATAGTTTGTCCCAGTAGCCTCTTTGGAAGGCTATGCGGCTATCACGGACGGTGAAGAAGCCGCAGCCGCGCAGGCCTATGGGGTCACGCCACTCGAGTGCTGCGACTTCTCCTGCTTCATGGATTGCTTCGACGATGCAGGTCATCTTGGCAAGCGCGAATTCACGTTCGAACATGGCGTGGATCGCGTCGCGTCCCTTGATTGGGTCCTGAGTGACCTGGTGATTGACAGCGTCGGGGTGGTAGAGATCGGCTAAGCCTGCAGCGTCGGCGGTGTTGAAAAGGGCTACCCAGCGCTCTATGACTTCGCGTGGTGTCATCGCTTTTCTCCATATGGTGGATTTGCTTGGGAGGATAGCAGGATGGTATGTCGAGCGTCTGTTGTGAGTAGGTTGCAGGTTTCGCAGGTTATCTGTCCGAGGTCGGCCAGTAGCTGCCCTCCGAGCATGCCAGTAAGTAGACATTTGGACGACCGCTTCAACTTGATACCGGCCAGCCATCGCGCCTGCTCAATGTGTCCAGTCCATACCCTGATGGCGAGCACCCCTCAGACCAATTTTCCCCTCTTCAGGTCCCCTGGAGTGGCCTTCGGTAGCTTTGCCACGAGATCGCCAAGAAACAGCGTGCAAGCGAAGGCGATCTCTTGAAACTCGTCAGCGGTAAATGTAATACGCTCGCCTAAACGATAGGCGCGCGTTCGGGTTACGCGCTGCGAATAGATTTCGACATCCTTCCTCTCGTCGCCAGGATCGACGGTGCATCCCGGCTCCAACTCGATCTCCTCTGTCCCCCTCATGTAGGAGAGCTTAATACGGGGCATGCTGAGGATCAGCACTCCGTCGGCATCGGCATCTTGAGCGCCCACAGTTCCCCCACGGTGCTCAAGGCAGTTGCGTACTTTTTGCAACGAGTGGAACTCGGCTGCGAATACCAAGGCTTCCGTAAGCCCTTGGTTAACTTTCGCAATCAGGTCTGGAAACTTGGCGCGTTGCGCCTCCTTCCGGGACTCACGCATCAACGCATTAAAGGCGTCGGCTTTCATCGGCCCGTCATGAATCTTGGCAATCTTCAAGAAGAAATATGCCTCCTCTAACGATTCACGAATGCCTCGCGCCACCTCGGAGAACGCCTGGGACAGAATCCAGTTCGCGTATATAGTGCGGCGCTCATCAGCGTTGTTCGCGCTGGTTCCCATGTCATAGGCAATAGGATGGCCCGCAACAGGCGGCGCGATGCTAAGGTCGGAGTTATCGAACGAGTGCAACGCGAATCTAACGATCTCACTTGCATCCCGTGCGGCCTTCATTCCTGGGCTCGCAACGCCGTCGGAATTCAATGTCAAAACAAGCTGATTCATACAGTCAGATCCGATAAATATCTTGGCACCGTGCTGAGGCCGGGACAGATGATCCATGCACGACAAGCGAGCCCCAATTCTCTTCACTATACAAATCCTGGCTAGGGCTCGCTTCGAGTTATCGTTACTGCATCTTTTCGGCGTCGAAGCGTTTCGCGATAATCTGCCACTCTGATTCCAATGCTTCCAGCCCAAACCTTTCTCTTGTTTCGCGAATCACGCCAAACAGACACGAAATGGAGGCCAAGAGGACAAAATCGAGGCCTCGATCAGATGGCTCCATCTGCAACTCGGCAATGTCATCGTCGCCCCCTACGAGATGGTGCTCCAGAGTACCGGCCGTTATATGGGCACCCTCACCAGAAAGCTGGCGGTAGTACATCGTGTAAACGTCCAGCAGCCCAGCCTTCCCAGCGATCTGCTCTAGCTTTAGGTCGTCAAGCCGCTGATCGCGGAGAGACGAGACTCGTGCGTGCAAAGTGGAAATAATCTCGGGGTTAAACAATTCCAGAAGACTTTTCGATTCCAAGATTGCGTTGCCTATCTTCTTTTTGTGCAGTTCGTGTGCGCTTACGATGCGCTGGGGCAGTGTTGCGTCCGCCCGTAGTCCGCCAACGACAATCAGGGCCTCACAAAGATGCCGAGCGCTTCCGCTGGCCTCGGGGACCATCCCTCGCTCCAACAGAAGCATTGCAGCTTGGAACGCTTGCAAAGCGCGCCCCAAAAGCGCGAGGGAGATCCATTCAGCGGACTTTGTTTTGTCGGCAGCGGTCTGATACAAGATCTTCATGCCGAGCCGATTCAGTTCTCGGGCGAATCGAAAGCGACCTGCATACTCGCGGTTGTTGAGGGCGATTACGCCGGAAAGGTCCGATAAAAATCCATCAACTTCAAATGAGGACGTCATTGTCTCGTGAGGAAGCGTAGTCTGAAACTGCTATTGCATCTGTGAGCAAATCAAGGCCCTCCGCTCTGTTTCGCCCACAGCAACTCGGACCGAGCCTGCCAGCGCGCTCGCTGCTGTTGGCTGATCAGCGGCACAGCGGCAGTGTTCTGCTCCGGCGATGGAGGGATATCCGAGAAACTGGATGCGCTATTGACTCCAAGTGCGAATGTTTGTCTGATTCCTGCCGATCAACGGCCACCGAGGTCGGCGAAGTTGAAAGGCAGCGAAGGGTCGGTCTGAGACGGCCGCGGCTTCGCGGCGGGTAAGCTTGAGATACGCTGAGAAGGAACGGCGCCGATCGCTCGCGAAAATACGGAACAAAGCCGGGCTCGGCCGCCGCAAGCGCTTCCGCATAGTAGGAATCCAAGACCGCTTGGACTTCGTGCTTGAGCATGATTCGACCGGATACTATGCCGTGGCGGTGGCCTGGCTGATCGCGCTCAGCTCGAACCTCAACTGGTACTCAAAAAGAGTAATATTGGTCGTCATCACGATGGCCTCTCTCATTCGCTCACTAATATCGCGCGCGACGATTACCCCAGTGACCTGCTTATCCTTGGCCAAGTTGAGCTTCACCCACCCCATGTAGTTGAGAAGTTGCCCGATCGCGCTATCTGGGGCCTGGCCCCGCTTGAGCTCGAAGACAATGAAGTTGTCGTCCTCATCCCGGGCAAGGATGTCTATCCGGCGGTTGCTCGAGGTTGGATATTCCACCCCGTCGCTGGTCTCATCAACATGAAGTCGCAGCCGTTTCCCGTTGACGGGAATTGCACGTAGGTTAGAGACCATGAAGTCCTGAAGCTGTCGCTCCAGGGCGAAAGCCGTCTCTTCGCTCGATTCCCCTTCGTCCTCGAGAGGTTCGCTTTCAGCATCCAACACGGCAGCGGCTTGCACGGCCGCTTCCTTGCTTGGACTGATACGGACTTCAGTCGCCGTCAACTCTACAGACCATCCCGCATAGCCGAACGCCCTAGCAAGCTTCTGGGAATTACCCCGGTCGGGATCCGTATTTGGAGGTCGCCGATCCGGGTTCTGGCGACACCAACGCTTCATCTCCGTGACGCTCACCGCCCCGTCAGCGCCGGGTTCGACCACTAGGTATTTCCTAGGTGCTTGGCGTTCCATTGTTTTTCTCGGTTGTAGCAACGCCAAGACTTTACTCGATATCGACACAGAAGCCGTGCATCCGGGAGTCCGTCGATCATTTTCGCGTGTAGCCGTAGCGCTCTCCCAATGCACAACGAAAATTGCAGAACCAGAACGCCAGTTCGCGGCCAGTAGCGGTCATCGGACAGACTTAAGTTGTCTGGCCGCTTTGGGGCCGGCAATTACGAAACATGCGCCATCCTGGATGTCGACGACGATCCGAGGTCGTTAGCTGTGTCCAACAACGAAACCCGGAGAACGTAGAGCTGCGGCTAAAGCAGCCTCCCCTCATTCGGGGTATGCATCGCGGCACTTACGCCGTCGATAATGCTATTTCGCCCACTCCGCACTGGCCCCCAAGTCCGCTTGGTAAGGGCCGCAAGAAGCATGGAAGTCGCGCCCGCTAAGTCGGGAGGTTAGCTACTTCCTCGTTTGAAGTCAGCTCGTTGTTTGTCGGCCATAGCGGCTGACCGTGACAAGCCGGCAGGATCCAAAGCTTGCCCTCCTAGGAGTTTGACTGACTGACCCATTACTACCAGGGATGCACTGAGAAAGGCATCACCAAGGAACATATCCCACCGCCTGTCCGGACGGTGAAAAGGAGTAGCTCTTCACTGTCAAATCTGGCGCATCAGGAGCGAAGCCTGAGGTAGACTCGTCACATTGACTTGCAATATTCGCTCGACGGGCTGATTCTGCGCGTAGCGAGACAAAAGGAAGCATCGTGGACATCGAATTTTGGGACGGCGGCCTGGAAGAACAAGAGATTAGGGCCATCAACAAAATCAAGGCGACCTTCACCGATACCGCGCCTGATCGAAAGCTCGAGAATCGCGGGACTTCACTGCGAGATCAACTTCAAGACAAGGTCGCACGGAATGGCATGTTTCCGTGGAAGGGGTATGCGGGTTTCCGATTCGTCGATTCGAAGGGCAAGGAAGGTGAGTTTGACCTGGTCATCGTGACTCACTGCAATGTCATCATTGTTGAATTGAAGGACTGGAACCATTTTCCAGTAACTGCCAACGGAGAAACTTGGTTCAAGGGCGACAAGAACATGGGACGGTCGCCGGTTAGTGTCACGAGAAACAAGAAATTCTTGCTGGATAACAAGCTGAAGAAGCTTACGCCTCGCTTTACCAATAAAAAATACGCCCCGCGGGTTCATTTCTTTGTCGTCATGACGGGGAACTCTGATCTTAGTCAGATCCCGGAAGTTGAGCGTCAACACACACTGTCCCTGAAAGAGTTCCTCACTTTTTCCGAGAAAGTCAAATTTAATGAATACTTCCGCCCCCATCCGGACTCGCAAGTTCTGAATCGAGATTTTCCTGTTTTCGATGAACTGTTCTCGAACGGCAACACGGCGCCGAAAGCTCTGAGAATCGGTGGCTATACGGCCGTAGAGGAGATTTTCGAGCACCCCAAGCATGTCTATAAGGAGTACTTGGCGAGCTCGGAGATCTCGAAAAATACCGACGCACTACTGCGCGTATGGAACTTCAAGAAGATTGATGGGGAGAAATCCTTTACCCCGCAGGGCCGGGCGGAGATCGTCTCTCGCGAACGTGAGGTTCTTCAGTTCATCAATCATCATGATCGGGACCTGTATAACCACTGCCTCCGCTCCCTTACGAGCTTTGAAAAGGACGAAGTCACCTCGCAGTACAGCGAAGTCTATGAGTTGCCCCCTGGACATGTGAGATTCAATGAGTTCGTGGGCAAGTATGGCCAATCGCTGAATCAAACTGACAGGCTCAACCTCACCAAACTACTGATTGCGAAGTTTGGTGATCTGCATGACATCAAGATCGCCCATCGCGATATCGCCGATCACAGCCTTTGGTTGTCACCCTCAAAGGAAATTGCGCTTTCCAACTTCATCTCCGCATACCACCAGCCAATCGGAACGGTTGGGGATTACCGAGAGAGTCTTTCAGTAGGCGCCGCTGAGGTAAAGGAGATGCTCGACGGCTCGTCACTGACGCCGTTCCAGGAGGATATCCATGCTCTTGGAGTTGTGTCCTGGCATCTGCTGTCCGGCCAAAGAATGTCTCCAAAGAGCCTGGAGACCGTCCAGGACGACATGCTGTCAAGCGACGAATGGTATGCGGGCATTCTTCTCGATGCAGTTACCGCGAAATTCAACAACGCGTCAGCTTTCTTTGACTCGTTGATGCGGGCAGAGCCGAAGCGGGAAGATATCCCGACTTTCGATGAAAGCGAGTTGGACACATACCGGCACCCGATCAATCACTCTCGCCAGTACCGGGAGGATCACGATCTGATGGTCGAGACCTCCGACAAGGAGGTCTACCTTTCGGATGGAAGGCTCGTCAAAGCCTGGCTGAACGTCGGCGGCGAAGAATCCGATCCATCAAGTAACTTTCATGTCTTGTCGTTTCTGAAACGGCTCGACAAGCTCGCCGCGGTCAATCCGACTTATCTGCCGCGAATCCATGACTACGGGCTTGCGTCGAAATCCAATAGCATGTATCTGGTGACCGATCTCATCGATGGCATGACATGGACTGACGCAGTCATTGAAGACGCCCACAAGATCAAAATCATCGAGAAGCTGATTGCTGCTGTCGAGCATCTTCATGATCTTGGCGTGTCCCATGGTGACATCCACCCTGGCAACGTCATGCTTGGGAATAGGGACGGAAACGTCTTCCTGATCGACATCCCTGACTTCTCGCAGAACGTAGGAGAGGTTAAGAACCATCGATACAGCCCTGAGAACATCGATGGCAGCTCGCCGGTCCAACGAGACATCTTTGCAGTACTACGGATGTCTAGCGAGATGCTTGGCATTGGATGGGGTGAAGCATCCAGCGAGTACCCCGAAATCGCGCAGGCAATCAGCGCCGAGCTTGACGACATCGAGTTCGGCTTCAGGGAACTGGGACGATTCAAGAAGGCGCTGACATCTCGTCCTGACACGCGAGAACAGCAACTTGTCGAAGTTTTCCTGAACAATCTCCCAGAGCAGTTGAAGATTCTGCCGGATAACGGACATCTCTACGTCAAGGTTACCGCCTCAAAGAAGGGGGAAAACATTGTCATGGTGACGTTCTCTGGCATCGGGGGGACGTTCTCGGCCTTTTACAACAAGGAGCAGCGGTGCTTTACTGGCGGACTGCCTCCGCGTGTCCGCTCCCACATCCATTTCAGGGATGTTGAGGAAAGCCAGTTCGAGATCTCCTCGCCGATCCGAATCAGCCCGGGGCGCCCGCAGCAGTTCGCGGCGCTGTCGGATCTTCTTCGTGATGACGATGCTTTCAACCGTGCCGTTGAGGCGCTCGTAGACTCGCCGCCGGAGATCGATGAATCGGGATTGAGCCTGCAACTGCGCGAGGTCTTCGAAAGATCTGAGGATGGTGACAGTGGAGACCGAGCCGACACGCCGCTCGAGATCTCCACCGAAGCGCTGTGGAGGGCAATCCTTGACACGGAGACCGAATCAAGCCCCCATATCGAACTGAATGGGGCGGCAATGTCTGCGTCAGATGCAGATTCGGAGCTGATCCTTCCCTATGACGCCGACGTTGATCCGCTCGGGGCATTTGGCAGCACGGATGAGATCGAGGTTCTCCTGATGGACCCGGACGGCGCAGAACGAATCATCGGGGAAGTCTCGCTCAAGAAATCCGCCTTGAACGAGGTTCGATTGACAAGAATCCGCTCGGCTGCCTACGGCCTGAAGGATGGCGACACTGTTTTTTTCCGGACAAAGGCGGACCGGGCCTCCTACCGCAAGCGCAAGGCGGCGCTCGAACGACTGCTGGATCGGGAAGGCGTCCTGCCCGAACTCCTGGACTTGTTCGACCCGACATGCAAGCACACGGCAGTAAGGTACGACATATCGGTGACCGAGTCGGATTTCGCCCGATACGACCGTGAAGACCAGCAGGGAAATAAGATCAGTCTCAACGAGCAGCAGCGAGAGGCCTTCACGAAACTGCTCAATTTCGGACCGCTATCTCTCCTGCAGGGTCCACCCGGAACAGGCAAAACGGAGTTCATTGCAGCTTTCGTTCACTTCCTCATCGAGAAACTCGACATCAGGCGCATTCTTCTGGTCAGTCAATCTCATGAGGCAGTGAATACCGCAGCCGAACGAATCAGGAAGCACTGTGCGAGGCTCGGGACGCCACTAGAGGTAGTCCGGTTCAGCAACCGTGAAGGTGCCGTATCCCATGGGCTCAAGGACGTCTATTCGCACGCCATCACGGCCGAGAAGCGCGAACTCTTCAATGCCGAGTATCGCTATCGTGTAGCGCCCCTCTCGGATGCGCTCGGGCTTGACCCCGAGTTCATCGCCAAGGTCGTCGAAGCTGAGCTATCGCTTTTCCGTCAGATCGACCATCTCGAATCGTTGCTTGCCAGTTTTGCCGATATCGACGACAGGGACGACATGAGGCCCCTCAAATCCATCGCGGTTGAGCTGGACGCAACGATTCGCGCCAAGCTTGCCAAGGATTATGGAGTTACCTTGTCCCAAGAAGACAAGATCTCCGCTGCAAAATCCATCCTGTTGGCTCAGCTATGCACGGAATATGGCGTCAAACCGAACGAAGCCAGGCGTGCTCGGGCGTTGGCCAGTATCTGCAGGGACATGCGGCATGCGCTTTCGGCGGAGCGGGTGAACTGCGATGAGTTTTATGCCCGCTCCAGGCAGCTTGTAGCGGGCACTTGTGTGGGCATCGGGCAAGGGCACATCGGCATCCATGAGAACATTTATGACTTCGTGATCATCGATGAGGCAGCTCGCTCCATCTCGAGCGAGCTTGCGATCGCGATGCAGTCGGCGAAGCGAGTCCTGCTGGTTGGCGATCATCTGCAGTTGCCGCCCCTCTATTCAGATCCGCACAAGGCGGCTCTCGCCCGGCGACTGGGCATCAACAACAACCGGACCGACCTGGATGTTGTTCTGCGAAGCGACTTTGCTCGTGCGTTCAGTTCGGAGTATGGCATCCAGGCAAGCGCGACGCTGCTCACCCAGTATCGGATGGCACCTCCGATTGGGAGCCTGGTGTCAAGGATCTTCTACGATGGCAAGCTGACCAACGGGGCGAGGCCAGTTCCTGATATTTACAAAAGCGCACCTGCCCACCTCCAATTCCCGGTCACATGGCTCGACACGTCATCACTTGGCAATCGAGCCCACCATGATCAAGACAAAGACCGCGGCTCCCGTAGCATCTACAATCGCTGCGAAGCCGAACAGGTCATCCATATCCTCAAAGAGATCTCTTCAAGTGGCCAGTTTCTTGCGGAACTGGTCAAACTCAAGGATAGAGACAACGCGCTCATTGGCGTGATATGCATGTATGCAGAGCAGAAGCGGTTGATACGGCAAAAGTTCAATCAGGAGCTTTGGAGCGAAGGCTTCAAGGAACTGGTAAAGATCGACACCGTCGATAGCTATCAGGGCAAGGAAAACAGAATCATCATTCTCAGCCTTACCCGCTCTGATCCAAAATTCTGGTCGGCTGGATTCCTTCAAACACCAAACCGCATCAACGTCGCGATGTCCCGAGCAATGGATCGGTTGCTGATCATAGGAAACCGCGACATGTGGAGCAAACACAACAAGGACAAACCACTTGGCCATGTCGTTGCCTATATGGACGGTATGGGTGTGGATGCTGGCTATAAGTTCATGCCAGGAAAAGAGAACAGTTAAGGTGGCCCGAAGTGGAAGACACGACGACTTATCACGAGATTGATTTTCTGTTGCCGGCGCAACGCTTCAATATCAACTTCTGCTACGTCACTCAGAAGGGACTGCCTTTCGTTCGGGAATACGTTCTCCGACTCGTCCATCTGGCCCCCATGACAACATCCCAGATTGCCACCTTCTTCGGATTTAGTCGCAAGGAAGCAGAGGAGGCGATCCAGGATCTGGTTAATCGCGACGAACTGAATCTCACGGAGAGTGCGCGATTGACGCTCACGGAGAAGTCAGCCAGTTATTTCACCGAAGTTGGCGAGGTTCCCCGTCTATCCCTTCTGCGGGATAGTGGCGCACGCCTTACATTCGACCTGGCGACGTTCACGTGTCTGGGCAGGGATGTAGCTCAGGAAAAATGGAAGGCTGGCGTACGGCTTGACGTTGATGATGACAATGCGGCTAGGAGCGAGCTCCATGTCGAGAAACACTTCCAGCGTCAATTCAATCAGATACTCCATCAGGGCTTTCTCTCGAAGTCTCTGATTGACGATGAGAAGGATTTCCCCAGCGTCTACACCGTGAATTCCGTCAACAAGATCAGGGCGGTGCCGCTTCGGCTTACTGTGAAGTTCCAATTTGACACGGATGGCAGAAGTGTCGAACGAGAGGACTTCGAGATCCTAAACAGCTCAGATTACGTGCATGAACGCATTACTGTTGAGCTTGATCGCCTCGCTAGACCGGCCAACTCGATGGAAATTGCGAAGGCAATGTCGCAGATTGGTGACAGCGATACGCTGAAGTTGTTTGACTCGAAGAGCAATGCCATCAATCTGCAGTTCCTTGACGACCTTCTTCGACTGGAATCGAACAATCCCAAAGGAAGAAGCACGTTCCTCGGTCCGATTTATTCGCACGCCAATTGGGGCTTGCTGCAAAAGAAGCTGGCACCTGCCCTAAAGTCCAGAATTGAAAGCAAGACGGATGTTGGGCAAGGCTCATTTCTCTGGCTTGCACCAAGCGACCCGTACTGGTCCAAGAGCATCCGGTTGATCACCGCTCTGAGTGATTTCGTCAGGAAAGCCAGTACGAAGGAGAAGAGCCTTTACTTGCCGACCATCTACTTTCCTGTTTCAGGGCCGGACGACTTCAAGGCCGCCAAGTTATGGAAACAGGAGCTTGATCCTTATACGGACAGAGCTCATGCACTCATTGAAGGGTTTCTTGGCGGAAATGTCGAGATCATGCTCCTCGAGGGCGAGCTGGTTGCAGTTGTCTATCACATGTCTATCCCAGGGACCTACCCTGTCACGCTTCCGCTTGGATTCATCAGTGACGACCAGAAGGTTGTTGCGGCGGTCGGGCAGCTTGTGAACGCCTATATCAAAGGCAGCTCAGGCCTTGACCGCCCCAATGACTGCGGATTGCTTTCCAAGTTCGGCAACAGTGCGCGACCAAGACCAAAATGAAGCAGCGGTTTTCCCAATGGGTAACCGCTCTACTACGACGAGATTCTGACGGTCCGACGAAGATTCCCCGCCCTGACAAGCGGCGGGGCATCGCCCAAGATAGCGCCACAGACCCGACTACTTGGTGCCACGCTCAGGTCTCATCTGCAATGCGAAATCCCACCGATTTTCTCGCCGCAACGGCCCGAGCTTTCACCAAAGCGGACGCCGAACTCTGATTTTTAATTGTCCGCTCAGGGTCGTTCTGCGACCCTCAGTCCCAAAACCAATCGCGCATACTCCCATGGATGGGGCGTCAGCCGATTACACGGCTGCACACCCCGCCCCAACGTCACTCAACCTGCAACCCCTGCCCCTGCACCACAGCCAGCTCACTCAACACCTGCGTCTCATGCGCCAGCCAGGCCGCGAGGGAAAGCAAGCTCTCCCAGGTCGCCGGATCGAAATCCACCGGATCCAGACTCGAGGCCCCATGATCGCTAGCCATGAGCAGAAGCCCATGAAGCTGCGCCGCCCGTTGCACCGCAAGACTCAACGGATTCTCCCCCGGACTATGAGCGGTCACGAGCATATCGACACCATTGTGTTCCGCGGTAATACCGTGATGACTATGGCTATACATGGCGCACCTCCACATACGAGGTCCGCGCACGCTGCTGCATTGTGAAGGTACTGGAGATTGCCAATCGCCCGGAATGGGCAAGTAAGAACTGAAGCATGGGAATACCCCCTAACCATACAGGTTCAGTCCCGCTCCCCGGGTGCTGATTGGGGTGGGCGGGCGCAAGGCAGGGTTAGCAGACCGGGGATTAGGAGCCGGCGAGCCCGGAGGCTCCCCTGCCTGCGCCCGCCCATTGAAGGGGCGTGCTCAGGCACGGCGAACGTAAGGATACCGCCTGACGGCGGTCGTTCGGCACTAATCCATTCGGGCTGCTAAACCCGGTCGCCACGCCGCAGCGACGAACCCAGTATGAAGAGGCGCAGCAAGTGCGAGTATGGGCAAACTCTTAAAAAGCGTTCATCGCCGGATTGCCGAGATGAAGTGGGGTGCGCAGGTGTTGATGCGGTTGACTTCCTGGATGCGCCGGCCCTCTCCCCCGCCCCTCTCCCGCAAGCGGGAGAGGGGAGAAAACACGTGGCACCGCGAAATGCCGCGGGCTATTCAAACTTCAAAACCCCAAACTAGCCAACAAATCATCCACCTGCGCCTGGTCCGACACCACGTCCGGCTTCCCTTCCGGATTCACCTGCGGCCCATTCATCAGCGTGGACGGTGCCTGCACTTCCACGCGGCGCTCCGACGGCACGTTGTCGATCAGCACCTGCAGCAGTTCCTGCTCCAGTGCGCGGATCATGTCCATCATCTTCTTGATGACCTGGCCGGTCAGGTCCTGGAAGTCCTGCGCCATCATGATGTCGAGCAGGTGGCTGTTGGTGGCGCGGGCCTGGCCGGGCACCTCGGACAGGAAGGCGCGGGTGTCCAGTACCAGCGAGCGCGCATCGGCCAGTTCCACCGGCTTTTCAAACCAGGCGGCCCAGCGCTTGTCCAGCGTTTCGGCCTGCTGTTCGATGTCGGACTGGATCGGCTGTGCCAGTTCGACCGCGTTGAGCGTGCGTTCGGCGGCCTGCTCGGTCATCGCGGCGATGTAGTTCAGGCGGTCGCGCGCGTCGGGGATGGCTTGCGCGGCGCGCTCGATTTCCTTGTCCAGGCCGAGCTCGCGCATGTTGTCGCGCAGCATGCGCGTCAGGTTGCCGATGCGCAGGATCAGTTGTTCGGCGGAATCGTTGCTCAGGGTGGGGGTCATGACAAACGCGCCTCCGCCTCAGCCGCCGAGCTTCTCGAAGATCTTGGTGATCTTCTCGTCCAGCGTGGCGGCCGTGAAGGGCTTGACCACGTAGCCGTTGGCGCCGGCCTGGGCCGCGGCGATGATGTTTTCCTTCTTGGCCTCGGCGGTGACCATCAGCACCGGGATCTTGCCGATGTTGGCGTCGGCGCGGATGGCCTGCAGCATCGACAGGCCGTCCATGTTGGGCATGTTCCAGTCCGAGATCACGAACTGAAAGCTGCCGTCCTTGGCCTTTTCCAGGCCGGCGCCGCCGTCCTCGGCTTCCTCGACGTTGACGAAACCCAGCTCCTTGAGCAGGTTGCGGATGATCCGGCGCATGGTCGGGAAATCGTCCACGACCAGGATCTTGATGTTCTTGTCCACTTTAAGGGCTCCAGGTAAATGCAGTGATGACTTGTTGGTCCGGCTTTGTTGTTTGGGCTTGCCGGCTCGACTAGACGCGTTGCGCGCGCGTGCCGTACGTGGCCAGGCGCGCCATCACGCGCTGGGTCATCGCCGGCAAAGGCACGACTTCATGCACGCCGCCGGCGGCGATCGCCTCCTTCGGCATGCCAAACACGATGCAGCTTTGTTCGTCCTGCGCCAGGTTGTAGGCGCCGGCCTCGCGCATGCGCAGCATGCCGCGTGCGCCGTCCTTGCCCATGCCGGTCAGGATCACGCCGATCACGTTCTTGCCGCCGTGCTGCGCGGCGGAATCGAACAGCACGTCCACCGACGGGCGATGCCGGTTGACCGGCGCCTCCTGCGACAGGTGCGCGACGTAGTTGGCGCCGCTGCGCGCCAGCAGCAGGTGCGAGTCGCCGGGCGCGATATACGCATGGCCCGGCAGCACGCGCTCGCCGTGCTCGGCTTCCTTCACGGTGATACGGCACAGGCCATCCAGCCGCTGCGCGAATGATCGCGTGAAGCCGGCCGGCATATGCTGGACGATCATCACCGCGGGGCTGTCGGGCGGCAGCGGCATCAGGAATTCCTTGATGGCCTCGGTGCCGCCGGTGGAGGCGCCCAGGATGATCAGCTTCTCGGTCGACAGCAGCGGGCTGCGCAGCATCGGCACTGGCGCGGTGCCAGTGGCTGCGGGCGCGGCCGATGGCGTGGCCGCGCGCACGCGCGCGCGCGATGCCGCGCGCAGCTTGTCGGCAATGGTGTCGGTGTATTCGAGCAGCCCGTCGCGGATGCCCAGCTTGGGCTTGGTGACGAAGTCCACCGCACCCAGCTCAAGCGCGCGCATGGTGATTTCGGAGCCGCGCTCGGTCAGCGACGACACCATCAGCACCGGCATCGGCCGCAGCCGCATCAGCCGCTCCAGAAAGTCCAGGCCGTCCATGCGCGGCATTTCGACGTCGAGCGTCAGCACGTCGGGGTTCAGGCGCTTGATCAGGTCGCGCGCGACCAGCGGGTCGGGCGCGGTGCCGACCACTTCCATGTCGGGCTGGCTGTTGATGATCTCCGTCATCAGGCTGCGGATCAGCGCGGAGTCGTCCACGCAGAGCACCTTGATCTTGGCGGCAGTCATGATTGGTCGTGCTTGTAGGGTTTCAGGGAAGCGGGCGCGAGTACGTCTGCCGCGCAAACAGTTCCGGCGAGCGCGATGGTTCGCGCGCCGAGGTGGCAATGGCCCGCGCCAGCGCGCGTTCCTCGCGCGCCACCGAAACCTGATCGTCCTGCCGCGTCAGGCGGCGCACCAGCGCCAGCCCGCCGATCGGGAAATAGCTGACGCGGCGCGCATGCGGGCCGCGCAGGTCTTGCGCCGCCACGCGCACCTCTTCGGCTTTCAGGTAGCGCAGCACGAAGTCCGCGTTGCGGTCGCCGATGTTCAGCGTGGTCATGTTGGCCAGCACCGCGCCTCCGCCGAAGACCTTGGCCTCCAGCCGCTCGCGGCGCGCGCCCATCTTGAGCAGTTCGTTGATCAGCACTTCCAGCGCATAGCTGCCGTAGCGCATCGATGCCGACAGCATGCGGTCGGCGCTGCCGTCGTCGTCCGGCAGCATGAAGTGGTTCATGCCGCCGACGCCGGCCACCTCGTCGCGGATGCAGGCGGCCACGCAAGAGCCCAGCACGGTGGTCAGCACCACGTCGTCGCGCGTCACGTAGTACTCGTTGGGCAGCAGCTTGATGGCCTGCTTGCCGAACTCGCGGTCGAAGTAGGTGCGCGTGGCCAGCGCTTCGGGCAGGTGGGGCGTGCGCATTACGGCCTGCCCCGACCGGCCGCGGACAGCGCGCCCGGTGCCAGTTCATAGACGGTCTGCCCGCGCAGCTGGAACGCGCGCGTGACGTAGGAGAAGTTCTCCGAATGGCCGGCGAACAGCAGCCCGTGCGGCTTGAGCAGCGGCACGAAGCGCTCCAGGATGCGGCCCTGGGTCGGCTTGTCGAAGTAGATCATCACGTTGCGGCAGAAGATGGCGTCGAACTGTTCGCGGATGCCCCAGTCGGGGGCGAGCAGGTTCAGCGGCTCGAACGCGATGGTGGCGGCCAGTTCCGGCTTGACCTTGACCGAGCCGGTGCGCGGGCCGGTGCCCTTCAGGAAGAAACGCTTGAGCCGCTCCGGCGACAGCCGCGCCACCTGGTCGGCGGTGTAGACGCCGCTGCGGGCCTTGGCCAGTACCTGGGTGTCGATGTCGGTGGCCAGCACGGTGCCGGCGCGGTCGCCCAGCGCCTCGGCCAGGGTGATGGCGATCGAGTACGGTTCTTCGCCGGTGGAAGCGGCCGAGCACCAGACGCTGTAGGGGCGCCCAATCTGTTTGGCATGCTCGGCTAGCAGCGGGAAGTGGTGCGCCTCGCGGAAGAACGAGGTCAGGTTGGTCGTCAGCGCGTTGGTGAAGAACTCCCACTCCGGCGAGCGGTCATCCGCCTCCAGCAGCGCCAGGTATGAGGCGAAGTCGCTTAGCTGCAGCGTGCGCAGCCGGCGCGCGAGCCGGCTGTAGACCATCTCGCGCTTGTGGCTGCCCAGCGAGATGCCGGCGCGCCGGTGGATCAGCGTGCGGATCTGCTCGAAGTCCCGCTCGGTCAGCAGGAAGTCACGCGCGTCGTCGCGCCGCAGCAGGGCGGCCGGCGCGGCGACTGCTCCCTCCAGCCCCTGGAGGCTGGCGCGAGCGCTGGCGGCAGTGCGAAACGGCGTCATGGCTGGCTTCGGATGTGGTTCAGGCCTGCGCTGCTGTGTTGTTCCGGATTTGCGATAACGCAGAAATCGCCACCGTCATTCCCGCGCAGGCGGGAATCCAGCGTCTTTAAAGCCACTGGGTTCCCGCCTGCGCGGGAACGACAAGCGAAAAGAGATGCGGTGAAGTTCGGAACCATCAATAGATGCAAGGTCAGGCGTAATCGGCTTCGACCAGTGCCATCTCGGGGCTGGTCATCAGCTTCTCGATGTCGATCAGCACCAGCATGCGGCCGTCGATGGTGCCCAGGCCGGTCAGGTGCTCGGTCGAGATCGACACGCCGAATTCCGGCGCGGGCTTGATCGCCTCGCCGGTCAGCGTCAGCACGTCCGACACGCCGTCCACCACGATGCCGACCACGCGGCCGGCCACGTTGAGGATGATGACCACGGTCTGGTGGTCGTAGCGCACGTTGCCGAGGCGGAACTTCAGCCGCAGGTCGACGATGGGTACGATCACACCGCGCAGGTTGGTCACGCCCTTGATGAAGTCGGGCGCGCTGGAGATGCGCGTGACGGTCTCGTAGCTGCGGATCTCCTGCACCTTGAGGATGTCGATGCCGTATTCCTCCGACCCCAGCGTGAAGACCAGGAACTCCTGGCCCGAAGCGTCGCTTCCGGGGGTATCGATGTGTCCGATGCCGGCCATGATCTCTTGTTCTCCTGTGATCGATTACTGCTGCAGCGCCGGTTCCTGCCGGCGCACGCCGGTGCGCTGCAGCGCGCCGACATCGACGATCAGCGCCACGCTGCCGTCGCCAAGGATGGTGGCCGCGGAAATGCACGGCACCTTGCGGTAGTTGGTTTCCAGGTTTTTCAGCACCACCTGGTGCTGGCCGATCAGCTGGTCCACCAGCAGCGCGAAGCGCTTGCCTTCGGCCTGCAGGATCACGGCGATGCCTTGTGTGGGCTCCTGCAGCGCGTCCGCGACGTTGAACACGCGGTGCATCTCCAGCAGCGGCAGGTACTCGCCACGCACATGCATGACGCGGTCCGAGTTGGCGGCGGTATGCACGTCCTCGGCCTTGGGCTGCAGCGACTCCATCACGCAATTCAGCGGCAGGATGAAGGTCTCTTCGCCCACCTTGACCGACATGCCGTCCAGGATCGCCAGCGTCAGCGGCAGCACGATGCGGATGGTGGTGCCCAGGCCCGGGCGCGAGCTGATCTGCACGTGCCCGCCCATCTCCTGGATGTTGCGCTTGACCACGTCCATACCGACGCCGCGGCCAGACACGTCGGTGATGACTTCGGCCGTGGAGAAGCCCGGCGCGAAGATCAGCTGCCAGACTTCCTCGTCGGTGATGGTCTCGGACACCGGCAGGCCGTTCTGGATGGCCTTGGCCAGGATGCGCTCGCGGTTCAGGCCACCGCCGTCGTCGCTGACTTCGATGACGATATTGCCGCCATGGTGCTGCGCGGACAGGATCAGCTGGCCGGTCGGGTCCTTGCCGGCGGCGACGCGCTTGTCGGGGGTTTCGATGCCGTGGTCCAGGCTGTTGCGCACCAGGTGCGTCAGCGGGTCGATGATGCGTTCGATCAGGCTCTTGTCCAGCTCGGTGGCCTTGCCGAAGGTGACCAGGTCAATCTGCTTGCCGAGCTTGCTGGCCAGGTCGCGCACCAGCCGCGGGAAGCGCGAGAACACATAGTCCATCGGCATCATGCGGATCGACATCACCGCTTCCTGCAGGTCGCGCGCGTTGCGCTCGAGCTGGCCCATGCCGGAGAACAGGCGGTCGAACAGCACCGGGTCCAGCGACGAGGCGGTCTGCGCCAGCATCGACTGGGTGATCACCAGTTCGCCGACCAGGTTGATGATCTGGTCGACCTTCTCGGTGGGCACGCGGATGGAGCCTTCGCCGTGCGCGGGCGCTGGGGCCGGGGCGGCCTTGGCCTTCTCGCGCGCGGCGGGGGCCGGCGCGGGTGCAGCAGCCACTGGCGCGGGCGCGGGAACGGCAACTTCTGCCGGGGCCGGGGCCGGCGCCGCCGCCGGCGCACCGGCCGCGGCTTCGATCACGATCTGGTCGATGTCGATCACGAAGCAGCACACCGCGATGATGTCGTCGGCGCTGCATTGGGTGTTGAGCCAAACCACCAGTTCGCCATTGGTTTCCTGCTGGCCGGTGATATCGCCCAGGTTGGCCAGTTCTTCGCGCAGCAGCGCCTGGTCGGAGGCCGAGACCTTGATCAGGCGGATCTTCAGGCCGCCGCCAGCGGGTGCAGCTGCGGGCGCGGCGGCCGCGACCGGTGCGGGCGCCGGAGCAGGAGCCGGGGCCGCGTCATGGCCGGCCGCTTCCTGCGCCAGCTGCTGCAGCACGGCGCAGATGCGCGCCAGCGTTTCCGGATCGGGTTCGGTGCCGTTGCGGTAGGCGTTGAGCTGGTCTTGCAACACGTCCTTGGTTTCCAGAAAGGTGTCGATGATGGTCCTGGTCAACGCCAGTTCCTGCCGGCGCGTGCGGTCCAGCAGGTTCTCGAAGATGTGGGTGGTCTCGGTCAGCGCGGCGAAGCCGAAGGTGGCGGCACCACCCTTGATCGAATGCGCGGCGCGGAAGATCGCGTTCAGGTGCTCGGCATCGGGCGCCTCGATGTCCAGGCCGAGCAGCAGCTGCTCCATTTCGACGAGCAGCTCTTCGGCTTCCTCGAAGAAGGTCTGGTAAAACTGAGTGATATCGATATCGACAGACATGGCGTCCTGAGTCACTTGCGGTTATTCCTGATGACGGCGCAACAGCCACCGTCATTCCCGCGCAGGCGGGAATCCAGCGTCGTTTCCCCCGACGTGAAAGTCACTGGGTTCCCGCCTTCGCGGGAACGACAAGCATCGTTCTTCATGGTGACGTGCCTTTTGAAGGCGCCGCAGGCGCCGACGCCGCCGCCAGCCCTGCCTGCATCTCCTGCGCGGCCTTGCCGGCCTGCGCCGCCACCGTGACCTCGGCGGCGCTGGCGTTCTCGGCCTCAAAGCGCGCCTGCGCCTTCTGGTTCAGCACCACGATGCTGATGCGGCGGTTGACCGGCGCGAGCAGGTCTTGCTTGTCCAGCGGCATGGTCGCGGCCAGGCCCAGCACGCGCAGCACCTTGCCCTCCTGCATGCCGCCCGCGATCAGCTCGCGGCGCGAGGCGTTGGCGCGGTCGCCGGACAGCTCCCAGTTGCTGTAGGTGCGCTCGCCGTTGGAATAGTTGGCCGCGTCGGTATGGCCGGACAGGCTGACCTTGTTGGGCAACTCGTTCAGCACCGGGCCGATCTCGCGCAGGATGGTGCGCATATAGCTTTCGACGGTGGCGCTGCCGGTGCGGAACATGGGCCGGTTCTGCGTATCCAGGATCTGGATGCGCAGGCCTTCGCTGGTGATGTCCAGCAGCAGCTGCGGGCGGAACTGGCGCAGCACCGGGTTGTTCTCGATGATCTGTTCCAGGCGCTGCTTGAGCGCGCGCAGGCGCTGCGCTTCCTGCTGTTCGTTGCGGCGCTGTTCGTCGCTGGGGTCGTTGTCGTGCGCGCGCATGATCTCGCCGTCCTTGCGCATCACGTCCATGCCGCCGCCGGGAATCACGCTGGGCGACTGGCTGCTCTTCTCGCCGCCGACGATTGCGACCTTGAGCGGCATGCGGAAGTATTCGGCAATGCCTTCCAGCGTTTTCTTGTTGGCGCTGGACAGCAGCCACAGCACCAGGAACAGCGCCATCATCGCCGTCATGAAGTCGGCGTAGGCAATCTTCCAGCTGTGGTTGCCGTGCGGCCTGGCGTGCGACTTCGCCCGGCGGACGATGATCGGACGCATATCGTGTGCGCTGCTCATGTGGTGCCCCTTGCTGCGTGCGTTGCCGGCTGCTTAGTTCAGGCTCTTCACTTCGCGCACGTGGTCGTCGAGCTCGAGGAACGACGGACGCACCGTGGAGTACAGCACCTTGCGGCCGAATTCCACCGCCACCAGCGGCGCGTAGCCGTTCAGGGAAGCCAGCAGCACCACCTTGATGCACTCGTAGACCTTGACGTTCTCGGACACCTGCAGCTCGATGCGCGCGGCCAGCGGCGAGATAAAGCCGTAGGCCAGCAGGATGCCGAGGAAGGTGCCGACCATGGCGTGCGCGATCAGCGCGCCCAGTTCGGCCGGCGGCAGGTCGGCCGAACCCAGCGCATGGACCACGCCCATCACCGCGGCGACGATGCCGAATGCGGGCAGGCCATCGCCGACGCGCGACAGCGCATGGGCGGGGATCTCGGCTTCATGGCGGAAGGTCTCGATCTCGTGATCCATCAGCGCCTCGATCTCAAACGCATTCATGTTGCCGTTGACCATCATGCGCAGGTAGTCGGTGAGGAATTCCATCACCACCGGATCCGACAGGATGCGCGGGTACTGGCTGAACACGCTGCTGGCGGCGGGATCGGCGATTTCCTTTTCCAGGAACAGGATGCCCTCGCGCCGTGCCTTGGACAGCAGCACGTACAGCAGCGACATGACGTCCAGGTACAGCTCTTTCTTGTACTTGGAACTCTTGAACAGGCCCGGCAGCGCGCGCGCGGTGGCCTTGATGGCCTTGCCGGTATTGGTGGCGATGAAGGCGCCGATGGCGGCGCCGGCGATGATCACCACTTCGGCAGGTTGATACAGCGCGCCCATATGGCCGCCGGTCATGGCGTAACCGCCAAGCACCGCCGCTACCACGACGACATAGCCAAGAACTACTAGCACGATCGGATCCCCGTCTAAAAACGCGCGTCAGCCACGCTCATTGGCCCGATGCACGGGCGCACGGAGAGAATCCGTCCGCCAGCGCAGCAAGCTTGCCAGCCGGCGGACCTTGACCAGGATCAGGCGTTGGTCTGCACGGCGGCGGCGTCTTTCGAGAGCTTCTTCACTTTCCCTGCGCGCGACGGCGGACGGCACAGGCTGCACACGAAATTCGCATGCGGCTCATACGCGTGCGTGACAAACTGTCCGCCGCAACACGTGCACCGGGACAGCTGCAGCATGTTGCTCTCGAAGAACCGTACTAACGTCCAGGCCCGCGTGAAACTTAAGACAATTTCACCGCCGAGCAGCGAAACATGCTCGAGGTACAGGCGGTAGGCGGCCACCACCGCGCGGATGCCCACGGTCTCGCCTTCCTGCACCATGAACTGGTAGGCAGAGAAGAACAAAGACGAGTGGATATTCGGCAGCCAGGTAGTGAACCAGTCCGTCGAGAACGGGAGCATGCCCTTGGGGGGCGAGACGCCGCGCAGCTCCTTGTACAGGCGTATCAGCCGGTCACGCGACAGCGTGGTCTCGGCTTCAAGCACCTGCAGGCGCGCGCCCAGGCCGATCAGCTCGATGGCGAGCTGGGTCTGGTTGGCGTCCTGGAGCACGCTCTTGCGGCTGGGTACGGAGGTGGCCGTATAACTCCGGATTGGCTCGGCCTGCAGGAGCGCGGTCAATTGAGCGACTCCACAGGCTGACGTGCAAGCAGGATCGCGGCATGGATCTGCTGCATGTCATGGCTCTTGGCCGTGTGGGTGAGAGTAGACAGAAGCGCATGGTCGTCGAAGCGGAACCTGCACAGCACCATGTTGGATGCCGCGAGCTTGACGAGTTGCGCGGAGGTCAGCTTGGCAAGGATATCCGCGATTTCCTTGCTGACTCCGAGCCGGAACATGGCTTCGACCTGGTTTTCGCGCACCAGGCGTTGCGCGAGCAGCAGATAGGCGAGGTTAACCTCCCTGATCTCCTGGAGAACTTCACTGCTTTCCAATTTATCCCCGCTACCAAAAACCCACCGTAGCCGCTTGTCCGGCGCTTACCGTTGCCCTCGCGGGGCCCGGCGACCAGATCGTTTGAATGCGGCTGGGCGGGTACAACGTACGACTGATGAACTACGCCCGTGTCAAACTGTAATCAACTCCGTTACAAGTGTTACAGAGTGTAAGTAAGACTGTTACGTTTATATCGGCATTCGCCCCGCAATGCCAATCCCTACTTACGCGGGGGGGAATCAAATGTCGCATGAAACATACATTGGACAGGCACATTTTGTAACAAGTCACACGCCTGACGTTTGATTTGGCTCAAGGCAGCCACCAAAACGTCATCTTCATCAACGCACCGGCACGGCTATTGGTAGCCTGCTGGATTCCTCTATTGACGAAGGCCGCGCGGAGTGTATCGCTGCGCTTGCTGTTCGTAATACTGTCCAAAATATCCAACCCGCATCGACCGATGCGGCAGTGCCCGTTTCAATGCGCGAACATCCGGCGCAGCCATGCCGCGAGGCGCGCGAACACATCGTCGGGCGCCTCGCGGAACAATGCCGGGCGTACGCGCTCGACTTGCTCCAGCACGCGCGAGGCTTCGTCCGGCTGCATCGAGCCGTACTCCAGCGCCAGCCCCAGCATGCCGCGCAACTCGCCCACGCGCGCGCGGCCGGCCGCTTCGTTGTCTTCGGTCTGCAGCGCGTACATCAGGTCGTAGGCGCGCTGCCGCAGGCTTTCGGCCAGGCGCCATGCCGGCGTGCGCATGCGTTCTTCCAGCGCGCGCAGGTCTTCCGCCGACGCCGCCACCTGGGTGGCCAGGGCCTCGGTATAGGCGGTATCGGCGCCGCACTCGGCCAGCACCTGCGCGGCCCATTCGCGCGCATGCGCCAGGCGTTGCTCGCCGCTCCAGCCGGGCTGCACCGCCAGGCCGAAGCCGAAGCGCTGGGCGTCGCGCATCAGCGCCGCGAGCGCATTGGGCAACTGCTTGTCGAACACGCGCCGCGCCCAGCCGTACTCACCCCCGGACAGCAGCCGCGAGACCGCGCGCTCGGTCAGCGGGCCATCATGCTGCAGCAGCCGCGCGCGCAGGAAATCATTGAACTCTGGCGGCAGGAATTCGCGGTCCAGCCCGGTGGAGACCCCGATGAACTGTTCGAATTCCTTGCGCAGCCTGGCCGCGTCCTCCTGCGGCAAGGCCAGGGTGAGATCGGTCGTCATGGCAACACTCAGAACGCGCTCCAGTCGCCGTTGTCGGCAGCGGCGAGCGCGGGCCGCGGCGTCATCGCCGCTGCGCGCGGTGCGGGCTTGGCTGCCGCCGGCTCCGCCGCATCGCGCGGGGCTTCATCGGCGCCGGCGGCTTCCGCCTTGGCCATGGGAAGCTTGGGCGCACGCTTGCTTGCGGCGACGGCGCGCTGGGTCTTGGCGGGCACCGCGGCAGCGGCCGGCAATACCTCGAAGCGATCCGCGCGCTCGTCGTCCGCGGCCAGGCGGAAGGTCGCCACCGCGGACTGCAGGCGGCTAGCCTGCTCTTCGAGCGCGCCGGCTGCGGCGGCCGCTTCTTCGACCAGTGCCGCGTTCTGCTGCGTCACCTCGTCCATCTGCGCGACTGCCTGGTTCACCTGCTCGATGCCCGAGCTCTGCTCGGCCGACGCCGCGCTGATCTCGCCCATGATGTCGGTCACGCGCTTGACCGCCTGCACGATCTCGTCCATGGTCTTGCCGGCCTGGCCGACCAGCGCCGAGCCGTTGTCCACGCGCGCCACCGTATCGCCGATCAGGCCCTTGATCTCCTTGGCCGCGTTGGCGCTGCGCTGCGCCAGGCTGCGTACTTCGCCCGCCACCACCGCGAAGCCGCGGCCCTGCTCACCGGCGCGCGCCGCTTCCACCGCGGCGTTCAGCGCCAGGATGTTGGTCTGGAACGCAATGCCTTCGATCACGCCGATGATGTCGACGATCTTCTTCGACGCATCGTTGATCTCATCCATGGTCTGCACCACCCGGCCCACCACTTCGCCGCCGCGCAATGCCGTGTCCGATGCGTTGGCCGCCAGGCCGCTGGCCTGGCGCGCGTTGTCCGCGTTCTGGCGCACCGTGCTGGTCAGCTCTTCCATGCTCGACGCGGTCTGCTCCAGCGACGCCGCCTGCTGCTCCGTGCGCTGCGACAGGTCGTTGTTGCCCGCGGCAATCTCGCGCGACGCGCTGCCGATCGATTCGGCCGAGGCCTTGAAATCCCGCACCATGCGCGACAGCTGCTGCTGCATCTGCTGCATCGCAAACACCAGGCTGCTCTTGTCGCCGGCACGCGTGGCCACCGGCTGCGAGAAATCGCCCTCGGCAATGCGCGCGGCGATGGCCGCGGCATACCCCGGCTCGCCGCCCAGCTGGCGCGACAGCGCGCGTGCCAGCAGCACGCCCAGCAGCACCGACAGCGCCAGGCCGCCCAGCACCAGGCCCAGCATCCACAGGCGGGTACTGTCGTAGACGCTGCGCGCCTCTTCCATGTTGTTGCGGGCGCGGTCGTCGCGGCGTTTAACCATCTGCAGCATCACCGCTTCCAGCGCGTGGCTGTCCTTGAGCAGGTCGGCGCTTTCGGAGAACACCTGGCTCTCGAACTGCGACGTATCCAGCGGCTGCTTGCTCACCAGCTCGACATACTTTTCCATGCGCGCGCGGAACGCCGGCGACAGGTCCTGGTACTGCTTGACCAGCGCCTTGCCCTCGGGCTTCTCGAAGGCGCCGGCCACCTGGCGGATGCGTTCATCCATCGCGGCCAGCGACTTGGCGATCTGCTCCTTCTCGACCGTACGCTCGCCCATGGTCGATGCCGACAGCAGCGCGATCTGCGAGCGGCTGGCGTAGACCAGGTTGATGTTGGCGTCCTGCACGGCCTTCAGCGCGCGCAGGTCGTCGTTGTAGATCTTGCCGGTCCAGTCGGCCATGCGGCCCATATTGACGACGCCCAGCAGCCCCATCACGGCGCCGATCACGGCAACGACCAGGAATCCGGCAACCAGCCTGGTCGTGACGCGCAATTGATTGAACCAATGCATAGCAACTCCCCCTTGTAACTGAAGCCTCGGGCACGGCCTGCCGCACCCGGTGTACGCTGGCGGCGCGGAAAGCCGCGCCTGCCTTCACTTCGATCCCTGCCGTGCGGGTGCCGCGGCCTACGCCCGCGCCAGCACCGCATCGCCACGCGCAGAGGCGGGCTGGCGTTGCGGCCGCACTTCCGCCTGCATGCTGACGCGGAAGGTCGACACGGCATCGCGCAGCCGCAGCGCCTGTTCTTCCAGCGCGCCGGCCGCGGCGGCCGCTTCCTCGACCAGCGCCGCGTTCTGCTGCGTGCCCTCGTCCATCTGCGCCACCGCCTGGTTCACCTGCTCGATGCCCGAGCTCTGCTCGGCCGACGCCGCGCTGATTTCGGCCATGATGTCGGTGACCGACTTCACCGCCTGCACGATCTCTTCCATGGTCTGGCCGGCCTGGCCGACCAGTGCCGAGCCGTTGTCCACGCGCGCCACCGTATCGCCGATCAGGCCCTTGATCTCCTTGGCCGCGTTGGCGCTGCGCTGCGCCAGGCTGCGCACCTCCCCCGCCACCACCGCGAAACCGCGGCCCTGCTCACCGGCGCGCGCTGCTTCCACCGCCGCGTTCAGCGCCAGGATGTTGGTCTGGAACGCGATGCCTTCGATCACGCCGATGATGTCGACGATCTTCTTCGACGCATCGTTGATCTCATCCATGGTCTGCACCACCCGGCCCACCACTTCGCCACCGCGCAGCGCCGTGTCCGAAGCATTGGCCGCCAGGCCGCTGGCCTGGCGCGCGTTGTCCGCGTTCTGGCGCACGGTGCTGGTCAGCTCTTCCATGCTCGACGCGGTCTGCTCCAGCGACGCCGCCTGCTGCTCCGTGCGCTGCGACAGGTCGTTGTTGCCCGCCGCCACCTGGCGCGTGGCCGTCGAGATGCTGGCCATGCCTTCCTGGATCTCGTGCACCACCGACAGCAGGCTGCGCTGCATGGTCTGCATCGCCTGCGCCAGCGCGCCGATCTCGTCGGCGCTGCGGTGCTCGAAGCGCGTGGTCAGGTCGCCCGCGCCCATCCGCAGCGCGAAGTCCAGCATGTCGCGCACCGGCCGCTCCACGCGCGCCAGCAGCATGGTGCCGGCGGCGAAGGACGAGGCCAGCGCCAGTGCAAAGCCGCCCCACAGCCACGGGCGCAAGGCAGCGGCGCCGGTGCCGCCCAGTACTTCCACCGCGACCAGCGCGGCCAGGAACCACGCCAGGCCGCCGGCCTGCGCCCACAGGATGCGGCGCTTCAGGTTCAGCCGCAGCAGGCGCTGCACCAGGCCGCGCAGGCCGGTGCGCACCACCGCGCCGTGGCGGATCGCCAGCCCGTCGGCACGTCCCGCGCGAAAGCGTGCATAAGCGGCGCCGGCGGCCTGCACCTGCTCGCGCGTGGCCATCGAGCGCACCGAGGTGTAGCCCACCACGCGGCCGTCGACGCGCGTCGGCGTCACGGTCGCATTGACCCAGTAGAAATCGCCGTTCTTGCGGCGGTTCTTGACCACGCCCATCCACGTGCGGCCGGCCTGCAGGTCTTGCCACAGGTCGGCGAAGGCCTCGGGCGGCATGTCGGGGTGGCGCACCAGGTTATGCGGCGCGCCCAGCAATTCCTCCGCCGCAAATCCGCTGGCCTCGATAAAGGTGCGGTTGGCAAAGGTGATACGGCCCTTGAGGTCGGTGCGCGAGATCAGGTAGTCGGACGGAGACAGCGGGTACTCGCGCTGCGTGACGGGTTGGTTGTTTCGCATCTAAGTCTGTACTGCGTGCCTGTGGCGCGCCGCATGGGTCCATGCGGCCGCGCCGCGGGCGGGTTCGGTCTGGCGCGCGGATGGCGCGTGCCAAACGGCGGGGGGCGCTGCGGCAGGATCAGGACACCGCTTCCAGCGCGGCCAGTTCTTCGGTATTGAGCAGCTTCTCGATGTCGACCAGGATCAGCATGCGCTGCTCGACCGAGCCCAGGCCGCGGATATAGTCGGTCGCCAGTTCGCCGGAGAAGTGCGGCGTGGGCTTGATCTGCGCGGCGCTCAGCGTCAGCACGTCGGAGACGCCGTCCACCACGATGCCGGTGGTGCGGTCGTTGAGGTCGACGATGATCACGACCGTGTACTGGTCGTAGCTGACGTTGGGCTGGCGGAACTTGATGCGCAGGTCGATGATCGGCACGATGATGCCGCGCAGGTTGATCACGCCCTTGATGTAATCGGGCGCATTCGCGATCTGGGTGACCGACTCGTAGCCGCGGATCTCCTGCACCTTCAGGATATCGACGCCGTATTCCTCGCGGCCCAGGGTAAAGGCCAGGAACTCCTCGCCCGCGCCGTCCGCCTTGTCGATGTGCTGCATCGTCTAGCCCCCCAAATTTGGCTCATGCTGGTGTCTGGCGCCGCAGCGGACAGGGCCGCTGGCTGCGCCGGGGCGTGACTTCGCCCACCAGTGTTTACGGCAGGATCCGGGGTGACTGAAGGGCGACGCCGCCGCTTTCCTCACCCTTCCGACGTAGGGGATGCCGCTTCCAGCAGCGCGGCCACGGCCTGCATCAGCCCGTCCGGGTCGAACGGCTTGGGCAGGAAGCCGGATGCGCCGGCGGCGCGGGCCTGTTCGCGGATGCTGCCGTCCTGCTCGGTGGTCAGCATCAGGATGGGCATGCGCGCGTAGCGCGGCGTGGCGCGCAGGCTGCGGATCAGCGTGAGGCCGTCCATGCCGGGCATGACCTGGTCGGTAACCAGCATGCCGAAGCTGCCAGCGACGGCCAGCGCGTGCGCCTGGTCGCCGTCCGCGGCCTCGGTCACGTCGAATCCTCCGGCGCGCAGGCAGGCGCCGATCATGCGGCGTAGCGAGGGCGAATCGTCGACGACGAGGATGCTGGGCAATGACATGGGCGCCTCCGGAGGTGCAGGAACGGGTTGGGTCCGCCAGGAAGATCGATGGCATGGGCCACGCGGCCGGCGACGGACGGGCCGGCACAGGGCCGGGCCCCACGCGGGCCAGCCTGCCAGACCGGTTATCGGCGGCGCGGCGGCCCGGCTTTAGGCGTCAGGCCGCGGACTGCGCGCGCAGGGCCTCGCCGAAGCCGGCGGCGTCCAGCGGCAGCGACAGCAGGTAGCCCTGCACCTCGTCGCAACCCATCTCGTTGAGGATGTCCAGCTGCGAGGCCGACTCCACCCCTTCGGCCACCACCTTCATGCGCAGCTCGTGCGCCAGCGCCACCATCGAGCCGACGATGGCGCGGCCCTGCGCATCGGTATCGAGGCCCCCGATCAGCGTGCGGTCGATCTTGAGCGTGCCCACGCGCAGCCGCTTGAGATAGCCCAGGCTGGAATAGCCGCTGCCGAAGTCGTCCAGCGCCACCTGGATGCCCAGCGACTGCAGCTCGGCCAGCGTTTCCAGCGACTTGCCGATGTCCTTCATCGCCGCGGTCTCGGTGATTTCCAGCGTGATCGCCGACGGCGGGATGTCGTGCTGGTGGATCTGCTCCAGCAGGTATTGCGGGAAATTGCGGCTGGCAAAGCGCAGCCCCGAGACATTGATCGCCACCGGCACCGTCGGCACGCCGGCGTCGCGCCACTGGCGCACCTGGCGGCAGACGCTGGTCAGGACCCAGTCGTCGAGCTTGTCGATCTGGCCCGACTGCTCGGCCACGGCGATGAACTCCGCCGGGCTGACCTGGCCCAGCGCGGGATGGCGCCAGCGGCAGAGGGCCTCGGCGCCGACCACGGTGCGGCGGCGCGCGTCGTACTTAGGCTGGAACTGCAGCGACAGCGTATCGTCCTGGATCGCCACCCACAGGTCGCGCCGGATCACGCGGGTGCGGCGCGCGCGCTCGCCGGCGGCGCTGTTGAACAGGCGCACCTGGTTCGAGCCGCTCTGGCGCGCTTCGGCCAGGCTGACGCGGGCCGCCTGCATCAGCTGCTCGGAGGTCTGCGCGTCGCGCGGATAGATGGCGATGCCGATGTTCACGCCGATCTGCATCTGCAGCCCGCGCGCGGCGATGAACTCCGCCAGCGAGCCGAGCATGCGCGAACCCAGCTCCTGCGCGCGGCCATGGTGGACCAGTTCGGGCACGCCCACGGCAAATTCGTCGCGCGCCAGCCGAGCCAGGAAGTCGTGCGGCTCCAGCACGGCCTGCGCCAGCGCGCCGGCGTCCTGCGCCAGGATGTCGTCGGCGCGGACTTCGAAGACCTCGTCGACTTCGCGGTAATCGGCAATATGGATCAGCAGCACGGCGCAGCCGGTCTCGGCCAGCCGGGCCTGGCTGATGGCCTGGTCCAGCCAGCGGCCGAAGGCCACGCGGTCCGGCATCACCGTCGCCACGCTGTATTCGCCCACCGTGTCGTGGCCGCGCGCGGCTGCACGCACGGTCAGCCGGCCCGGGCGCCCGGGGATGCGGGCGCCGCGCCGAGCCAGCCGCGGCTCGGCGCCGCGATGCAGCACCGGCAAGTCATCGGCAAGTTCGTCGGCCAGGGCGGCGTCGGCGCGTGCCGGCGCCGGCAGCCAGCCGCGCGACTGCGCCCGGTGGACGGCGAACAGCAGCGCGCACAGCGCCGTCAGCCCGCCCGCCAGCCAGGCCGGGTGCGGCAGTCCGGCGGCGTCGAGGCAATCGCGCGCGGTCACGGTGCCGGCGCCGCACGAGCGGCCCAGGTGCGTGCCGGCGGCTGCGACCAGACCGGCCCCGGCCACCACCGCCATCAGCGCCGCGCCGCGCCACAGGCGCGCGCCCTGGCGCAGCCACTGCACCAGCAACTTGACCGCCGTGGTGGCCGCCGCCGCGGCGGCAAAGCTGGCCGCCAGCTGCGCGGTGTCGTTGACGGCCGGCACGCTGCCTGACAAGCCCACCACCAGCACCGGCATGCCGATGCTCAATTGCGACAGCAGCGCCGCCGACCACGTCAGTACGCGCAGCGACCGGCTGCCGGCCCGCTGGTCCGCGCGCCCGGCGCGAATGCCGAGGGCGGCGGCAACGCCCAGCAGGGCGGCCAGCAGCAACAGGACGGAACTCAGGGCAATCATTGGGCTGCGCGATGATGAAGAAAATGCGCGAAGACGGTCAGGACGCGGGGCAAACCCCGCATCATGTCATCTTGCAGTCGCCATGGGAACAAGGCAATGACACGAACGCAGGGTCAGAACGCGCTCCAGTCATCGTCGCTGCCGGTCGCGGCGAGGGCCGGCCGTGCCGCGGGCCGGGTTGCCGACGTGCTTGCCGGCCTGGCTTCGGGCGCGCCGGCAGCCCGGTGGGAGGCGGCGCCTGGCACGTTACGCACCGCCGTGGTGCGCGCGGTGCGGCTGGACGCGGCGACGGCCAGCGTAGCCGGCGCCGGGGATGCCACCGATTTCGCCGCAGGCTTTGCCGCGGCATTTGCTGCCATCGCCGGCGCCGCGTCCGTGCCGACCGTGAATACCGACACCACGCTCTTCAGCTTCTGCGCCTGCTCTTCCAGCGCACCGGCAGCCGCGGCGGCCTCTTCGACCAGCGCGGCGTTCTGCTGCGTGACCTGGTCCATCTGGGCCACGGCCTGGCTGACCTGCTCGATGCCGCTGGTCTGCTCCTGCGACGCGGCGCCGATCTCGTTCATGATGTCCGTGACCCGGCGCACCGCCTGCACGATCTCGCCCATGGTCTGGCCGGCTTCGGCGACCAGCCGGGTGCCGCTTTCCACGCGCTGGCCCGACTCGCTGATCAGCGCCTCGATTTCCTTGGCGGCCGAGGCCGAGCGCTGCGCCAGGCTGCGCACCTCGCCCGCCACCACGGCGAAACCGCGCCCCTGCTCGCCGGCGCGTGCGGCTTCCACCGCGGCATTGAGCGCCAGGATGTTGGTCTGGAAGGCGATGCCCTCGATCACGCTGATGATTTCCACCACCTTGCGCGAGGCGCCGTTGATCTCGTTCATGGTATCGACCACGCGGCCCACCACCTCGCCGCCCTTGAGCGCGATCTGCGAGGCCTCGCTCGCCAGCACGCCGGCCTGGCGCGCATTGTCGGCGTTCTGGCGCACCACCGTGGTCAGCTCCTCCATGCTCGCGGCGGTTTCTTCCAGCGACGAGGCCTGTTCCTCGGTGCGCTGCGACAGGTCCAGGTTGCCGGTGGAAATCTGCTGCGTGGCCGACGCCATCGAATCGGCCCCGCCGCGCACTTCAGCGACGATGCCCGACAGGCTCGACTGCATCGCGGCCAGGGCCTGCATCATGCGCCCGATCTCGTTCTTCGAGATGCTGGTGATGCGCGCGGTCAGGTCGCCGCGGGCGATGCGCTCGAACACCGCCAGCGCCTCCTGCACCGGCGCGACGATGGCGCGGTTCAGCGTGACCGTGCACAGCGCGGCCACCGCCAGGCCCAGCACGATCATGACCACCGACAGCATGCGGATGCGCGCAAAGCCGGCCTGCGCCGCGGCGAAATTGGCTTCGCCGGCCGCCATCTGGAATTTCTGCAGCTTTTCGTGCGCGCTCGACATGCTGCGCTGCAGGTCAGGCAGCACCTTCTTCGCCAGGCGCACCGCCTCTTCCTGGTTGCCCGCCAGCGAGGCCGCCTGCAGCGGCAGCACACCCTGCTCCATGAAGGCCTGGCGCTGCTTGCCCAGTTCCGCCGCCAGCGCCTTTTCCTCGGCATTCTGCGGCAGGCTCATATACCGTTTCCATGCCGCGTCCGACGCCTCAACGAACACGCGGGAACGATCCACGTTGACCTTGGGGTCGTCCTGCTCGCCCTGCATCACGTTGCGGTCCAGCGCCAGGCGCATGCGCGTGGTGGCCAGCATCGCATCGCTGAGCGCGACGGTGGAGCCAAGCTGGTTGGCATAGGTTTCCTTGAGCGCGTCGTTGCTCTGCGAGATGCCGTACAGGCCGCCCCCGCCGACCAGCAACAGCAGCAGCGACAGGATTCCCATGGCGCCCCGTAGCAGGGTCTTGATCTGAATATTGTTGTGGAAGGACATGATGAATGAAGACACTGGCAATCCGCGGGACACACCCCTTGCCCCGGTCCGGCAGGATCGTTACCGCATTGATCCGCCCTGCCCGGATAACGGCGCGCCCCCCTCATCCTTGAGTCGCTGCCCGGCCAGCCCGGTTTTATAGATTGGCGATAAACGTCATGTCGGATATGCGCCACGTGCGTCCTGGCGACGGCAGCCAGCAGGGAAACCCCGCCGCGGTGCTGTCCGTAAATGCGGGCGGATTAATGGCGGAGCTGGTATCCGCACCACCGCCGACAGAGCGGTCGGATGGCTGGCGAATACCGTTGCCATTTCCTCCCGCTTTCCACCACTGCCATGCCCCGTCCCCGCCAAAATCCGCGGAGACTGCACCTGACACCGAAAGTTCACACAATTATCGGCGCCAAGAATTTTCGCAAAAACCCCCGGTGATAACGCGGCCGGGATTTGCAGCATGCAGCCGGCCCGTTATAATTGTTTTCAGCATTTTCCCGCCCCCAGGCGCACCCAGCGCAATTCAATCACCGGAAACCGAGGACGCAATGGCGACGTATCAGGAAATCGTTCAGAAAATCAGCGAACTGCAGAAGCAGGCCGAGGAAATCAAGGCACGCGAACAATCCGCGGTGATCGCGGATATTCGCGAGAAAATCGAGCAATATGGCCTGACCGCGGAAGACCTGGGTTTTGGCGCGAAGGCCCCGGCCGGCAAGAAGGCGGCCAACCGCAAGGTGCCGGTCCGTTATCGCGACAGCGCCGGCAATACCTGGACCGGCCGCGGCAAGCGTCCGGGCTGGCTGACCCAGGCCCTGGCCCAGGGCAAATCGGTCGAGGACTTCCTGATCCGCTGAAGCGCGCGATCCGGCAGACGGCAAAACGCCACGGAAGCATCCGTGGCGTTTTTGTTTTGGCCGGCCCGGAAGCCGGGCCGGGTCGTCAGGCGTCGAACCCGTGCGGGTTCATCGACTGCCAGCGCCACGAGTCCTGGCACATGCGGTCGAGGTCATGCTGCGCGCGCCAGCCCAGCAGCTGATGGGCCAGCGCCGGGTCGGCGTAGCAGGCGGCGATATCGCCGGGGCGCCGGTCCACGATCTGGTACGGCACCGGCCTGCCGCTGGCGCGCTGGTAGGCCTGTACCACCTCCAGCACGCTGTAGCCGCGCCCCGTGCCCAGGTTCACGGTCATGCCGCGGCCCTGCTGGCGCAGATAATTGAGCGCCGCCAGGTGGCCATCGGCCAGGTCGCAGACGTGGATATAGTCACGCACGCCGGTACCGTCCACGGTCGGGTAATCGCCACCGAATACCATCAGCTGGTCGCGGCGTCCGGCCGCTACCTGCGCCACATAGGGCATCAGGTTGTTGGGAATCCCGCGCGGATCTTCGCCGATCAGGCCGCTTTCATGCGCGCCCACCGGATTGAAATAACGCAGGTAGGCAATGCGCCATGCCGGATCCGATTTTTCGAGGTCGCGCAGGATTTGCTCCCCCATCAGCTTGGTCTGGCCATAGGGGTTGGTGGCCGACAGCGGGAAATCCTCCAGGATCGGCACGGCGTGGGGATTGCCATAAACCGTTGCCGAGGAACTGAACACCAGTTGTTTCACCCCGGCCGCGCCCATTGCGGCACAGACTGTCAGCAGGCCGTCGAGGTTGTTGCTGTAATAGGCCAGCGGCTGGCTGACCGATTCGCCCACGGCCTTGAGCGCGGCAAAATGAATCACCGCACTGATGCGGTGTTCGGCAAAGAGCCGGTCCAGCAGCGCGCGGTCGCGCACGTCGCCCTGTACGAAATGCGGGGACTGGCCGGTAATGGTGGCAAGCCGCTCGATCACGGCCGGGCTGCTGTTGCACAGATTATCCAGGCCGATCACGTGGTAGCCGGCATTGAGCAGCGCAACCCAGGTATGCGAGGCGATATAGCCGGTAGCACCGGTCAGCAGCAGGGTTTCAGGCATGAGGGATGGGATGGATTCGGTTAAGCGTTTGCGGCGGGCGCCGGCACGTGTGCGCGACAAATAACACGGACGCGGCTCCCGACGCGGCAAGCTGCCTATTATCCACCAAGTGCCATGGCGGCCTGGCCGCGCGCCGAGCGCCGCATCAGCCAGGCGCCGCGGCGGCCGGCGCCAGCAGGCCGGCCCGCGCCTGCCACGCCTCGTACGCCGCCCGCAGCCGCCACCCGGATTCCAGGTCGCGCATGCCCAGGCATTGCGCCACCTCGGCGGGGGCCGTGCCGGCCTCGAAATGCATGGCCGCGCAGGTGTTGCGCAAGGTCTGCGGCGACGCGCGTTCGCTGCGCCCGGCAAGCACCCCGGCTTCATCCAGCAGGATTTCCACGCGTCGGTAGATCGACGCCGCGTGCATCGGCCGCCCCGTCGGCATGGCGGGGAACACCAGGGTGCCCAGCGTGCCGGATGCCTCGCGCAGTGCCAGCCAGGCCCGCAGCGGCGCATGCGCCAGCGGAAACAGCGGCACCGTGTAGGCCCGGCCGTTGTCGGCGCGCACCATGCGCAGCGCCATCCGCCCGGGCGCGCCGTCGGCGATCACGTCGAGGCGCAGCGTCCGGGCCTCGCCCACCTTCAGGCCGCCGCCGAGCAGCACGGCCAGCAGGGCCGCGTCGCGCGCGCGCTTCCATTGCGTGGGCGATGCCGCGGCGCCGGCATCGCCGGCCGGCGCGCCGGCCGGGCCGAGGATGCGCGCCACCAGCAGGTCACGCTCGCCGGGCAGCAGGAATGCCGTGGGGTCGTTCTCGCCCTCGGCCAGATGGGCGCGCACCGCCTGGCTGCCCGGGTTGTGCATGCCCTCGCGCAAGCGGGACAGGTGGTGGAAGACCCGTTCGATCAGCCGCGCATAGCGATAGCGGTGCGACTTGTGCAGCTGCTGCGCGTCCAGGAACTCGCCGAGCTGCTCGGCGGACCAGCTCAGCGGCGGCAGGCCGCGTTCGGCCGACCAGCGCAGCAGCTTGCCCCACATGGCGCGGTACACCACGCTGGTGCCATGGCGAAAGCCATGCTGCGCCAGCCAGCCGTCGAACGCACGCTCGGGGTGGTCGCGCCAGGCGGCCAGGTCGGCATCGAACAAGGCCGCCTGCTCTAGCTGGGCGGCGCTGGGCTTGGTGGTCACGGACTCTCCTGCTCTTCCCGCATCAGGCCGGCGGCCGGCGGACGAACCCGACTATTGTAGACAACGCGTCACTGCGCGCCGCCAGACGGCGTGCCGAACTTGCAGCGGGCCACGCGGCATGCTACCTTTCAATCCACTATGCAACTGGTTGCATAAAACCGGAACGAGATCGCAGTACCCTACAGCGCCCGCCAGGAGACCCCGTGACCACTGCCCTGCTCCCCGCCGCCCAGGCTTCGCTCGATGCCTGGCACCAGATGATTGCCACCCAGTCCATGGCCGGACTCGATGCCATCGTCGCCGATGACGTGGTGTTCCGCTCCCCGGTCGCGCACACGCCGTATCCCGGCCGCGCCGCCATCGCGCTGGTGCTGACCACGGTGAACCAGGTGTTCCAGGACTTCCGCTATCACCGCAGCTTTGTCAGCGAAGACGGCCACAGCGTCGTGCTGGAATTCAGCGCTGCCGTGGACGGCAAGGCGCTCAAGGGCATCGACATGATCCGTTTCGACGACGCCGGCCGCATTGCCGAGTTCGAGGTCATGGTGCGCCCGCGCTCCGGCCTGGAGGCGCTGGCCGCCGCCATGGCCGCGCGCCTGGCCAGCCAGAAACACGTGCTGACCGGCGCCGCCTGACGCGCGCGCCGGCAGCGCATCGTCGTTTGCCGTTTCGCTTCCCCGAATTACCCGGAATTACCCAGGAGACTTCCCATGGCCCTTCCCGTCCAGCTCCAGAACCGGCTTTCGCTGCCGGTGGTCTGCTCGCCGCTGTTCATCATCTCCAACCCCGATCTGGTCATCGCCCAGTGCAAGGCCGGCGTGGTCGGCTCGTTCCCCGCGCTGAACGCGCGCCCGGCGCCCAAGCTGGAGGAATGGCTGGACCGCATCACCACCGAGCTGGCCGAACACGACGCGAAGCACCCCGAGCGCCCGTCGGCGCCCTTCGCGGTCAACCAGATCGTGCACAAGTCCAACGACCGGCTCGAGCATGACCTGGAACTGTGCGTGCGCTACAAGGTGCCCATCGTGATCACGTCGCTGGGGGCGCGCACGGAAGTGAACGACGCGGTCCACTCGTACGGCGGCATCGTGCTGCATGACGTGATCAACAATACGTTCGCACGCAAGGCGATCGAAAAAGGCGCGGATGGCCTGGTGGCGGTGGCGGCCGGTGCGGGCGGCCATGCCGGCACGCTGTCGCCGTTCGCGCTGCTGCACGAGATCCGCGAGTGGTTCGACGGCCCGCTGCTGCTGTCGGGCGCGATCTCCAGCGGCGACGCCATCCTGGCCGCGCAGGCCGCGGGCGCCGACCTGGCCTATATCGGCTCGGCCTTCATCGCCACGCAGGAAGCCAACGCACAGGAAGGCTACAAGCAGATGATCGTCGACAGCAATGCCAACGACATCGTCTATTCCAACCTGTTCACGGGCGTGCACGGCAACTACCTGCGCGGCAGCATCGAGCGCGCCGGGCTGGACCCGAACGCGCTGCCGGAATCGGACCCGTCGAAGATGAATTTCGGCTCGACCAGCGTGAAGGCGTGGAAGGACATCTGGGGCGCCGGCCAGGGCGTCGGCGCGATCAAGCGCGTGGTGCCGGCGGCTGAACTGGTGCGCCGCTTTGCCGAAGAGTACGCGCTCGCGCGGCGCCGCCTGGGATTGGGCGAAGCCAGCCCGGCCGGCGCCCGGGCCGTCGATCTGGCCTGACCGGACCGCCTGCTGCCGCTACAGCAGCGGCAGCAGGGCTTCGCCCCAGGCCACCCAGTCGGTCTCGAAGCGGATGCCGCGCTGCAGCAGCGCATAGCGCAGTTGCTGTGCGCGGTCCATGTCCGGCGCCGAGAAATCGCGCCGCTCGATGGCCAGGTAGGTCTCGAGGCGGGCGCGGTGCAGCGCGATCAGCCGACGCATCTCGTCGCCCAGCCCAAGCGGGCCGATCACCGCATCGGCGCGCAGCTTGACCAGGATCTCCTCGCGCTGGTCCAGGCCCGCTCCCGGCGCCAGCACCCAGCGCGCCAGCTCGTCCCGACCCGCCGGCAATACCCGGTAAACCTTCTTGCGGTTGCGCCGGTCGGCCCCCGCCTCGCCTTCCGCCGCGTCGTCATCGGCGGCAATCCAGCCGCTGTCCGCCATGCGGCCCAGTTCGCGATAGATCTGCTGGTGCGTGGCATGCCAGAAATAACCGATGGAGCGGTCAAAGCGCCGCGCCAGGTCGTAGCCGGACGAGGGCTTTTCGATCAGGGAGATCAACAAGGCGTGCTGGGTCGACATGCGTCTGCGGGGCGCGGGGTTATCGGAGTGAATTCACAGCACAGCGTGCCGGCAGGCGCGCCGGTCACCGCACTTTCAAAAACTGGCGCTATGGTATCCCATGCCGGGCCGGTACCCGACGGCGGCGCGCGGAGATGACGGAGAACGACATATTCGTCGATTTTGTCAGTTGAGAAATTTCCCGCCAGACAGAATTAAAAAACGCTGAATGGCATTTCTCGCCTGCATGCCATACATTCCATACATTGAAACTGTGCGAGCAAAAACGATCCGCCCCCCGGCCGCACCATGCAGCAACTTTGGAGTGTGTCCATGAACGGAAAAATCCTGCTTGCCGAAGACCGCGACGTGGCCTGGGAGGCCGACGCGCGCCCGCTCGGCCTGCTGGCGCCAGTGCACGACAAGGCGCCAGTCTATTACCGGCTGCCCGATACGCCTGACGGGCACCATATCAAGGAATATCCCAGCGGCATGCGCCAGCTGGTGCGTTTTGTCGGCGTCGAGGAACAGGTCGTCAAATACAACCTGGGCTGATCCTGCGCCACCGTTTTCCCTGTGGTTGTCTCCTCCGAGCCCGATCCTGCGGGCAGGGACTTGAACCCGCGAGTTTCGCGGGTTTTTTCTTGCCATCACAGCAACCGGCGCGCCCGCCTCAGAGCTGCGGCGCGCGGCAGGCCGCGCCGCCGGCATTGGCCGCCTCCGGCATGCCAAACACGGCCTGCGCCCCGCATTGCGACCCGAACATGCGCGCCTGGTCGTGCCCCACGCCCACCACTTCATACGCCTGGTGGCGCGTGACAAGACCCGGGCCGGCGAGGTAGCGCTCGTAGCGCAGGTAGCCGCGCGCACGCTGCAGCCGCGTGGGGCCCTCGGCCTCGGCGCCGCACGATTTGTCGAGCACGCGGTGGTTGGGATCGTTGTCCTCGGTGCCGGCCAGATAGGTGACCTGGCGCCCGGCATAGCGCCGGTACAGCGCCATGCCGTCGGCGCCTTTCGCATACGGCACCATGTCCTGCATGCCGTAGCGGTATTTGTCGTAGTCCGGACAGCGGGCGATGTCATACGGCGCGAACGACTTGCCCTCGGCGCCAGCCGGCCGCACCGGCGTGAAATACAGGTACGACGACGGATTGGCCACGACATAGCGCAGGTCGATGCCGCCCGCGCGGATGCGCTCGTCGGCATGGTTGAGCGCCGCGTAGCGGTGCACGATCTGCGCGCCGCCGGAGTGGCCGGCAATGGTTACCTTGCGCACCTGCGGCAGCCGCGCCTTGTTTGTGACGAAGGCAAGCAGGTCGTCCAGTACTTGCAGCGAACTGACGCGGGCCGGGCCGTCGACCGCGTCCTCGCCGCTGAGCCAGCCTTGCACCGACCAATGCGGCATGCCCGTAAAGCCCTTCTTCTGGTCGGGCGTGCCGGGGAAATTCGGCGCGAGCAGCAGCACCTCGTCCGGCTTGCGGCCGCTGGCCTTCAGCAGTTCGGCGCCGGCGGCATAGTAATCATCGCCGTTGCGCTGCAGGCCATGCTGGACGAACACCACTTCGCGAATGCGCGACAGGTCGCCGTCGAGCCGATGGTTGGCATAGACCGGGAAGTCATAGCCCGGGCCTGCGCCAAGATGTAGGCGCTGCCAGTGCGGACTGGCTGGCGCGGCATCGGCAGCCTTGTCCGCGGCGGGCGGCATGGGGTGCGTGCCGGCGCAGCCGGCCAGCGCCGCGATGGCGGCGGCGGCCAGCGTCATCGCCAGGCGCGAACGGGCGGGCTGAGGCAGGCGGGCGGTCTGTCGGCTCATGGGGGTCGTCTCCGGTTGGCATGGCGGCGATGGTAGGCCAGTGGCGCGCGGCATGGCAACGCCTGCCGCGCCGCTGTGCTGGCTTACGCCAGCCGACTGGCCAGCGCGGCCACGTCGGGCCAGGTCACGCGCCGCACCATCACGCGCAGCGCGGGGCCGTGGAAATCGTCCTCGAACGGCGCCGACGCCGCGCCGCCCAGCCGCTGGTAGAACTCGCACGCCTGCGCATTGGCCTCCAGCACATAGAGAAACAGCGGCTGCCCGGGCCAGCCCTGCGCCACGCGCTGCGCGCAATGCGCCAGCAGCCGCTTGCCCAGTCCCTGGCCATGGAAGGCGGGCAGGACATGCAGGTTGTCCAGGTAGATGCCGAAGCGCGGGTCGGCCTCCGGCAACAGGCAGGCAAAGCCGGCCGCCACACCGTCCACCAGCGCCAGCGTGACCTCGGCCGGCCCGTCCGCGCCGTCATGCATGCGCGCGCGCCAGGCGGCCAGGCGTTCGGGGTAGGCCTGCTCGCGCAGGTAATCGTCCGGCAGCATGCCGGGATAGGTGTGCTGCCAGCTGGCGGCGTGCATGGCGGCAAGCCGGTCGGCATCGGCGGCGGTGCCGGGTATCAGCGCAATATCGGGCATGAGACGAGACGGGAACGGCACAGCGGTGCCGGGGCGCACGGAAAGCGCTCATTGTGCGCCCGCGATGCCAAAGCTTGCAAAAGGCGGAGGAAGCGATTGCAATCGTGGTCCCCGGCACCCGCGGCCTTCCCTTGCGCGCAGCCACGGCAGCGGGAACGAAGGTTGCAGCACACCGGGCAGCCCCCGCTCAAGCAAAGGAAGCCTTATGTACATGGTCTACTGGTCCGAGGCCCTTGGGACCGGACTTACGCCACACGCGCAGTCGTTTCCGAGCGACGCGATGCGCGAGGCGCTGCGCTTTACCGAAGCGCTGCGCCAGCGCCAGCACGCGGGCGAGGCGGTGAGCTTTGTCACCCTGTGCTCGGAAAACCCCGACTCGGTCGGCCGCGCCGGCGCGGCGGATCCGCCGCCCGACTATGAGTGGAGGAAACGGCGGCCCTGATCCCGCGCGTTGTGCCCCGCCTCAGGCGCGCCCTGGCGCCGGCCGCAGCGCCGCGCGCACGACAAAGGCCATCAGCACCGCAAACAGCAGCATCGCCGCCAGGAAATACAGCCCGGCCGCCAGGCTGCCCGTGGCATCCTTGATCACGCCGATCCCATACGGCCCGAAATAACCGCCAAGGTTGGCCAGCGAATTGATGGTGGCGATGCCCACCGCCGCGGTGGCGCCGGTCAGGAACTCGCCGGGCAGCGCCCACACCACAGCCTGGATCGAATAGATCGAGAACGCGGTCAGGCAGATAAACAGGAATTGCAGCACCGGCGACTGCACCCACGCGCTCAGCGCCATGGTGACGGCTGCCATGCCCGACACCACCACGATATGGCCGTAGCGCTCGCCCTTGCGGTCCGAATGGCGCGGCACCAGCCAGAGCCCGACCACGGCGAACAGGTAGGGCACGGCCGACAGCAGGCCGGTCATCGCATCGGTGACGCCGAACTGCTTGATGATGGTCGGCAGCCACAGCGACAGCCCGTAGATGCTGAGCGGAAACGGCAGGAACAGCAGCGACAGCAGCAACACGCGCTTGTCCCTCAGCGCCCGCAGCGGATTGCCGTGCGCTTTGAGCGCATAGGCGGCCTGGTCGGCGGCCAGTTCGCGCTCTATCCAGGCGCGGTCCGCCGGCGCCAGCCACGCGGCGCTGGCCGGCGACTCGGGCAGCAGCTTCAGCGTGGGCAGGCACAGCAGCACCGCTGGCAGGCCGCTCAGCACGAACAGCGTCTGCCAGTTGCTCATGCCGAACAGGCCATGCGTGGACAGCACCAGCCCCGCGAGCGGTCCGGTGATGATGAGCGCGATCGGCTGCGCCAGCACCAGCAGGCCGATGATCCGGGCGCGGTGTCGCATCGGGAACCACTTGGTGAGGAAGTAGAGGATGCCCGGATACAGCCCCGCCTCGGCCGCGCCCAGCAGGAAGCGCAGCACGTAGAAGCTGTGCGCGCCCTGCGTGAACGCCATCGCCATGGTAATCACGCCCCAGGTGAGCAGGATGCGCGCAAACCAGCGGCGCGCGCCAAAGCGTTCCAGCGCCAGGTTGCTTGGCACTTCGCACAGGAAGTAGCCGACGAAGAACAGGCCCGCGCCCAGGCCATAGGCGGCATCGCTGATGCCGATGGCCGCGTTCATGTGCAGCTTGGCGAAGCCGACCACCGAGCGGTCGATATACGCGACCACGTAGATCAGCGCCAGGAATGGAATCAGCCGCCGCACCAGCATGCCGACGATGCGGTGCTCCTCGGCGGCTAGTGCAGTTTCGCCCCGGGTGGGGGCGGCGCGCTCCATCGGCGCGGTCTGGGTGCCTTGCATGGCGAGTCTCCTTGTCTTGTCTTGGCCGGCCGCGTCATGGCGGTCGGCGAATTAGTGCACTGGCTCAGTGCGAGTGGCGCGGCACCTCGCGGCCGCGGCAGCCCACCAAAAAGTCGAGGTCGCAGCCCTGGTCGGCCTGCAGCACGTGATCGACGTACAGCTTGCGATAGCCGCCGTCGGCAGGCGCCTGCAGCGGCTGCACGTCGGCCATGCGGCGCGCGAATTCGGCTTCGTCGATGTCCAGGTGCAGGCGCCCGGCCTCGCAGTCGAGCTCGATCCAGTCGCCGTCGCGCACGATCGCCAGCGGCCCGCCGGCAGCGGCTTCCGGCGCCACGTGCAGCACCACCGTGCCATAGGCGGTGCCGCTCATGCGCGCGTCGGAAATCCGCACCATGTCCTTGACGCCCTGGCGCAGCAGCTTGGGCGGCAGGCCCATGTTGCCGACCTCGGCCATGCCCGGGTAGCCGCGCGGCCCGCAGCGCTTGAGCACCAGCACCGAGTTCTCGTCGACCTCGAGCGACTCGTCGACGATGCGTTCCTTGTAGTGCTCCAGGTTCTCGAACACCACCGCGCGGCCGCGGTGGCGCAGCAGCTTGGGCGTCGCCGCCGACGGCTTGAGCACAGCGCCGCGCGGCGACAGGTTGCCGCGCAGGATGCGGATGCTGCCGTCGCGGATCAGCGGCTGGTGCAGCGGGCGGATGACTTCATCGTTGGTGATTGGCGCGTCCTTGACGTTGTCCCAGATCGCCTTGCCGTTGACGGTGACCGCGCCGGGATGCGGCAGCAGCCCGGCCTCGCCCAGGCGGCGCAGCACCGCGGGCAGGCCGCCGGCGTAGTAGAACTCTTCCATCAGGAAGCGGCCCGATGGCATCAGGTCGACGATCGTCGGCGTGTCGCGCCCCACCGTGCTCCAGTCTTCCAGTTCCAGCGGCACGCCAATGCGGCCGGCGATCGCCTTCAGGTGGATCACGGCGTTGGTGGAACCGCCGATTGCCGCGTTGACCCGGATCGCGTTTTCGAACGCCTGGCGCGTCAGGATCTTCGACAGCGTCAGGTCCTCGCGCGCCATCTCGACGATGCGGATGCCGGACATGTGCGCCAGCACGTAGCGGCGCGCGTCCACCGCGGGGATCGCGGCATTGTGCGGCAGCGAGGTGCCGAGCGCCTCGGCCATGCAGGCCATGGTGGAGGCCGTGCCCATGGTGTTGCAGGTGCCGGCCGAGCGCGACATGCCGGCCTCGGCCGACAGGAACTGGTGCAGGTTGATCTCGCCCGCCTTCAGCGATTCATGCAGCTGCCACACCGCGGTGCCCGAGCCGATGTCCTTGCCGTCGAGCTTGCCGTTGAGCATCGGCCCGCCGGTGACGACGATGGCCGGCACGTCGCAGCTGGCCGCGCCCATCAGCAGCGCGGGCGTGGTCTTGTCACAGCCGGTCAGCAACACCACGGCATCGATCGGGTTGCCGCGGATGGCTTCCTCGACATCCATCGCGGCCAGGTTGCGCGTCAGCATCGCGGTCGGGCGCAGGTTGGATTCGCCGTTGGAAAACACCGGGAATTCGACTGGGAAGCCGCCCGCTTCATACACGCCGCGCTTGACGTGCTCGGCCAGCTTGCGGAAGTGGGCGTTGCAGGGCGTGAGCTCGGACCAGGTATTGCAAATGCCGATCACCGGGCGCCCGTCGAAGGCGTGATCGGGAATGCCCTGGTTCTTCATCCAGCTGCGATACATGAAGCCGTTTTTGTCGGCGGTGCCGAACCACGCGGTCGAGCGCAGCGGCTTGCGTTGCTTGTCGTGGAAATCCGACATGTTGTTCCTGGTGCAGGGCCGCCATGGCTGGCGGCGCGAATGGCAGGGACGACGGATCCAGCGGACGGGTCACCGCGGGGCGCGGCACCATGCTGTCTCCGGTCGTTGTGTGTGTGGGACGCAGTGTATGCAGCTTGCCGATATGCTACTAATGAAGAGTTCGGCCATTGCCATATCGATTCCGGCATCCGTATTAACCCTGACCCATGCCAGCTGCCCCCGCTTCCTCCGCCATTTCCCCGGCCACCGGGGCCGTGCCGACGTGGCACAACCACACCCGCCTCAAGACCCGCCAGCTATTGCTGCTGCTTGCAGTCGCCGACGAAGGCAGCATCCACCGCGCGGCCGAGCGGCTGTCAATGACGCAGCCGGCCGCGTCCAAGCTGCTGCGCGAGTTGGAGGAACTGCTGTCGGTGCCCTTGTTCGAGCGCCTGCCGCGCGGCATGGCCCCGACCGACTACGGCCGCGCGATGATCCGGCACGCGCGAGCGGTGGTAGGCAGCCTGAACCAGGCGCGGGAAGAGGTCCTGGCGCTAAAGGCCGGGCGCCTCGGCCATGTGGCGATCGGCGCGATCACCTCGCCCGGGGTGCGGCTGCTGCCCGCGGCGATCGCGCGAATCAAGGCCGCCTATCCGGGGCTGCGGGTGTCAGTCGAGATCGACAACAGCAACGTGCTGCTCGACCGCCTGGGTCAGGAAAAGCTGGACATGGTGGTGGCGCGCCTGTTTCCCGAGCACGACAAGGGACGGCTGCGCTACGAGCCGATGGCGCAAGAGCCGGTCTGCGCGGTGGTGCGCCCGGGCCATCCGATGCTGGCGGCGCCCGATCTGTCGCTGGCTGCCGCCGCCGATGCCGCCTGGCTGATTCCGCCGGCCGGCACCGTGTTGCGCCATCGCTTCGAGCTGATGTTCCAGCGCGCCAGCCTGGCGCCGCCGGTCAATGTGATCGAGACCGCCGCGCTGCTGTTCCTGACGCGCATGGTGACGCAGTCGGACATGATCGCGGTGCTGACCGCCGACGTGGCGCAGTATTACGCCGCGTTCGGCATGATGGAGATCCTGCCGATGGCGATGCCCTGCCACATGGACGACTTCGGCCTGATCACGCCGACCGACCGCTTGATGTCGCCCGGGGCGCTGCTGGTTGCCGAGGCGCTGCGCGAGGCCGCGCACGCGATCTATGGCGGGCAGGCGACGGGGTGAGCCGTCATGCCGTTCAGTTAGCGACCGTCGTTCCCGCGAAGGCGGGAACCCAGTGACTTTATTCCGAAGGGGACGAGAAAGACGCTGGATTGCTCGCTACCGCTCACCCTGCGGGCCGTCCTCCGGACGTCCAATGCGCATCCGCGCATTGTCCCGCCTGCGCGGGAATGACAGTAGTGATTGATCTCTTAACTGAACCGGCATTTTGGCGTCAGCCGATGATGTCGAACTGGTCGAAATACGCCTCGTTCAGTTCCAGCCCCAGCCCCGGCAGGTTGTCGTCAAGCTGCAGGGTGCCGTTGTCCGGCGCCGGGTCGCCCTTGAAGATGTAGTAGAACAGCTCGTTGCCGACCTCGACGTCGTGCACGGGGAAATACTCGGCCATCGGCGACGCGGTCGACGCCATGGTCAGGTGGTAGTTGTGCATCTGGCCGGCGTGCGGGATCACCGGCACCGACCAGGCCTCGGCCATGGCGTTGATCTTCTGCGCCGCGGTGATGCCGCCGACGCGGTTGGTGTCGTACTGGATCACGTCGACCGCGCGGCGCTCGAGCAGGTCCTTGAAGCCGTACGATGTGAATTCGTGCTCGCCGCCGGAGATCGGGAACGGGCTGGCCTTCTTCAGCTCGATATAACCTTCGATATCGTCGGCGATCACCGGCTCTTCCAGCCAGCGCGGGTTGAACTCGGCCAGGCGCGGCAGCATGCGGCGCGCGTATTCGAGCGTCCAGCCCATGTAGCACTCCAGCATGATGTCGACGCCGTCGCCGACCAGCTCGCGCAGCAGGCGCACCTGCTCGAGGTTCTTCTGCATGCCGGCGGGACCGTCCTTGGGGCCATAGCCGAAGCGCATCTTCATCGCGGTAAAGCCCTGGTCGAGGTAGCGCTGCGCCTCGGCCAGGAAGGCATCGCGGTCGTCGTTGTTGTAGAGCTTGGAGGCATAGCACCAGATCTTTTCCTTGGTGCGACCGCCCAGCAGCTTGAACACCGGCTTGCCGACGGCCTTGCCCATCAGGTCCCACAGCGCGATATCCACCGCCGAGATCGCCGCCATGCCAATGCCTTTGCGGCCCCAGGCATGGGTGCGCCGATACATCTTCTGCCACAGGTATTCGTTGTCGAACGGATCCTGGCCCACCACCACCGGCGCCAGGTACTGGTCGACGATCTGCTTGGCCACGCGCGGCGCCAGCGCGCAGTTGCCGATGCCGACCAGCCCGGTATCGGTCTCGATCTCGACCACCATCCAGCCGTGGAAGCGGAACGAGCCCATGGCGTCGCCGCGCTCGAACAGGATGTCGGTGGCGTTGGTGCAGAAATGCGCCTGCGGCGGAACGGTCTTGCCCTTCCATTCAAAGACGCGGGCGCGGACGTTGGTGATCTTCATGTTCAGCTCCTGATGGCAATGCGTTGGCGCGAACGCCCCCCGGCCGCGCCGGGGGCGGTCATGCTGGTTCCGGTAGTGGATGGACGGGTGACTAGGCTTGCGCGGCGGCGCGCCGTTGCGCCCCCATGCGGCAGGCAATCTGGAACGCCTGCAGCGTGGCGCCGGGATCGGCGCGGCCCTGCTGCGTGATATCGAACGCGGTGCCGTGCGCGGGCGTGGTGATCGGCACCGGCAGGCCGCCCTGCACCGTGACGCCGCGCGAGAAACCCATCAGCTTGATGCCGATCTGCCCCTGGTCGTGGTACATGGTGACGATGGCGTCGAACTGCCGCTGCGACGGCCCGCCCTGCACCTTCAGGAAGATGGTGTCGGCCGGGAACGGGCCCTGCGCATTGACGCCGCGCTCGCGCGCCGCAACCACGGCGGGAGCAATCACGTCGATCTCTTCGCGGCCGAAGGCGCCGTTGTCGCCGTTGTGCGGGTTCAGGCCGCATACCGCGATGCGCGGGCTGGCCATGCCGGCGCGCCGCAGCGCCTGGTCGATCAGGTCGATCGCGCCGCCCACGCGCTCCGGCGTGATCAGCGCCGGCACGTCCTTGAGCGCGACGTGCGAAGTCACGCGCGAGGTCCACAGCCCGTCCAGCACGTTGAACTCGCAGAAATCGCCGCGGTAGCCGAGTTGTTCGGCGAACCAGTGCAGCTCGTCGCTGTGGGCCATGCCGGCGGCGTGCAGCGAACTCTTGTTCAGCGGCCCGAACAGGATGGCATCGGCCTGTCCGGCCTGCGCCAGCTCCAGCGCCAGCTTCAGCGTGCCCAGGCTGTAGCGCCCGCCTTCGGCGCTGGCCACGCCGCGCGCATAGGCCGCGCTGTCGGGCAACTGCCAGTGGTACAGGCGGGGCTGGCCATCGGCGGCGAAGGCGGGCACATCGGTCTCGGCCAGGGCCAGCTCGACCCCGGCGACCTGCATGCCGTGGCGCCATTCGGCACGGTCGGCGATCAGCAGGATATCTGCCTGTGCGCTGCTGGCCGGGTCGGCCAGCAGGCGTGCGATCAGTTCGGGACCGATGCCGGCGGGGTCGCCCAGCACCATGGCGATTCTTGGACGGGAATGCATGAGGCTTCCGAAAATATTATTGGTCGAGCTTGACGCCCAGTTCCGCGATCAGCTTGCCGTACCGCGCATATTCGGCACGCGAGAACGCATCGAACTGCGCCGCGTTCAGCGCGCCGGGCACCGCGCCCACGTCGGCCAGCCGGCGCACGGTGTCGGGATCCTTGATGACCGTTGCCAGCGCCGCGCCGAGCTTCTGCAGCGTCGCGGGCGGCGTGCCGGCCGGGGCATAGACCCCGTACCACGCACTCATCTGGATGCCCGGCACGCCGGCTTCGGCCAGGGTGGGTACGTTGGGCAGCAGTGCCGAGCGCTGGTCGGCGGTCACCGCCAGCGCGCGCAACTTGCCGGCCTTGATATGGCTGATGACCGAGGGCATGGTCTCGAAGCTCATGTCCACCTGCCCGCCCATCAGATCCACCAGCGCACTGCTGCTGCTCTTGTACGGCACATGCAGCAGCTTGCCCTTGATCTGGCGCGCAAAGGCCGCGCCGGCCAGGTGCTGGGTGCTGCCGACCCCCGACGAGCTGTAGCGGAACTTGTCCGGATTCGCCTGGATCTGCGCCACCAGCGCCTTGACGTCACGCGCCGTCACCTGATTGTTGACCACCAGCACATTGGGCACGGTCGACACCAGCGCCACCGGCGCCAGGTCCTTGAGCGGATCGAACTGCAGCTTGAGCAGGTGCGGCGCGATGGCTTGCGAGGTGACCACGCCCATCAGCAGCGTATTGCCGTCCGCCGGCGCCTTGGCGGTGATGTCCGCGGCAATGGTATTGGACGCGCCCGGGCGGTTGTCCACCACCACCGGCTGCTTCAGCTGCGCGGCGAGCTTGTCGGAGACGATACGCGCCATCACGTCGGTACCGCCGCCTGGCGCGGCACCCACCATCAGCCGCACCGGCCGTGTGTCCTGGGCCCATGCCGCGCCTGTTGTCGCGGCCACCGCGGCCACCGTGGCGAGGCCGGCGAGTGCGCCGGCGATCCATGTCTTCATTGCCTGTCTCCGTCGTTTGCTGTCCGGCTCTGCGGCGCGGATGGCCAGACTATAGGAGCATCAGCGATTCGCTACTACTGACGTTTTTTGAACTGGCGATCACCTGACGTTATACCTTGCCCTGCGCCGCACCGGGTCCGCGCAGGCCTGCTTTCAGGATAGCCACCAGCTGCCGCGCCGCTGCCGACAAGCCGCCTCCGCGCCGCGTGACGATGCCGAAGGTCTGCTGGCGCGACTGCAGCCGCACGGGCAGGATGCGCAGCATCTTCTGGCGCACGAACATGTCGGCCACGCCCGCCGGCAGCAGCGATACCAGGCCGGGATCGCCCTGCAGCATCGCCACCGTGACGAACGCCGACGAGGTCGACACCGCATTGGCCGGAAAGCTCATGCCGGCCAGGTCCAGTTCGCGCTGCAGCAGCGCATGCATCGGCATATGGCCGGCATACGTGATCCAGCGATATCCCTTGAGGTCGGCAAAGCCCAGTGCAGCCGTGCGCGGCGCGGGGTGCGAGCGCCCCACCACCACCGCCACCTGCTCGTCGCCGAGCGGGTGATAGTGATACCGCCCCGGCTCGTCGCTGACCAGCGAGCGGCCGATCACCAGGTCCAGGTGGCCGTCGTCGAGCAGTTCCAGCAGGCGGCGGCTGGTGTCCTCGATCACTTCCAGCGCCAGTTCCGGGTGCGCCTGGCGCAACTGCGCCAGCGCCGGCACCAGCACGTCGGGGACCGCGCCCATGATGGTGCCGACGGCGACGCGGCCGCCGCTGCCGGCGCGGATGCCGGCCACCTCGTCGCACATCGCGCCCAGGTCGGCCACCAGCTGGCGCGCGTGCCGGATCACGCAATGGCCGAAGGCGTTGGGCCGCATGCCGCGCCGGGAGCGCTCGAACAACGGGGCCTCCAGCATGCTTTCCAGCTCCTGCAGCGACTTGCTCGCCGCGGACTGGGTCATCGCCATGGCCGCTGCCGCCTGGTGCAGCGAGGCGTGTTCGTCCAGCGCGATCAGCAGTTGCAACTGCTTCACGCGCAGGCGGCCCATGACGGTTTCCAGGGTAGATTTCATGACAGGGCGAGTGAGTCGCAAAAGCGATCACCAGATGGAAAGGTTTCAATATACAGCCGGCCGGGCGGCTCGTATATTGGCCCGACCCATTGACCGAAAGCCCCGAGACAGACCATGACCCGCAGCCCAACTCCCACCGTCTACCGCGGCGTATTCCCGGTGGCGCCCACCATCTTCGACGCGCAAGGCGGGCTCGACCTGGACGGCCAGCGCCGCTGCATCGACTTCATGATCGATGCCGGCTCGCACGGCCTCTGCATCCTGGCCAATTTCTCCGAGCAGTTCGTGCTCAGCGACGACGAGCGCAACGTGCTGATGAAGACCGTGCTGGAACACGTCGACGGCCGCGTGCCGGTGATCGTCACCACCACGCATTTCAGCTCGCGCCTGTGCGCCGAGCGCAGCCGCGCGGCGCAGGATGCCGGCGCGGCCATGGTGATGGTGATGCCGCCCTACCACGGCGCCACCATCCGCATGCCCGAGCGCAGCATCCATGAATTCTTCGCCACGGTCTCGGACGCTATCGACATCCCCATCATGATCCAGGACGCGCCGGTCAGCGGCACCACGCTGAGCGCGCCGTTCCTCGCGCGCATGGCGCGCGAGATCGGCAATGTGTCGTACTTCAAGATCGAGGTGCCACAGGCCGCGGCCAAGCTGCGCGAGCTGATCGAGCTTGGCGGCGACGCCATCGTCGGCCCCTGGGACGGCGAAGAGGCCATCACGCTGATGGCCGACCTGGAAGCGGGCGCCACCGGCGCCATGACCGGCGCGGGCTTTCCCGACGGCATCCGCCAGATCCTCGATGCCTGGCAGGCCGGCGACGCGGAACTGGCCGCGCAGCGCTACCAGCAATGGCTGCCGCTGATCAACTATGAAAACCGCCAGGGCTGGCTGGCGACCAGCAAGGTGCTGATGCAGGAAGGCGGCGTGATCGCATCGGACGCGGTACGCCACCCGCTGCAGCCAATGCACCCGGCCACGCGCGAAGGACTGCTGCGAATCGCGCGGCGGCTGGATCCGCTGGTGTTGCGGTGGGGGCGGTGAGGCACTGTCCTTGATGTGCCGGCGCCTCGTATCGAGAGGCGCCGGCCCCCTTCCCGTTCTGAACGCACACCTGCCAACGCCTATCCGAACCCCACCATGACCCTCACCGGCAACCTCCTGATCGGCCGCCAATCACTACGCGGCACCCACGGCACCCTCCACGCCATCGACGCCGCCACCGGCACCGAACTGGAACCCGCCTTCGGCGGCGCCACGCCGCAGCAGCTCGACCACGCCTGCGCCCTCGCCTGGCAAGCATTCGACCCCTACCGCGAAACCGCACCCGGGCGCCGCGCCGATTTCCTCGAAGCCATCGCCGCCAACATCCTGGCGCTAGGCGATGCGCTGGTCGACCGCTGCGTCGCCGAATCCGGCCTGCCGCGCGCCCGCATCGAGGGCGAGCGCGGCCGCACCGTGGGCCAGCTGCGGCTGTTCGCGAACATGCTGCGCCAGGGCGATTTCCTGGAACTGCGCGTGGATCCGGCCCAGCCCGAACGCAAGCCGCTGCCGCGCCCGGACCTGCGCCTGCGCCAGATCCCGCTGGGGCCGGTGGCGGTGTTCGGCGCCAGCAACTTCCCGCTGGCCTTCTCGGTGGCGGGCGGCGATACGGCATCGGCGCTGGCCGCCGGCTGCCCCGTCATCGTCAAGGCGCATCCCGCGCACCCGGGCACGTCGGAGCTGGTCGGCCGCGCGATCCGCAAGGCCGTCGATGACCTGGACCTGCCCGAGGGGACCTTCTCGCTGCTGTTCGACGCGGGGCTGGAGATCGGACAAGGGCTGGTGGCGGATCGCCGCATCAAGGCCGTCGGCTTCACCGGCTCGCGCGCCGGCGGCATGGCGCTGATGGCGATCGCGGCCGCGCGCGCCGAACCGATCCCGGTCTATGCCGAGATGAGCAGCGTCAACCCGGTGTTGCTGTTCCCGCATGCGCTGGCCAGCCGCGCCGAAGCCATCGGCACCGCCTTCGCCGATTCGCTGACGCTGGGCGCCGGGCAGTTCTGCACCAATCCCGGCCTGGTGCTGGCCGTTGCAGGGGACAACCTGGACCGCTTCCTGCAGGCCGCTTCGGCGCGGCTGGCCACGCTGCCGGCGGCGACCATGCTGACTCCCGGCATCCATCGCGCCTATTGCGCCGGTGTGGCGTCGCTCGCCGGGCACGCCCAGGTACAGACTGTCGCGCGCGGTCCGGCGGGATCGGCCACCCAGGGACAGGCGGCACTGTTCGCCACCGACGCCGCCGCCTTCCTCGCCGACCCCGCGCTGCGCCACGAAGTCTTCGGCGCCGCCGCGCTGGTGGTGCGCTGCCGCGATCTCGCCGAGATGCGCGGCGTCATCGACGCACTGGAAGGCCAGCTGACCGCCGCGCTGCATCTGGATGACGCCGACCACGACGCGGCCCGCGCGTTCCTTCCCGCGCTGGAACGGCTGGCGGGGCGCCTCCTGGTCAACGGCTTCGGCACCGGCGTGGAAGTCGGCCATGCGATGGTGCATGGCGGCCCGTGGCCGGCCACTTCCGACGGCCGCAGCACCTCGGTCGGCAGCCTGGCCATCGCACGTTTCCTGCGCCCGGTCTGCTACCAGGACATGCCGGCAGGCCTGTTGCCCGCGTCGTTGTGCCCCGACAGCCCGCAACGCCACAGCTGGCGCGTGGACGGCAAGCTGCCTGGCTGCGCCGGCTGAAGTCCTGGCGCCCTAGCGCGACAGCGCCCGCAACGCATCGATCAGCAGGCTCATCGATGCGGTCGGCGGGCGGCCCCGCCGCGTGACGATGCCATAGGGCCCCAGCTTGCGCGGCAGCGGCAGCGGCAACACCGCCAGCGCGCCGAGCCTGCCATAGTAGGCCGCCACCGACTCCGGCAACACCGCGATCAGCTCGCTGTCCGCCAGCAACGAGGTGGTCATCAGCACCGCCGCGGTTTCGATGGTCGACGGCGGCGCCGGCACGCCGGCGTCCTCGAACGAGCGGTCGATCAGCGCGCGCATCGGGCTGGGGCGCGGCTGCATGATCCACGGGTAGCGCGTCAGCTCTGCGAACGTCAGCTTGCGCCGCCGTGCCAGCGGATGCTGCGGCCCGACCACGATCGCCAGCCCCTCGTCGCCCAGTTGCTCGAACGCCAGCCCGCTGCTGTCCCAGCCATCCGGCACCCGGCCCAGCACAAGATCGAGCTGGTCGCGCTCGAGCTGCGGCATCAGCACGTCGCTGGTCTCGACATGCACCGCCACCTCCAGCCGCGGATGATCGCGGTTGAGTTGCCGGATCACGTCGGCAAGCAGCCCCGGCGTCGGCGCCATCACCGCGCCCACGCGCACGCGGCCGATCTTGCCCGACTCCAGCGCCACCAGCTCGTCGCGCAAGCCCCCCATATCCGCAAACACCAGCCGCGCGTAGCGCGTCGCCGCCAGCCCGAACCGCGTCGGCCGCAGCCCGCGCGCATGGCGCTCGAACAATGGCACGCCGAGCAGGTCTTCCATGTCCTGCAGCATCTTGCTGACCGCGGGCTGCGTCAGCGTCAGTGCTTCCGCGGCCTGGCGCAGCGAGCCGCGCTCTTCCACGGCGAGCAGCAGGCGCAGGTGCTGCATCTTGAGGCGGCCGTGGAGGGTGCTGACGGGTGGGATCATGGGAAGGACGAAGGCGGGGATGCAAGGACAGGCTCGTGCCTGTGATCGCAAATTCTTATCGCTTTACCCAGGATGGTCAACCTGCAGCTATCACTGCGATGCCGTTGGCTGGCCCCGCTGCCATGCCCGCCCTATAGTGAATGGCGATGCGGCCGGTTCTCACGCCCTGCACATCGGGGCCGCATCCGTGACATCCATGGGAGGCCAGCGCCATGCATGGCGATGCCAACATCACCGAGGTGACGATCCCGGCCGCCGGCGTGATCTTGCAAGGCGTGCTCGCGCTGCCACCGGGCGCCGCGGCACTGGTGCTGTTCGCGCACGGCACCGGCAGTTCGCGCCATAGCCCGCGCAATCGCTACGTGGCAGCCGAACTCAATCGCTGCGGCATCGGAACCTTGCTGATGGATCTGCTGCTGCCCGACGAAGACCAGGTGCAGGCGATCCGCTTCGACGTTGCGTTACTGGCCGAGCGGCTTGCCCATGCCACCAGCTGGGTCACGCAGCAGGCCGGCATGCCAGCTCGGCTGGGCTACTTCGGTGCCAGCATTGGTGCCGCCGCATCGATTCGCGCCGCCAGCCTGTCGCCAATCCCGATCGGCGCCATCGTCTCGCGCGGCGGCAGGGTCGACCTGGCAGGCGCCGACGCCCTGGCCACCCTGCCGACACCGACCATGCTGATCGTGGGCGGGCTCGATGTCAGCGTGCTGGAACGGAACGAGTCGGCCTTCGCCCAGCTGGCATGTCCGAAGAAGCTGGTGATCGTCCCCGGCGCTTCCCATCTGTTCGAAGAGCCCGGCGCGCTGCAGTCGGTGGCCCGCCTGGCGGCGCAATGGTTCGAGCGCTATCTGTGCAAGGCATCGCCCTAAGCAACGTGTAAGCCCCCTGCGCCGCGGGTGTCGCCAACTGGCAAGTCAATGTCCTTGGATGACCATTTCGGGGCAGGCGGCGCGCACCCCGGCGATCAGGCCGGTGCGACTTTCCGCTTTCCCTTGCATGCCCCGGACTTTCCCCTTTGTGACAAGGGGCGAGCGACGCCGCAGGTACAATGTGCCGGTCCGCGGCATTGCCGAGCGGGCGCATCCACGCCAATTTCTCAAGGGACAGGTCACCACCCATGCGCGACACCAGCCGGGAATTCCTCCTCGGTCCGCTGCTTAAAGGCGTGTCGCGTTCGTTCTACCTGACGCTGCGCGTGCTGCCCGCGCGCATGCGGGATCCGGTGGGGCTGGCCTATCTGCTCGCACGCGCCGCGGACACCATTGCGGATACCGCGCTGATCGCACCGGAACGGCGGCTGGCATTGCTGTTGTCGCTACGCGAGCAGGTCAACGGCGTGAATGCCAGGGCGGCGTCAATGCCCGACTTCGCCGCGGAAGTGGCAAGCCGGCAGGAGCAGTCCGACGAACGCATCCTGCTCGAGTCGGTTGAACACGCGCTGGCGGCGCTGGCGCAACTGGAGCCGGCAGACCGCACCGCGGTGCGGCAGATCGTGTCGACGCTGACAGAAGGGATGGAGTTCGACCTGCGCACGTTCCCCGATGAACGCGCGGGGCACATCGTCTCTCTGCGCAAGGTGGAAGAGCTGGACCACTACACCTACCTGGTCGCAGGCTGCGTGGGCGAATTCTGGACCCGCATGGCCGCCGCCCACATGCAGGGCGCGATCGGCGACACCGAGACCATGCTGCGCCACGGGATTCGCTTTGGCAAAGCCCTGCAGATGACCAATGTGCTGCGCGACTGCGGCAAGGATTTGCGCATCGGCCGCTGTTACCTGCCGCAAACGATGCTGGAGCGGCACGGTCTGCACGCGCAGGACCTGCTGCGCCCGGACGCCTCCACGCGCGCGCGCCCGCTGATGTTCGAGCTGGTGCGCCACACGCTGGAACACTTCGACCAAGCGCTGGCCTATACGCTGGCCATCCCGGCGCGCTTCGTCAGGCTGCGGCTGGCCTGCCTGTGGCCGGTGCTGATCGGCATGGAGACGCTGAAGCGCCTGGTGCGCAATGAAGACTGGCTCGATCCCGCCAGGGCGTCGCGGCTGCCGCGCAGCGGGGTCTACCGGATCCTGGCGGGCTCGCTGCCGGCGGTGCTGTCGAACCGGCTGTTGCGCTTCTGGTTTGCACGGCTGAAGCGCGATATCGCCGCGATCACCGGCTGAGGCAGCACGGCTCGTGCCGCCTCGGCCAGACGACTTCGGACGACTTAGTCGGATTGGTATTTGGGCGAGCGCGGCCCATACAGCAGGCCGCCGGGCTGGCCCGCTGCCAGCAGACGGAAGCTGGTGCTGCCGGCAACGGTGTAGCTGGCGTCCATGGTGTGGTTCATCGCCTGCGTGATGGCCGCACTGATCAGCATGCCGATCAGCCCGCCGCCGCTGCTGGAGCTGTCGGTGGCCGCCACCGCGGTGCCGGACCACAGGACGTCGCCTTTCTTCAGGTCGACCAGCTTGGCGTTGGCCGCAACGCGCGTGACGCTGCTGAGGATCTGGTAGCGGGATCCGTACTCGGTCACGGTGATGTACAGCGCGGCGTCTGCCCCGAAGATCTCATGCAGCTTGGCCGGCGGCACGGCATGGATGTCGTCCGGCACCGTCAGGCCGTTCTGCCGGAAGGTTTCGTCGACCACGGCCACGGGGAACACGTAGTAGCCCGATTCCGCCAGCGGGAAGGTGGCTTGCGACAGCATGGCATAGGTGGCCTTGATGTCCGGCGACGTATTCTGCGGCGGCAACACCACGATCGAGCGCGGCCGGCTGGACTTGAACGCGGAGTAATCCACCTGCTTGGTCGGCACGGCGCAGCCGGCGAACAGCATGGCCATGGCCACGCCCGCGACATAGGTAAGGAGCCGGCGCATCATTGGGCGCTCCTTGCGGTGGTGGCGGTGGTGGTGGTGGCGGTGGTGGTGGCGGTACCACTATCCTTGCCGGCGGCGGCGCCGGTCTTGATCTCGGTGCGGGTATCGCTCTTGACGTTCCTCAGCAGGAAATCCATATAAGGCGCCGACTCCGGAAACAGCGTCTTTTCGGTCTGGAATTCCTTGATCATCTGGTCGCCCTTGCCGGTGTTCAGGTACAGCAAGCCAAGCTGGGCGTGATAGCCCGGCGGCACCGACCCGCTCTGCGCCTGGATCTTCTGCAGGCCGCTTTCCAGCGCGGTAATCTGCGCTTCCCTGGATTCTCCCTTGAAATACTCGTACACCTGCGTTTGATAGCCCTCCCACTGGTACATGGGCTTGGGCGCCGCGCAGCCGGCAAGCAGGAGGCTGCCGGCGGCCGACAATAATGCTGCGCGATGCAGCATGACCGTGTTCATCATTGTTGTTCTCGTTGCGTTGGAATTGGCGCCGCGACCGTGCGCTTATTGCTGGGCCGGCTTCCAGGCGCCCGTCTCGATGGCGCTGACCAGGTTGTTCACGGCCTCGCGCATGGCCAGGTCCATGACCTTGCCGTTGAGCGTCGAGTCGTAGCTGGCCGTGCCGCCAAAACCGATCACCTCGCGGTTCGACAGCTTGTATTCGCCCGCGCCTTGCGTGGCATAGACGACTTCCGAGGTGTTGATGTTGACGATGTTGAGATTGACCTTGGCATACGCCACCTGCTCGCGGCCACGGCCGAGGATGCCGAACAACTGCACGTCGCCCACTTCCTTGCGGCCGAACTCGGTGATATCGCCGGTGACCACGTAGTCGGCGCCCTTGAGGCGTTGCGCCTGGTTCTTGATCGCTGCCTCGCGCTTGATCTCTTCCAGGTTCTCGCGCTCCAGCACATTGAAGCGGTTGGTCTGCTGCAGATGGGTCACCAGGCTGGTCTTGGCCTGCCCGCTCAGGCGGTCGATGCCGTCCGAGAACACGCCGCGCATGTAGTTGGAACGGTTGTCGAACTTGCCGACGGCAATCGGCGTGCGCACGCCGTTATACGGCCGGCTGGCGCTTTCCACCTTCTGCACCGGCAAGGCGGTCGAGGTTTCGGTGGCGCAGCCTGCCAGCAGCAGCGCGGCGGCTGCCGCGCCGAGCAGGCAGCACGATTTCATGGTTTTCACTTGATTTCTCCCTGTTGTGATTGAGCGGATGCCATTGGCGCACGCGCACCATGGCGGCCCGCGGCGCGCCATGCTACACCGAGTCCTGCCAGGGAAAGTCAATATGGATCAAGAGCTGGCGCGGCGGGGCGCACGGATCGCCGTTCTGTCTTACGGCAGGCTTTGGCAAATCCTTAGCCCGCCTGCCTACACCACAATCCGCGTGCGCATGATCTCCGCTTTCAGCCACGCGCCCACCACACCGGTGTTGGCCTCGGCATTCCACAGCAGATCCAGGCCCGCGGTCCACTCCGTGAACGGATAAGCCGCCAGCCGCAACTCGACCAGCTCGCCCGACGCCAGTTCAGCAGCGATCAGTCGTCGCGGCACCATCGACCAGCCGATGCCCTGGCGCAGCAGGTCGATCAGCGCCACCTGGCTCTGCAGGTGCCACCGCTTCGGGCACTTGAGGTATTCGCTGGTCTGCAGATGCGCCACCTGGGTGGGGCTGGAGCATATGTTCTATGCCACGCCGCAGGCATGGCGCCGTTGCACCGAGATCAGCCAGCGCCACCAGGTCGGTTTCCATACGCACAGCAATGAAAGCCGCTTCGATGTGGAAGAGACGCTGCGGCGGCACGGCATGCGCCCGGTGCAGGCGTTGCAGGAGTTCGGCTTGCTGGACGCACCGCGGGTCTTGCTGGCGCATGGCGTGTGGCTGGACGATGACGAGATCGGGATCCTGGCCCGGCGCGGCGCCGGCGTGGCGCACAATCCGGTCAGCAACATGAAGCTGGCCAGCGGCGCCGCGCCGGTGGAACGGATGCGCGCCGCCGGCATTGCCGTCGGCCTGGGCACCGATGGCGAGAAGGAGAACAACAACCTCGACATGTTCGAGGAGATGAAGACCGCGTCGCTGCTGGCCAAGCTGTCAACGCTGGATGCTTCCGCGCTTGATGCGTGGTCGGTGTGCCGCATGGCCACCATCGACGGCGCGCGCGCCCTGGGGCTGGACCGCGATACCGGCTCGCTCGAAGCCGGCAAGCAGGCAGACCTGATCGCCGTGCGCACCGACACGCCGCGCATGACGCCGCTGCTGGGCGGCGCAACAGGCAACCTTCATCACAACCTGGTGCACGCGGTGCAGGGCGGCGATGTCGACCTGACCATGGTTGCCGGGCGCGTGGTGGTCGACGGGGGAATGCTGCTGTCCGGCGAGCTTGACGACGCGATCCGCGCCGTGAACCTTGCCGTCCCCGACCTGTTCGAGCGGCGCGCCCGCTGGCTTCAAGACCATCCGACGGTCGATGCGCTGAAGGCCTGACCAAAGAAAACTGCCCCCACGCCGCAGGCCTGGGGGCATTCACTGGCGGCGCCTCGCGTCGCACGCGAGGCGCCGTCGCTACAGCGGGCACGACTCAATCCACCGTCGCCCCCGAAGCCTTCACCACCTTCGCCCACTTTGCCGTTTCCGACTTCATGAACGCGGCCAGCTGGGCCGGCTTTTCCGGGTTGGGCTCGGCGCCCTGGTCGGCCATCTGCTTCTTCACGTCGGGCATGGCCAGGATCTTCACCACCTCGGCATTGAGGCGGTCGACGATGGCCTGCGGCGTGCCGCCGGTGGCGTACAGCGCGAACCACGAGGTCGCTTCATAGCCCGGCACGCCAGATTCCGCCACGGTCGGCACGTTGGGCAGCGCCGGCGAGCGCTTGGCCGAGGTCACGGCCAGCGCGCGCAGCTTGCCCGCCTTCACGTGCGGGTACGACGACGGCATGTTGTCGAACATCAGGCCGATCTGGTTGCCCAACAGGTCGTTCACGGCGGGGGCGCTGCCCTTGTACGGAATGTGCTGGATGTGCAGGCCGGTCATCGAGTTGAACAGTTCGCCCGACAGGTGCATCGAGGAGCCGCTGCCCGACGAGCCGTACGACAGCTTGTCCGGGTTGGCCTTGACGTAGGCGATCAGTTCCTTGATGTTGTTGACCGGCACCTTCGGGTTGGCGACCACCAGGTTCGGCACCATCGCCACGCGGGTGATCGGGGCGAAGTCCTTGACCGGGTCGTACGGCAGCTTGGAGTACAGCGACTGGTTGATCGCGTGCGTGCCGATGGTGCCCATGAACAGCGTGTAGCCGTCGCCCGGGGCCTTGGCGGCCAGCGAGGCGCCGATGTTGCCGCCCGCGCCCGGACGGTTGTCGATCACCACCGGCTGGCCGAGCGCCTTGCCCAGCTGCAGGCCGACGATGCGGGCCAGGATGTCGGTGGTGCCGCCGGCCGAGAACGGCACGATCAGCGTGATCGGCTTGGTCGGGTAGCCGCCCTGCGCGTGGGCCGCGCCGGCAAAGCCGGCGATGGCGGTGGCCAGTGCCACGCCGGCGGCAAGCAGGCGGCGGCGCGTGGTGGAGGTCTGGGAATCTTGTCTCATCGGTAATGCTCCGGTGCTATGTCGTTCCGGCGGTGATGGGTACCGCGGGAGGTTGTGCTGAATGGCGTGATTGCCGTTCCCGAACGGAAGGCACGCACACGCGCGCTTCCGGTGGGCGGCCCGTTTGCGGGCCGCCATGCGTGACGCTTGGTTAACGTCTCTTCTTGTTGAATGCTTGAGTCGCGCGGGCCTGCCGGTGTTTAGACCGGCGCAACGCCCAGCGTGGTGCCGCCGCACACGTACATCACCTGGCCGGTGACGAAGCCGTTGTCGGGCGACAGGAAGAACAGCGCGGCGCGCGCGACGTCTTCCGGGGTGCCCATGCGCTTGACGGTGATGCTGGCAAGGATGCGCCTGGTCTGCTCAGCGCCTTCCGGATTGCTCTTGCGGAACAGCTCGGTGGCGATCGGCCCCGGGGCTACCGCGTTGACGGTGATGCCGTCGCCGCCCAGTTCCATCGCCAGCGTGCGGGTCATGCCGATCAGGCCGGCCTTAGTGGCCGAGTACACCACGCGCTCGGGCTTGCCCAGCGCGGCGCGCGAGGCCATGTTGACGATGCGGCCGAAGCCTGCGGCGCGCATCGCCGGCAGGCAGGCTTGCAGCAACAGCAGCGGGGCTTGCAGGTGCAGGCCGGTCACGTAGTCCAGGTCGGCAACGGTGGCGGTATCGGCGGTGCCGGGGCGGGTGGCGCCGGCATTGTTCACCAGGCGCGTGACCGCGAAGCGCGACGTTACCTGTTCCGCCGCGGCGCGGGTCGCCTCGGCGTCGGTCAGGTCCGCCTGGAAGAAGGTCATGTTGGGATGGGACCACGCCGGCGCGGCGTAGTCGACATTGACGACCTGGGTCACGCCATCCGCCAGCAGCATTTCGCAGATGGCGCGGCCGATGCCGGCACTGCCGCCGGTGACGAGGGTGGCTACGGGGAGGGACATCTTTGGGACTCACTCAATAAAAACTACCGCTGTCCTGCTCCCTCTCCCGCTTGCGGGAGAGGGTTCGGGAGAGGGCGGGAGCCGCCACGGAGTGCAGGCTTGTCGTGCTTGACCTGCGCCTGCCCTCTCCCCGCCCCTCTCCCGCAAGCGGGAGAGGGGAGACAACACTCAGCAATTCACAACCGCCGCGCTCAGACGCGCTCGATCACCATCGCAATACCCTGGCCCACGCCGATGCACATCGTGCACAGCGCGAAGCGGCCGCCGGTGCGGTGCAGCTGGTACATCGCGGTGGTCACCAGGCGCGCGCCGCTCATGCCGAGCGGGTGGCCCAGCGCGATCGCGCCCCCGTTGGGGTTGACGCGCTTGTCGTCGTCGGCGATGCCCAGTTCACGCAGCACGGCCAGGCCTTGCGCGGCAAACGCTTCGTTCAGTTCGATCACGTCGATCTGGTCCAGCGTCATGCCCAGTTGCTTCATCAGCTTCTGCGTGGCCGGTGCCGGGCCGATGCCCATCACGCGCGGCGCCACGCCGGCGGTGGCCATGCCGACGATGCGCGCGCGCGGGGTCAGGCCATGTTGCTTGATGCCGGCTTCGCTCGCCAGCAGGATGGCGCAGGCGCCGTCGTTCACGCCCGAGGCATTGCCCGCGGTGACGGTGCCGTCAGGGCGGACCACGCCGCGCAGCTTGGCCAGCGCTTCCATGCTGGTGGCACGCGGGTGCTCGTCGCGCTCGACCACGATGGGGTCGCCCTTCTTCTGCGCAATCGTGACCGCGGTGATTTCCTGGGCCAGCGTGCCGTCGGCCTGTGCGCGCGAGGCCTTTTCCTGGCTGCGCAGCGCCATCAGGTCCTGGTCTTCGCGGCTGATCTTGTAGTCGGTGGCGACGTTCTCGGCGGTCTCGGGCATCGAGTCCACGCCGTAGGCGGCGCGCATCGCCGGGTTGATGAAGCGCCAGCCGATGGTGGTGTCGAAGATTTGCGCATCGCGCGAGAACGCGCTGGTGGCCTTGCCCATCACGAACGGGGCGCGGCTCATGCTTTCCACGCCACCGGCGATCATCAGGTTGGCTTCGCCAGCCTTGATCGCGCGCGCGGCGGTGCCGGTGGCGTCCATGCCGGAGCCGCACAGGCGGTTGATGGTGGCGCCCGGCACGTCCTGCGGCAGGCCCGCCAGCAGCGACGACATGCGCGCCACGTTGCGGTTGTCTTCGCCGGCCTGGTTGGCGTTGCCGTAGATCACGTCGTCGATGGCCTTCCAGTCGACGTTGGCGTTACGGGCCATCAGCGCCTTCAGCGGCACCGCGCCGAGGTCGTCCGCGCGCACCGCGGACAGGCTGCCGCCGTAGCGGCCGATGGGGGTGCGGATGGCGTCGCAGATAAAGGCTTCGGTCATGGTGCGTCTCTCTCTCGTTGTGATGGATATCGATGCGGGCGCTCAGGCCTGCTTCAGGGGCACGCCGGTCAGGCGCTGCAGTTCGTCAAAGCCAAGGCCTTCCACCAGGTCGCGCGCGACCAGGCCGTCGGCCGTCACGTCGATGGTGGCAAGGTCAGTGTAGATGCGCGTCACGCAGCCGATGCCGGTCAGCGGATAGGTGCATTGCGGCACGATCTTGCTTTCGCCCTGCTTGGTCAGGTGCTCCATCATCACGAACACCTGCTTGGCGCCGATCGCCAGGTCCATCGCGCCGCCCACAGCGGGAATGGCGCCCGGTGCGCCGGTGTGCCAGTTGGCCAGGTCGCCCTGCTGCGACACCTGGAACGCGCCCAGCACGCAGAAGTCGAGATGGCCGCCGCGCATCATCGCGAATGAATCGGCGTGGTGGAAGTACGAGCCGCCCGGCTTGATCGTCACCGGCTGCTTGCCGGCATTGATCAGGTCGCCGTCCTCTTCACCGGCGGCGGGCGCGGGGCCCATGCCGAGCAGGCCGTTCTCGCTGTGCAGCAGGATTTCCTTGTCGGCCGGCAGGTGGTTGCCGACCAGGGTGGGCAGGCCGATGCCGAGGTTGACCACGGCACCGTCGGGAATGTCTTTGGCCACGCGGGCGGCCATCTGATCGCGGGTCAGGCGTTGCATGCTGTTTCTCCTGTATTCGCGCTCAGGCGACCTTGACGACACGCTTGACGAACAGGCCCGGCGTGACGATGTGCTCGGGGTCCATCTCGCCCAGCTCGACCACGTGGCTGACTTGCACGATGGCGCATTTGGCGGCCATCGCCATGATCGGGCCGAAGTTGCGCGCGGTCTTGCGGTAGGTCAGGTTGCCCCAGCGGTCGGCGGTATCGGCCTTGATCAGCGCGAAGTCGGCGTGGATCGGGGTTTCGAACACATAGCCCTGGCCGTCGATGATGCGCGTTTCCTTGCCTTCGGCCAGCGGCGTGCCATACGCGGTGCGGGTGAAGAAGCCGCCGATGCCGGCGCCGGCTGCGCGGATGCGCTCGGCCAGGTTGCCCTGCGGCACCAGTTCCAGCTCGATCTCGCCGGCGTGGTAGAGCGAATCGAACACGTAGGAATCCGCCTGGCGCGGGAACGAGCAGATGATCTTGCGCACGCGCCTGGCCTTGAGCAGCGCGGCCAGCCCGGTATCGCCGTTGCCGGCGTTGTTGTTGACGATGGTGAGGTCGCGCGCGCCTTGCGCGATCAGCGCGTCGATCAGTTCCGCGGGCATGCCTGCCAGGCCGAAGCCGCCGGTCAGGATGGTGGCGCCGTCGTGGATGCCGGCAACCGCCGCTTCCACCGAGTCGTATAGCTTGTTGATCACTTGCGTTCCAGGTCGGAAGATCCGCCAGGCTTACCGGAGCGGGCCGCAAGCCGCGGCGCATGAAAGACGGTCTCCGGTAGTCCTGCCGGAAGGATGTTCGTTGCGGCGGGCGGCTTGGGCTGCCCGGTGAACGAGTCCAGCAGTCTGCGCGTGCTCTGCTTTGGTCGAGGTGGAACCAGGCACTCGTCAATCGAACCTCGGTGTCCCGAAATGTTCGATATACGAACTTGAATTCGCAGAATGAACAGATTACACCTGGCCGTCGACGACGGTCAAGCCGACCGCGCGGTCGGCCAACCAGTTTGTGCGATCAGCGCGCAAGGTGATGCAGACACCCCCTTTGTAGGACACAGCCGACATCACAATCGGCCCGCACGGGATAGGGCGCGAGGCCGGGCGGGCCTATCGTTGAATCAGGAACAAAGGCAGTGCCGGCACAGCAGCCACCGGACCACCCGGCTGAGCAGGCCCCGCCTGGCAACATACAAGAACGAGGAACCGTCACCATGGCCACCGCCAATCTCCCGTTTTCTTCCACGCCCCATGCAGCAGCGCTCGCCCGCATCTTGCATGTCACCCGCAATGCCTGGGCAATGGACCTGCACCCGATGCCCGCCGTAATGGCGCCTGCCGCAACCGGCGCCCTCACGCAGTCTCCCACGCCGGCGCTTTCGCGGCGCGCGCGCCTGGCCCGTGCGGCCGCCCGCGCTTTCGAAGCGCAGGTGATGGCGATTCGCTGCCGCCAGGCCGTCGTCGCCTGAACTCTCGCTTCACCGCGCCTCCTGCCCTTCCCGTCTAGGCCGCGGCCGGCATCCCGCTCAACACCACGCGGCTGCCGCCCGAGCCGGGCCGCACTTCCAGCCGCACGTCGATGCGTTCGCGCAGCTCTGTCACGTGCGAGATGATGCCGACCAGCCGCCCGGCCTGCTGCAGGTCCAGCAGCGTGCGCAGGGCGAAGTCCAGGCTTTCGGGATCGAGCGTGCCAAAGCCTTCGTCGACGAACAGGGTGTCAAGCTGGATGCCGCCCGCGCGCGACTGCACCACGTCGGCCAGGCCCAGCGCCAGCGACAGCGAGGCCAGGAAGCCTTCCCCGCCTGACAGCGTGTTGGCCGGCCGCGCCGCGCCGGTATCGTGGTCGAACACTTCGATATCGAGCCCGCCGGCGCTGCGCTGGTCGGCCTGCTCGCGCACGCGCTGCAGCACATAGCGGCCGCGGCTCATCGCCAGCAGGCGCGCGGAAGCGGCTTCCAGCACCTCGTCGAGCAGGGTGGCCAGCACGAAGCGCTGGAACGTCATGCGGCGCGGGTTGTTGCCGTTGGCCACTTCGGCCAGCCGGCCCAGCACGGCAAAGCGGGCTTCGATGTCGCGGCCTTCGCGGTCCAGTTGCTGCAACCGCTGCTGGCATTGCAGCAGCGCGTCGCGGGAACGGCCGCGCTCGGCCTGCTGCCGCACCAGGTCCTCCACCGTCGCCGCCGAAGCCGCCAGCGCCGCGCGCAGCCCGTCCAGGTCGGGCGCATCGAGCGCTTGCGCGGCAGCTTCCGCGCGTTCGCGCCGGTCGGCCGCGGCAGCCAGTTGGCTGTCGAACGTGCGCAGCGTGGCGTCCAGCGCTTGCATGGCGTCATCGTCCAGGCAGGCGTCGGCATGCGCGCGGGCATCGGCAAAGCCATGCTGCGCGAGCGCGTGCGCCAATGCCGCGTCGGCGCTGGCCAGGCGTTCAGCGACCTGCGCCTGAGACTGCCGTGCCGACACCAGCGCGGCCTGCGCACCGGCAGCTTCCGCAGCGGCCTGCCGCTCGGCCGCCTGGGCCGTTGCCAGCGCCTGCTCAAGTCCGGCCAGCGCGGCCTGGGCCTGGCGCAGTGCCTCGCCCAATGCCACCGGATCGCGCGAATCGTCGGGCACCTGCGCGCTCTCGGCCTGCCATTCGCCGCGGCAATGGGCCAGTGCCTGCGCCGCGGCATCGGCCGCGGCAACGGCATTGCGGTGCCCGGCTTCGGCGCTGTCGCGCGCCGCGCGCGAGGCCGCGATCGCCGCCTCGCGTTGCGCGAGGCTGGCCGATTCCTGCCGCTGCTGCGCCAGCGCCGCTTGCCGCGTTGCGATGTCAGCGCTGACACCGGCGGCCGCGGCCTCGCTGGCATCGCCCAGTGCCGCGGCCAGCTCTTCCAGCCGCTCGCGTGCCTGGGCGATCGCCAGTTGCGCGGCCTGGTGCTGGCCGGCACAGCGCACCGCTTCGGCTTCCGCTTCCAGCAGGGCCTGGCGCGCGGCCTCCAGCGCCAGGTCCGACAGCGGCTGCGCTATGTGCCGCGCCGGCTCGGGATGCGCGGTGCTGCCGCAGACCGGGCAGGCATCGCCCGACGCCAGCGTTTGCGCCAGGCGCGCGGCCTGCCCGGCGCGCCACGCGGCTTCGGCTTCGGCCAGCGCGGTGCGGCAGCGGTCGCGCTGTTGCCGCGCATGCTGTTCGGCTTGAGCGTAGCCCGCGGCCTGCATGTTCGCGGCGTCCAGCGAACGCGCCGCTTGTCGATATCGTTCGAATTGCCGCGCGCGTTCCTGCAGCGCGGCCAACTGCAAGGCGCTGGCCTGTGCCTGTGCCGCGGCAAGCTGCGCCTGTCCCAGTGCCGATTCAGCGGTCACGGCGGCAGTACGGCAGGCCTCAAGCCGCGCCGCTGCGCGATCGCGCGCGGTGGCAGCGGCGGCCTGCCTGGCTTCGGCCTCATGCAGGGCGCGCTGCAACGCGCCCAGCCGCTGTGCGCGCGGCAGCATCGCTTCCAGTTGCGCAACGCGGCGCTGCGCCGCCTGGCGTGCGTCGGCCTGCTGCACCTGCGCCTGCAAGGCTGCGGCGGCCTCCATGGCCCGCTGCCCGGCGCGCGCCGCGTGCCCGGTCGCCTGCGCCAATGCCGCGGCGCCGGCGGCGTGATCGCGCTGCGCGGCCTGTGCGGCCTGCACCGCCGGCATCACGCGCGCGGCGCGCTGCGCTGCCTGCAAGCGGCCACGCTGGTCGTCCATGGCGGCCTGCCGTGCCAGCAGCGCGGCATGGGCGGCCTGCGCCTGCTGGCGCTCCTGCAAGCGCGCCGCCACCTGTTCGCCGGCCGCGAGCGCGGCCTGCGCGGCGGCCTGCGCGGCGCGAGCACCCTGCTCCTGGCCTTGCAGCGCCTGCAGCGCGGCGTGCATGGTCGCGATGCCGTCGGCCAACGCTGGGGCCGATTCCACCCCGGCCTGCCGCAGGGCTTCTTCGCGCTGGATGGCGATGCGCTCGGCGCCGCGCCGGATGCTGGCGGCCTCGGTCTTCAGCAGCTCTTCCACGCGGCGGTACAGCTCGGTGCGGAACAGCCGTTCCAGGATGGCTTGCCGCGCCTGCGAACTGGCGGTCAGCAGCTCGCGAAAGCGCCCCTGCGGCAGCACGATGACCTGGCGGAACTGCGCGCTGTCGAAGCCCAGCAACTCGCGCACGGCATCGGTGACCTTGCCCGGCTGGCTGGCCTTGCTGACCCAGCCATTGCCGTCGTGCAGGTCCAGTTGCGCCCTGGCCGGCTCCGTCACCCAGCCCTCTCCGCGCTGCTTGGGGCGCTCCTGCACAGGCGAGCGCACCACGCGCCAGCGCTGCGCGCCCAGGCTAAAGGTCAGCGTCACCTCGGTGCGCAAGCCCGCTGCCGCATTGGCGCTGCGCATGGCTTGCGCGCTGCGCTCGCCGCCGGAGGTGTCGCCGTACAGCGCAAAGCAGATGGCATCGAGCAGCGTGGTCTTGCCCGCGCCGGTGGGGCCATGGATCAGCACGAAGGCTTGCTCGCCCAGCCGCGTGAAATCGATCGCCTCGGTCGCGGCAAAGGGACCGAACGCCTGCAGCGTCAGATGCAGCGGTCTCATGCCGACTCCCGCTCCGCCGCGGCGATACCGGCCAGCACCTGGTCCAGCGCGGCACGCTGGTCGGGGTCCAGCTCGGCATCGGCCACTTCGCGGAAGAAACTGGCGAACAGCTCGCCCGTGCCCAGCTGCCGCAGCTTGCGTCCGGCCTCCGACGCCACGCCGCTGCGCGCCAGCACCGTGCGCTCGATTGCCAGCGCGTTGGGATAGACCCGGCGCAACCGGGCCATCGGGTCCAGCAGCGCGCCGGTATCGGTGAGACGCGCGTGGATGTAGTCCTCGCGCCGCGCATCGTCGGCACCGGCAGCCAGCAATTGCGCCAGCTCGCCTTCGACCACGCGCACGTCGCGCAGCGGCTGCAGCGTCAGCGGCGTGATGGCGACGGTCCCGTCCGCATCCAGTTCGATGCGCGATACCGACTTCTGGTGCGCGCATTCCGACAGCGAGTATTTCAGCAGCGAGCCGGCGTAGTGGATGCGTCCGCCGCCCAGCGTCTGCGGCCGGTGCAGGTGGCCGAGCGCAACCAGGTCGAAGCCGGCGAACAGTTCCGCGGCCACGGCGCCGCTGCCGCCCACGGACAGCGGCCGCTCCGATTCGCTGGCGGCGCCGCCCACCACGAAGGCATGGCCCACCACCACCGCGCGCACGCCTGGCGGATGCACCGCGCGGATGGCCTCGAGCTGCGCGCGCAAGGCCGCTTCATGCGACGGCATCTCGGTGCCGATCGCATCGCGCACCACGGCTGGCTCGGCATACGGCAGCGCATAGACGCGGACTTCGCCGTGCGCATCATGCAGGCGCACGCAACTGGCCGCGGGCAGCGTGCGGCCAGCCACGTGCAGCCCCTGCGCGCGCATCAGCCGCGCGCCAAATTCCAGCCGCTGCGCGCTGTCGTGATTGCCCGCGATCATCACCACCGGCACGCCGGCATCGACCACGATGCGGCCCAGCACATCGTCGAGCAGGGCCACCGCCTCGGGCGGCGGCACGGCGCGGTCATAGACGTCGCCGGCGATCAGCACCGCATCCGGGCGCTCGTTGCGGACCAGTGCGACAAACTGGTCGAGGAGATGGGCCTGGTCTTCCAGCAGGCTGCGCGCATGGAAGAGGCGGCCGAGATGCCAGTCGGCAGTGTGAAGGAAACGCAATCCGGGGTCCGTTGGAGAATCGGCGAAACCCGCATCATAATGCGTCGCAGCCCGCCCCCCGTTCAGCACCGGTTCAGGCGGGCCCGCGCATCATGGTTGCAGTCGCCCCTCGATCCACATCCACGGAGAACGCACATGCAACGCATCCTGACCACCACCGCCCTCGCCGCCGCGCTGGGCCTGAGCGCAGCCGGCGCCAGCGCCCAGTACACCGGGCCTTCCACCGTGCCCGTCATGACCGTCAAGGCGCTGCAGGCCGATGGCAAGGACGACCAGCAGGCCGTGCTGCGCGGCAAGATCGTCAGCAGCGTCGGCGACGAGCGCTACCTGTTCTCGGACGGCACCGGCCAGATCAAGGTAAAGATCAAGGCCAGGACCTGGCCCGCGCAGAAGCCGGTGGATGCGCAGACCACGGTGGAACTGGTCGGCGAATACGACAAGGAACTGATCGGCGAATCGCACTTCGACGTGAAGGAGATCCGCCTGCCCTGATGCAGGCAGCGCTCAGACCGGCTCGGCCTCGCTGTCGGCGATCTGGTACTTGCGCATCTTTTCCCACAGCACCTTGCGGCTGATGCCCAGGCTGGCCGCCGTGTCCTGCCGGCGCCAGCCGTTGGCGTCGAGCGCGGCCAGGATGCGGCGGCGTTCTTCCATGTCGCCGCGCAGGTCGGCGCGCTCGCCGCCATCGAACGCGCCCGGATGCAGCGCGCGGAACAGCGGCCGGATCCGCTCCTCGTCCCAGTGTCCGGTCTGCTGCACGGTGATGCCGACGCGCTCGGCCAGGTTGCGCAGCTCGCGCACGTTGCCGGTGAAGTAGGCGGTGCCGACCGCGCCCTTGAGCCAGTCCGGCATCGGCGGCAAGGCGTCATAGCCGGAGGCGCCCAGCATATGGCGCAGGAACGACTGCAGCAGCGCCACCTTGTCGGCCGGGCCGCGCTCTTCCAGGCTGGGGATGCGCATCTCGATCACCGCCAGGCGGAAGAACAGGTCGGCGCGGAAGCGGCCCTGCCGCACCGCGTCGCGCAGGTCCTTGTTGGTCGCCGCGACCAGCCGGAAATCCAGCTTGACCGCCAGCGTCGAGCCCAGCCGCGTGATCACGTTCTCTTCGAGCACGCGCAGCAGCTTGACCTGCTGGAACAGCGGCAGGTCGCCGATCTCGTCGAGAAACAGCGTGCCGCCGTTGGCCTGCTCGAAATATCCGCGATGCGCGAACGATGCCCCGGTAAACGCGCCCTTGGCATGGCCGAAGAACTGCGACTCGAACAGCCCGTCGGGAATCGCGCCGCAGTTGACCGCGACGAACGGGCCCTTGCCATAAGTGCTGTTGCGCTCATGGAACAGGCGCGCAATGCGCTCCTTGCCCGCGCCGGTCTCGCCGTACAGCATCACGTTGCTGCCGAAGTCGGCAAAGGTCTCCACGTGCTGCAGCAGCTGGCGCATCGCCGGGGAACCGGCCACCAGGTCGGCCTCGCGCTCACCGGTCGTCTCGGTGGCGAGCAACTGCGGCAGCAGCTTGCCGATCTGGCTGCGCAGGTCGGCGCCGGTAAAGTCATCGGCGAGGATGTGCGCGTACTCCGGCGGGAAGCGTCCCGGGTCGGTCTCGCGTCCCGGTCCGGCCACCCAGATCACCGGCATGCCGTGCGCGGCCTCCCAGTCCAGCGAGAAGCGCGCGGCGCCGATCACCGACACGCTGATCACCGCGATGCACGGCTTCAGGCGCGGCTCGGCGGGCAAGGCCTCGAGCGCGCCGGCGCGAATCACGTCCACGCCCAGCGGCGCCAGGAAACGCGTGACGCGGTCGGCAATCTCGTACTTGCCTTCCCACACGTAGACTTCAAGGTTTTCGTAGGCCCAGCGGTCTGTCTTCATTCTGTTTCTGCCATCAGGCGGTTTGGCGCGATCATGGCTCAGTACACCAGTTCAGCGTTGTTGCAATCGATGCTGTGGAGCCAGAGGTCGGCGGTGCCGAGCTGGATGCCAAGGCTGTTGAGCAGCGGCGGAACCAGCCCATCGAGCGTTGCCCCCAGCGGCGCCAGCACCGGGCCCAGATCCAGGGGCAAGCTGAGAACCCCCAGCAATTTCGTCCGTACCTTCAGCGACAGCGCCTGCGAAAACAATCCGCCGAACGGATCCGCCATACCCACTTGCACATGCCCACCGGGTGCCAGGGTAATTTCCTGGCCAGCCGTGTTGCCGTAGCGCGGGACGTCGGTGGCAACGACCTCCGCGATGTCCAGCAGCCCGAGCTTGGCCTCGCCGAGCACCACCTCGCCGCCGGTGCAGCCGTCAGTCAGGCACGCCGTGGCCAGCCCGCTCTTCACCTGCATCGTGGCCCGACGGTCCGCGGGATTGGCCGCGCATTGCAGCCGGGTAAGATCGGCCGTGGCGTTGGCCACATCAAGAAACAGCGGCACGTTCAGATTGGCGTCGATAACCGGCTTCAGGATGTCGGCCTTGATCTGGAGCGCCAGCGTCAGCCTCACCTGCGCGGAGGTGGCGCTGGTCTGCCAGGTATCGGGCTTGCTGGAAAGCTGCCGTGCCGGACCGGCTGCCGTGACCGGCGGCTCGATCACGCGCAGGTTGGCGCTAATGCCGCCCAGGCCAAACGGTAGCTTCGGTATGTTCAGCGGCAACGCGACCGCGGTGTCGCCGCGCGCGACCTGCGCGCCCGCGAGCAGCAACTGCGCGACATTCAGACCAACCTCCACCGCCGACGATGCCGCAGGTGCCATCAGGCCCAGGTCAAGCAGCCTTGCCAGCGACACCGTCGCAGCCGCACCGCTCGCGCCCAGCGCGGTCGGCGGGCTACCCAGCATGGTGGTAAGCAACGTGTCCCGCCCGGCCGCGCCGAGCACCAGCGCATAGAAATCGCGCAGGTTCAGCGACGCACTCAGCAGTTGATCCACGGTCCCCACGTCCGCTTCAAGCCGCAACTGGTCCAGCGTGACCGTGGTATTGACCAGTCCCTGCCAGTCCGCCAACGACAGGTTCACCGCATTGCCCAGCAGCACACTCAGCATGCTGTTGGCGGTCGAGACGTCCAGCAAGCCAGTGCCGAGCGAAAACGCCGCGACCGGCGGGCTGCCGCTCGCAATCGATTCGGCAAACAGCTGCCTGCCGCTGCCGCCGCTGAATACGAACAGGATCGGCACCGTCTGCGTGGCCTGGACGCGCACGGCATTGGGCGAGACCGTGGCCGCGTTGTACACGGCGCTGAAATGCCGCGGGCCGGCCGTCGCCGGATCCCATACGCCGACACACGCCGTCATCGCATCGGCCCCGCCACCGGCAGCCTCCGCACAGCCCATGGCAATGCCCGACGGATAGCCGTTCTTCGCGCCGATATTGCTGACCGTTCCCAGCACCGCGGCATTGAGGTTGGCTGGACTATCCGCCCGCTTGAGCTGCTGCGCCGCCGACATCGCCGCCAGGTCCACCATGTTCTGCAGTTGCCGCTGGCGCATGAACACATGGCCGACGTCGATCGACACCAGCGCGGCGATCGCGACGGTGGCGATCAGCACCGCCGCCATCACGCTGACGGCGCCGCGCGTGTTGCGACGGGTGCGGGGCACCGGCGGCTGGCGCAGGCTCATTTTCCGCCCAGCATCTGCCCGGCCGAACCGGCGCGCGTGGTACTGGCGTTGGCCTGGCCGGTGTAGAACTCGGGCAGCGCGAAGCGGAAGCTGTTCAGGTAGCGCTCATAGCCCAGCGCCGCCTGCTCGCCGTGCATCGGCAGCATCGGCCCGGCCTGCGTGCCTTCGCGCTGGATCGCCAGGATCGCACGCGTGTCGGCGCCGATCTCGCGCTGCGCAGGCCGCGCCGGCGGCATGCCGGCGGCCGCTTCGGTCATCGCGGCATCGCCCTGCGCGTGTGCCAGCGGGGCCAGCGCGGCCAGCGCCCCCAGGCAGAGCGCCACGCATGCGGCGCGCTTTTGGATGGGAACGAGAAGATTGGCTGTCATGGTGTGGCGCCGGCTTGCGCGGCGATGGCGATTGGCTTGGCCACGACCGCCACGGCGGCGGGCGCGGATGTAGGCTTCGGCTGGCCCGGGCGTGCCGCGGGGCGGTCGCGCGCGGCGGCGGCGCGGGCAATGCGGTCGGCTTCCTTGCGGATTGCGCTGCGGGTGGGCTCGGGCAGCGCAGCCTTCTGCATCATGGCATTGGCCTGGGCGCGCTTGCCATCGGCCATCAGCCATACCACGGCATTGCTGATCACGCGCGGATTGCGCGCGTCCAGCTCAAGCGCCTGCATCACCGGCACGCGTGCGTCCTGCAGCGCGCCGGCGCGCATCAGCGCATAGCCCAGGTCGCTGGCAATGCGCGCGTTGACCGGGTCCAGCGCGGCGGCGGCGCGCAATTCCGTAACTGCGCGCACAAAGTCATCCTGGCGCCCGGCCAGCAGGCCAAGGCCGTGGTGCGCATGGGCGGCCTCGGTGCCCTTCGCGGCGGCGGCCAGCGCCTGGTAGGCCTCGATGGCGGCCTGGTCCTGTCCGGTTTCGCGCAGCGCATCGGCGCGCATCACCTGGATCTCGGGGCCGGCGCCGAAGCGCTGCACATAGACCTCGATATGCGCAAGCGAGGCAAAGTAGAGCCCGTCCTGCTGCATCTTGCGGATCAGGCCCAGGTAGACCGCCTGCTCGCTGTATTCCGCGCGCGCGGTCTTGTCGCGCAGCCTGGCCAGTTCCACCTGGGCCTCGGCCTGATCGTGCATGGCCGTGGCGGCGTTGTTGCCCGCGGCGCAGCCGGACAGCACGGCCATCAGTACACACGCCGCCGCGGCCGGGCGCGCCATGAAACCCTTCATCGCGTTCCTCCCATGTTTGCCAGCATGCGGATCACCCCGAGAAAGCCGGGGCCCGCGGTCAGGATCAGCAGCACCGGCAACAGGCTGACCACCATCACCGCGGTCATCTTGACCGTGAGGCGGCCGATCTCGTCCTTCATGCGCGACTTGCGCGCCTCCTGCATGCGCAGCCCGAACTGGCGCAGCGGCTCCTGCACCGCGCCGCCATGCTTGTCGACCTGCGTCAGCAGCGTGATCAGGCTCTTCAGGTCTTCGCTGTCGAACAGCCGGCCGATGCGCAGCAGCGTCTGCTCGCGCGAGCGGCCCGACGCGAACTGCTGGTTGGCGCGGGCCAGTTCCGGCCCCAGCACGCGCAGCATGCTGCCGAACTCGGCCACGATCACTTGCAGGCTCTGGTCGATCGACAAACCCACGCCCTGCAGCAGCCGCAGCATGTCGATCAGCACCGGCAGCTCGTCGTCGACCCTGCGCAGGCGTTCGGCGGCGCGCCGCCGCAGGTACCACTTGGGCGCCAGGTAGGCCACGGCGAAGGTGCCGAAGCCCCAGGCCACCACGGCGAACCCGCTTGCGCCGAGATGCCACAGCATCGCCAGCGCCGACAAGGCCATCGGCAGGCCCAGCCGCAGCACGCCGAACACCACGCGCGCCTGCAGCCCATACCAGCCGCATTGCTCCAGCAGCTGCTGGTCTTCCGGCGTCACCACCGCGCGACCCAGCCGCGATTCCAGCCAGTGGGCATCGAAGCGCTCGCCCACGCGCGCCCCCAGCTGGGCGCCAAGGCCGGTAGCCACGCCATGCGGTGCGCCAGTGGTCGCGGCGTTCGCCGCGGGGCGCGCGCCCGCGGCACCGTGCCCGGCGGGCATGCCCGCCGCACGCGGCGTGGCAGCGGGCGCGGCCTGGGCAGCCTGGGCGGCTTCCGCGGTGCGCTGCTGGCGCGCCAGCGCGGCATCGATGGTGCGGGCCGAGAGCCGGCGCTGGCGCCAGTCGCGCAGCAGCGGCAAGGCCAGCACGCCGACGCCGCAGGCGGCGACCAGCAGGCTCAGCGAGATCAGCGTCAGGCGGTCCATGGTGACAATGTCATCTTCAGATCGACTTGGCCAGCCGGTACAGCATCAGCGCGCCGGCGACCTCCAGCGCCGCGGCCGACAGCAGCATGGTCTTGCCGGTGGGGTCCTTCCACATCATCAGGATGTAGCCGGCGTTCAGCGTGAACAGGCCGCCTGCCACCACCAGCGGCAGCAGGCCCAGCACCCACGCCGACAGCCGGGTCTCGGCCGACAGCGCCATCAGCTCGCGCTGCGCCTGCTCGCGGTCGCGCATGAAGGTCGCCGTGCGCTCCATCACCACGTCGGCGCGCCCGCCGTAGCGCACCGACAGGCGTAGCACCGAAGCCACCAGCACCAGTTCCTCGACCTTGTAGGCGCGCCCCACCTGCAGCACCGCCTGGTCCAGCTCCTTGCCGGCGCGCTGCAGGTGCACCGCCTGTACCAGGCACTGGCGCAGCGGCGCCTCGGTATTGGCGATGGAATTCTGGAACGCCGCCGGCACGCTGCTGCCGATGGTCATCAGCCGCACCACGCCATCGAGGAAGCCGGGCAGCTGCGACAGCAGCTTCTTGTGCAGCCGGCGCACGCGGTGCCAGGCCGCGCACGCCGTCACCGCGAGCGCGACGACGAGCGCCGACACCGCGCCCAGCCATTGCCCCGCGACCGCGCCGGCCAGCGTGCACAACACCAGCGGAGACAGCCACAGCAACGCGGTGCGTCGCGTGGGCGCCAGGTCGGCGCGGCGCAGGAAATCGTCCAAGCGCCGGCGCAGGTCGCGCGCCGGCAGCTGCAGCGACGGGTCGGGCGCCTGCGTGTAGCGCATCCGCACCTGCTCGGTCTGCGCCTGCAGGAAAGCCTGCTGCTGTTCGCGGCGCGCGCGCGACTGCGCGCCGGCGAGCAGCAGCAGCCCCAGGCCGGTGATGACCAGGGCAAGCGCGGCGAGCAGCAGCGTGGCGCTAGACATCGAAGCGGTCGTCCAGCATAAAGCCCGGCCCGCGCATGCGCGCCAGCTTGGGCGAGTGCGGCAGCAGGCCCAGCGACAGCCAGCGGTCGGTCTCGGTGCCGTCGGGGTTCACGAACGGCTCGTGCCGGTAGAGCTCCTGGGTCGAGATGATGTTGTCGCCCAGGCCGGTGACCTCGGTGATCGACACGATGCGACGCTTGCCGTTGGACAGCCGCGCGATCTGCACGATGAAGTCGATGGCATTGGCGATCTGGCGCCGCAGGCTCATCTCGCTGCCCTGGAAGCCGGCGAAGCCGGCCAGCATCTCCAGCCGGTACAGGCATTCGCGCGGGCTGCTGGCGTGGATGGTGCCCATCGAGCCGTCGTGGCCGGTGCTCATGGCCTGCAGCATCTCCAGCACCTCGCCGCCGCGCACTTCGCCGACGATGATGCGGTCCGGACGCATGCGCAGGCTGTTGCGCAGCAGGTCGCGGATCGACACCACGCCGGTGCCCTCGAAGCCGCCGGGCCGGCTTTCCAGCCGCACCACGTGCGGGTGGTTGAGCGCCAGCTCGGCGGTATCTTCGATGGTGATGACGCGCTCCGTCGGCGGCACGAAGGTGGCCAGCGCATTGAGCAGCGAGGTCTTGCCGGAGCTGGTGCCGCCGCTCACCAGGATATTGCAGCGCGCCTGCACCGCGGCCTGCAGCAGGTCACAGATTTCGGGGCTCATGGTGCCCAGCGCCTGCAGGTCGGCGGGCGTCATCGGGTCCTTGCGGAACTTGCGGATCGACACCACCGGGCCTTCCAGCGCCAGCGGCGGGATCACCACGTTGATGCGGCCGCCGTCGGGCAGGCGCGCGTCGACCATGGGGTTGGACTCGTCCAGGCGCCGGCCGATCGGCGCCAGGATGCGGCGCACGATGCGCAGCAGGTGGCCGCTGTCGGCAAAGCGCACCGGGATGCGCTCGAGCACGCCATGGCGCGACACATACACGTCCAGGTGACCGTTGACCAGGATGTCTTCGACCGCGGGATCGTTGAGCAAGTCCTCGATCGGGCCGAAGCCGGCCAGCTCCTTGGTCAGCGCCTCGGCGATCTGGCGCAGCTCGGCCTCGTTGATGGGGATGCGCCGCAGCCGCGTAAAGCTCTCCAGCTCCAGGTCGACAAAGCGCTGGATCGCGGTGCGCGACCAGCGGCCGAACTCGGCGCCCAGCTCTTCGATGCGCGTCAGCAGGTGCTCGTGCGCGGCTTCCTTGATGTTGTGGAACTCCTGCGACACCGGGAACGGCGCGGGGGCGTTGTCGGAGAATTCGATCGCTTGGGTCATGTCAGCTTCCAGTGCGTGCCGTGCGCGCGCCGCGCGCTACCAGCGCTGCGCGCAGCGCCCCGGGCAGTTTGTCCTTGATCCGCGCCAGCAGCGTGGTGTCCCTGGCCGCGGCGGTGCGGTAGCCCAGCCGTTCCAGCAACTCGGCCAGCGCGCGCACATAGGGGCAGTGCGGATCGTCGTCGGCCAGCACCGCGCCGCGGTTCATCGCCAGCACCAGCGCCTCGCGGCTGTCCGGCAGCGTCGCCACCGACTCTACGCCGACGCGCCGCGCGATCTGCGCGGCATCCACGCCCAGGCGCGCATCGAAGCGCGACACCAGCAGGTGCAGGTCGTCGCGCTCCACTTCGCGCGCGCGCAGTTCGTGCACCAGCTCCGCCGCGGAGACGATCGCGCCCACGCTCTGGTCCGCCACCAGCACCACGCTATCGGCCGCCTTGACGATCTGCGCGGTAAATTCAGCGTTGCCGAAGCCGCCCAGGTCGACGATCTGCAGGTCGAAGAACGCGCGCAGGCGCTCGAGCAGGCCGATCGCATCGGCATACGAGATGTCGCGCAGCTCGCTCAGCGCCGCAGGCAGCGGCAGCACGCACACGCCGTTGGCATGGCGCGTCAGCGCGGTCTGCACGAAGACCTGGTCGAAGCGGCGCAGGTTGCGCACCGCCTCGACAAAATGAAAGCCGGGGCTCAGGTTCAGGTAGAGCGCGCCGTCGCGCGCCGGCAGTCCCAGGTCGGTCAGCAGCACTTCGGCGCGGGCATCGGTCTTGGCATGGCGCGGCAGGTGTCGGCGCGCCGCCGCGGCCAGGTTGACCGCCAGGCTGGTCACGCCCACCCCCGCGCGCGCGCCCAGCAGCGCCACGATCTTGCCCTGGCGCGCCGCCTCGGCAGGGCGCACCTGTTCGCCCGGCACGGCCAGGCGCTTGACCACGGCCTCGGCCTCGGACGGCGCATCGCGCAGGTCGATAAAGTCCTTTACGCCCGCGCGCAGGGCGGCCAGCATCACGCCAGGCTCGGCGGCCTGCCCCACGGCCACCAGCGGCAGGCCGGGGAAAAGCCGCTGCAGCTGCTCGGCCAGGCGCGCCGACGGTCCCGCGAGCTCCGCCGAGAAATGCAGGAACACCAGGCCCGGGCGCAGTTCGGAGACGCGCTCGATAAAGCCTTCCTGGGCGCCGCCATCGGCCACCAGCGTGCCGTGCGCGCCGATGACCCGGCCCAGCCAGTCCCGGACTTCGCCCTGCGTTGCGTGCAACAGAAAATAGTCCATCTCTCCGCCTCAAAGCTGTTGGCCATGCCAGCCGGCATGGCCGGCGGCTATTTCGAGAAACCCGGCAAGGTCGGGTCCGCGTATTCACCCAACATGTACCAGCCCCACACATTGGGGCTGGCGCTGGTCCGGCCGTCGGCGCCGACGGCCTGCGCCGCCGGCGAATTCTTCGCCATCGGCTTCACCAGGCGCGGCGTGACCACGATCATCAGTTCGCGGTCTTCCTGGTGGAAGTTCAGGTTCTTGAAGAACGCGCCGATCACCGGCAGGTCGCCCAGCACCGGCACCTTGTTGACGTTGCTGACGGTGTTGCGGCTGACCAGCCCGCCGATCACGAAGCTTTCGCCATCGCCCAGCTCCACCGTGGTGTCGGCGCGCCGCGTGACGATGGCAGGCACCACCGCGCCGTTGATCGAGATGCCGCGCGACGGGTCCAGGTCGCTGGCCTCGGGCGCCACCTTCAGCGCAATGCGATCGGCCGACAGCACCGTGGGCGACACCGTCAGCCCGATGCCGAACGGCTTGAACTGGATTGTGGTGGTGCCCAGCGCCTGCGGCACCGGGATCGGGATCTCGCCGCCGGCGAGAAAGCTGGCGCTCTGCCCCGACAGCGCCACCAGGCTGGGCTCGGCCAGCACGCGCGCCAGGCCGTTGGCCTCCAGCAAACTGATGTTGGCGAAGATGCCGTGCGTGAGCGACGCCGCCACCAGGTTGAAGGCATTGCTCATCGGCGACGCGATATCGGCGCTGAAGCTGCCGGGCGCGCCGCCGCTGCCTGGCGTGAAGGTGAACTTGTTCAGCGTCGACGGCGAGAATGTGCCGAAGGCAAAGCCCGAGTTGTTGCGGAAGAAGTTGATGCCGACTTCCTTGAGCACGGTCTTGCTGATCTCCACCACCTTGACGTCGACCTGCACGGTGCCGCTCAGCGGCACGGTGGAGCGGTCCACCACCAGGCCTGGCTTGCCGTCGGTCTTGCCGGCCGTGGCCGCACGCGCCGCGGCTTGCGCGCGCGCGGCGCCATAAGCGTCGGGCGACTGGCCGGTAATGGTGACGCCGGCCGCCGAATAGCCCAGCTGCGCGCCGTTGGCATCGGGCGCGATGGCATCGACCTGCACGCTGTAGTTCTGCGGCTCGGCGCCGCCGCGCGTCCACACCATCACGTCGGTCACGCCGGGCTGTTTGGCCACCAGCAGCACGCTGGGCGCGCCGCGGGTGCGCAGGATCAGCGCATCGGCGACTGCGGGGTTGCCCACGGCGACGCGCTCCACCGGCTGCGCGCTGCGCAGTTCCTTCTGCGCGCCGGCCATCAGGCGCAATTGCCGCGCCGTGGCGGCGTCCTGCGCCTGCGCGCGCGGCGCCAGCGCGCACCATGCGGTGGTGGCGATCATGGCGGCAAGCGTGAGCTGCAGCAGCCGGCGGCGCAGCGTCACGGCATGGGCGGAGGTCTTCTGGATTGGCATGCGATGGGCGCCCACGTTCTTATTCGATGTCGCGCTTGCCGGCGCGGATCACTTCCACGCCGGCGCGTTCCCTGACTTGTGCCGGTGCCGGCGGCGCGGCAACCTGCAGCGGCCGCGGCGCCGGCGCTGCCGCCGGTGCGCGCGCAGCCGGCGCGCCGTTGCCGGCGGCCAGCCCGGACAACAGCACGCCGGCAGTGGCCTTGTCGGGGGCGGCGCGCGGCGCGTCGGCAGGAACACCGGCGCGCGCGGCCAGCGCCGGCGGCGGCTCGGCAAACATGCCGTCGCTCGGCATGGCTTCGTCCTGCGGATTGCGCAGCGCCAGCATCAGCCGCCCGGAGTGCTGCGCCATCGCCAGCCGGCTGACCTGTTCCAGCGGCACAGACAGCACCGCGGTCTTGGCCCCCTCCTGCCGTGCCATCATCTGTTCCGGCTTGACCGCCTGCGGGCGGTTGACCGAGGCCACGCCGTAGGCCAGCACGCGCAGGCGCGACAGCAGCATGCGCGCCTGGCTGTCCGGAATTTCCTGCTGGTCGCGCCGCAGCACCAGGAACACATCGACATAGTCGCCCGGCTGCACCTGGTTGCCGACGCCGATGACTTCATCGACCGACACCGCCACGGCGCGCTCGCCTTCCGGCACTTGCGCGGCCAGGCCGGACAGCAGCTGGCTTTCCAACACCGGCACGTTGGCGCCCAGCGCCACCAGCGGCACCTGTCCGGTCACGCGCGCCACGTCGCGGTAGGCGCCGGCGGGATCGATCGGCAGCATCTCCACCTTGAGCGCCTCGGCATCGAGCGGCTTGCCGGCCTCGGCCGGGCGCGTGGTGACCACCACCGCATGCATCGGCCTGGCGCCGGCGGAAGCTGCGGGCTGGGCCGGCTGGCGTCCCACCTGCCACGCCAGCAGCGCGAGCAACACGGCAAGGCCCAGCAGCACGATGGCCAGTAATCGGATCTGCTTGCTGGTCATGCGGAAATCCTTGGTTCGGGCATGGGGCGATTCGTCATGCGCATCAGATGTCGGGAGAGAGCTGGACCATGGCCGAGCCCGACAGCGCGACCGGCAGCGGCACCATCGGCACCGCGGGCATGATGTTGGTGGTGGTCAGGGTCAGCGTGACCTGTACGCAGACGTCGGCCGAGCCAGCCGCGCATGGCACGGCCGCGGCGACGCCAGCGGCGGGAATCAGGTCACGGATGGATGCGGGCAAGGTGCCGCGCGCCATTGCGGCGGCGGCATTGACACGTGCCTGCTGCGTGGCCGCAAGGCTGGTGCCGGCGACCCCTGCGGGATAGCGCAGCGCGGCGCGCGCGCCTTCCTCGGCGGCCAGCGTCAGCACCTGCTGCAGCGCCAGCATCACGCCGTAATAGACAATGCCGATCACGATGGTGATCAGCACCGGCGCCACGATCGCAAATTCGATCGCGGCGCTGCCGGCGTCCTGGCGGCGCCGGCTGATCCTCCTGTTGACCCTTGCGTGCAGCAACATCTGAAACCCCGGTCTCTTGGTGTTCCGCCGCGCCGACCGGCGGCGCGGCCTGCCGGCCTCAAGCCATTGCGGCTATCGGCCCGCAGCCATCCAGGCCAGCACCCCCACGGCCAGGTACGCCGCATACGGGATGCCGCGCGCCAGCGAAAACTGCGCCGTTAAAAGGGATGGGGCCTGTGAATGCAAAGCGTGATCGGCGGCCGGCGTGCGGCGCGCCAGTGCCAGCGCCAGCAGCGCGTGCACCAGCCCGAGCAGGCTGCCGACGACCCATGCCACCACCAGCCCTTGCGGACCGGTGAACAACCCCGCCACCGTCAGGAACTTGACATCGCCCGCGGCCATGCGCCCGAGGGCGTAGACCGGCAAGGTGACGGCAAGACCCAGCCCCGCGCCGGTCAGGCGCGCGGCCAGCGGCGGTTCCGTAGCCTGTCCGGCGATCAGTGCCAGCCCGAGGGCCAGTACGGCGATCGCCAGCAGGAGGTTAGGAACCCGCCGGTAAGCGAAGTCTGTGTAGAGAGTCGCCGCGCAGAGGAGCGCGGCAATCACGGCGGTCTTCTCTTTCGACCAGTTACTTAAACCAGCCCGAAATTTTGACCGATAGTCGTTCGTAACTCAGGTTGAGTTCGTCACCAAGCTTGCCGGCGCCGACAGTAAGCCCAAGGGCAATGAGTCCGACGATCAACCCATATTCAATAGCCGTCGCCCCGCGCTCATCCTTAATAAAGCGTGCAATGAGTCGTTTCATGATTTGACACTCCCGAGTGATCTGATGCCGCGATCACGCTTCCCCCGTTCGATTATCACGGTGCTCTGTGGCCCGCTCTTTTATCGACTTTTCACGCTTGCTGCGCTTTTTTTATAAGACATGAAATGTCTCAACCATACCCCTCCCTCGGGTGATAGTAATGACCCGAAGGGGTTAAAGCACGCGTTTGAAACGCGCCGGCTCGCAGCTTGTTAAAGAACAGGCGGGCCGGCGCAAACCGGCCCGCAGCCTGGCCATGCCGGCATTTCAGCCGCGTGGCCAGGCGGAATAAAAAGATGCGCTGCGACGGGGTGATGAGCGACAGCGCACCGTGAAAACACCTATGCGGGTTGATACATTTCAGTGGAGCAGTCCGCCCAGGATCGGCAGTTGCGGCTTGCTGTCGCCACCGCCCGAGCCGCCGCCAGCGCTGCCGCCGACACCGCTCTTGATGCCGCCGACCAGACCCGTGACCGGCGCCAGCAGCGCACCGACCGGGCCCAACGCACCGCCGCCACCGGCACCGCCATCGCCGCTGCCGGGCTTGACCAGCGGCAGGCTGCCAAGCAGCCCGCCGAGCGCATTGCCGCCGTGGCCGCCATCGCCGCCCTGGCCGTTGCCGGCGCCGGCCAGCGGCAGGTTGTTCAACAAGCCGCCCAGCGGGTTGCCGCCGGCCTGGCCGTTGCCGTTGACCAGCACGCCGACCGCGGCAACGGTCTTGCCGGCCTCGGTCACCACGCCGCCAAGCGGTGAGACCACCGGGGCCTGCGTATTGCTGAGCATGCTGCCGCCCGTGGCCACCGTATTGCCGACCTTGTAGAGCAGACCGTCGACGGGAGCGCCCAGGCGCGTGGTCGCGCCCAGCGTCTGCGTGCCGTCGGTGACCTTGCTGGTCAGCGGCACGATGACCTTGCTGAGCGAGTTGGTGACCTGCGCGACCGCGCCGTCGGACAGCACCGTCTGCAGCTTGTCGCCGCCGCCCTGCACCGCCGTACCAACCTTGGCGACGAGGCCGCCCACCGGCGTGGTCAGCGGTGCCAGCGGCGCCAGCTTCTCGGTGCCCAGGCCCTTCACCAGCTCGCCGCCGCTGACCACGGCATCGCCCACTTCGCGCACGACGTTGCCGGTGCTGGACACGGTCACGCCGACCGGGTTGTCGACCGAGCCCATCTGACCGAGCCCGTCGCGCACGCCGGCGCCGAGTGCGCCGACCGCTTCGCCGGCGTTGACTACCACGCCGCCCGCGCCCTTGCGTGCGTCCGAGGGCAGCAGCGGCAGCGGCGCGTCCTGGATCGATTTGCCGATCTCGCTGACCGCATTGCCGGCCGACACCACGGTGTTGCCCGCGCTTTCGGTGACCTTGCCGGTCGGCGTGGTCTGCGCGGCGGCCGGCGGCGGCGGCGTGACCGGCGTATCGGCGCCGCCGCCGCTGGGCTGCGGATTGGCGCCGCTGCCGCCGCCGCTCGACGAGCAGCCCGACATCAGCAAGGCAAGGGCGGCCATGCCGGCCGCGGCCAGCGAGGTCATGGAAAGCGGTGCGGGATGCTTGGTCTTCATTGTCCTTCTCCTGTCTGGTTGGCCACGGCGCTGCCGGGCCGACTGTTCTTGTGAACCGCATGGAATGCCGACGTGCTCCCCCGGTGTCCCGCTTTGTGCCACCTGCCGTCCATCCCCATCAGCCATGGCAGCACGGTGGCACGCGAGATCGTCGGCGCGTCGGGAGAGCAAATGGCAAGGCGCGTGCCAGCGCGGCAAGGTGGACCGGCGCACAGACCCGAGGGCCGCTTGCATGCCTTGTGCGGCGCGGCTTGCAGGGTGGAACGGGGTAGCAGCGAAGCCTGCGTACACAGCCTCGTGGCAGGGGCTGGACGTGTTACGTGCTACGTAACGTGTTCCGGACGAGCGGGAACACCCAACGGCAGCGCAGAGGGCGCGCGAAAGCAGGTTGCGCGCGCCCTCGCCGGCGCTGTTTTGTTCCCCGCGCACGACACACGTTACGTAACGCGTAACGCGCCACGTGCTGCCCGCCCACATGCCGCCCGGTCTCGCGGCGCTTGCCACGAACACCGCGCAAACCGCATGCCGCAAGGCCTGGCGGGTGCCATACCCGACTTCGGCGGGGTCTGTGCGCCAGCGCGCCAAAGGGCTGGCATACCGATTGCGCCATCACCGTCACCGCCGCACGCAGCAGACAAACGCGTTGCGCGGCCGAGCGATTGAAACGACGGGAATGAAGGAACAGATCATGCGCAAACAACAACTCGCTGTAACGGCACTCCTTGCAACCCTGCTGGCCCTGGGCGGCTGCGCCAGCGGCAGCGGATCGACGTCGATGGGCACCAGCGATACCGCTGGCACGAATGGCGGTACCAATGGCGGCACGAATGGCGCCACGAATGGCGGCAACAACGGTGGCACCGGCGGCACGGGTGGCGGCACCGGCGGGACTGGTGGCGGCACCGACCTGGCCGGTGGCGGTACCGGGGGCACAGGCGGCACCGGTGGGGGCAGCGGCGGCACCGGTGGCGGCAATGGTGGCAGCAACGGCGGCAATACCGGCGGTGGCGAGACGCCCACCGCGCTGACCCCGACCGCGACCGTGATCAACAACGCCGGCACTGTGCTGGGCAATACGGGCAGCACCGTCAGCGATCTCGGCAACCAGCTTGGCAACGCCAACCTGCCGCTGGTGCCGGGCCAGACCCAAAGCGGGCTGGGCGGCGTGGTGGCGTCGACCGGCGATGCCGTCGGCGCGCTGGCCACGGGCCTGCAATCCGGCCTGGGCAGCATGCCCAATTCGACCAACCCGGTAGGCACCACCGTTGCCAGCACCGGCAACGTGGTGACCGAACTGGGCAAGGCGGTGACCAGCGCCGGCACGGCGGTGAGCGGCCTGGGCACTGGCCAGCTGGCCCCGCTGGCGCCGCTGACTTCGCCGCTGGGCGCGGTGGTCGGCACGCTGGGCAATACCGTGAGCAACACGGGCGGGACGCTGACTTCGGTGTTGTCGAGCGGTGCGGTCGAGCAGGTGACCATCACCTCCAGCAAGCTGATCGTCCCGATCACCTCGCAGCTGACCAGCACCACGCAGACATTGGGCGCGGCCACCGGCCTGGGCGCCCCGACCAGCAGCCTGCTCGCAACCGTGGGCGGCGCCCTGGCCACGGCTGGCACCAGGCTGCAACAGACCAATACGCCAGGCGTCGCGGGCGTCGGCGGCGTGGTGAACGCCACCGGCACCACGGTGGCCTCGCTCGGTGGCGCGGTGAACGGCCCCGCCAGCGGCGGCGGGCTGGGCGCGCTCGGTTCGGTACTGGCACCGGTTACCACGCTGGCCGGGGGGCTGTCAGGGGGTGCAGGCGCCGGCGGCACGGGTTCGCCGCTGGCGCCTGTCACCGGCCTGGTCGGCAGCGTCACCGGAGGGCTGACTGCCGCCACCGCCAGCACGCCGCTGGCTCCGGTCACGTCGCTGGTCAGTGGCGCGGCAGGCGGCCTTGGCAGCGCCACGGGCGGAGCCGGCGGTTCGCCGCTGGCGCCGGTCACCAGCCTCGTCAGCACCGTCACCGGCGGCCTGACCTCCGCCACGGCCAGCACGCCGCTGGCCCCGGTCACCGGCGCGGTGAGCGGCGTGGTGAATGGGGTGGTCGGGGGGGTCGTCGGCGGTGCGGTCGGCAGCGTTGGCGGCGCGACCGCCGGCACCGGCTCCACCAGCCCACTGGCCCCCGTCACCAATGTCGTCTCCGCCGTGACCGGCGGCGCGACCACCGCGGGCAGCACCAGCACCAAGGGCGCGACCACCGGCCCCGTCGGTGGCCTGGTCGGCGGCTTGCTCGGCGGCCTGACCGGCGCGCTCGGCCAGAAGTAATCCTGCCTTGGCCGCTGCCCCGGCGATCGCGTGATCACGCGGTCGCGGGCAGCGGTGCTCACCTGATTCAACGTAGCGGCCACGCGCTGGACCGGCAGTATCGGCCAGCAGGCGCCCGGGGGTAGCGGCAATCCCCACGCCGGTGGCACGCGACGTCAATAGCCGCAGTGTTTCTTACAGGGGTTTTGCCATGCGTGCACGTCTTCGCGTTGCCGCGCTGCTGGTCGGCGTCGGCGCGTTCCATCACGGCCTGGTCCAGGCCGATCCGCGCAGCCCGGTCCAGGGCGATCCAACCCAGACGCTTCCCAAGATTGCACCGGCCCGGCCCGACAGCCGCGTGACCGTGCAGGTCGAGCGGCCGCAGCCCGCCATGCAGGACCTGCTCAACGCGCGCCTGACGCCGCGGCGCTTTCGCATCGAGGGCGCGAAGACGCTGCCGTTCGAGGAAGTGGCGGCGCAGTTCCAGCCGCTCGCCAACCGCGAGATCACGGTGGCGCAGCTGCTGGAAGCCGCCAATGCGGTGACGCAGATGTACAAGGCGCGCGGCTACCCGCTGTCGTTCGCCTTCGTGCCGGCGCAGGACTTTGCCAACGGCGATGTGCTTGTCACGGTGGTGGAAGGCTACGTCGCCAAGGTAACCGTGACCGGCAAGGCGGGCCCGGCCGAGCGCCGCCTGCGCGCCATCGCCGAGAAGCTGCAGCAGGACCGCCCGCTGCGCCAGGACCGCTTCGAGCACTACGTCAACGCGCTGGCGCTGCAGCCCGGGCTGCAGGTGGCGGCCACGGTGCAGCCGCCGACCACGACTGACGGCGCCTGCGAAATGGTGCTCGACGTCAAGCGCAAGCCCTTCACCTTCGGCACCGGCATCGAATACATGTCGCCGGGCCTGCGCGCCATCGCCACGGCCACCACCAACAGCCTGACGCCGCTGGGCGAGCAGATCTCGGTGTCGGCGCTGTTCCCCAAGGGCCGGGACAGCGAGGAGTACTACGCCGCCAGCTATGCGCAGCCGATCGGCACCGAAGGCATGGTCGCGCGGCTCAATGCCTCGCACTACCGCGGCGTGCCGCAGAACGCGACGCTGGCGCCGATCGGCTTCAACCCGCGCTATGTCAACGACACCAAGCGCATCGGCGGCACCCTGAGCTATCCGCTGCTGCTGTCCAACGCGCATACGCTCACGCTGACCGGCGGCGTCTACGGCGCCGACCAGTTCGAGCGCTATACCCATACCGCCACCGGCACCCGCGTCACGCTCGGCACCAATGTGCGCGTGGCCACCGCGGAACTGACTTACGTGCAACGCGGCGAAGGCGTCAGCCGCAACGCCACGCTGGGCCTGTACAAGAGCTTCGACGCGCTCGGCGCGAGCCGCGAGAACAACAGCAACGACCTGAGCTTCTTGCGCACGCGGCTGCTGCTGTCGCAATCGAAGGACCTGCCCGCGGGCTTTGGCCTGACCGTGGCCGCCGCCGGCCAGTACAGCGGCGACCGGCTGGCTTCGGGCGAGCAGATCAGCTTTGGCGGACGCTTCTTCGGCCTGGGCTACCCCGCCGGCGACGTCGCGGGCGACAAGGGATGGGGCGCGTCGGCGGAAATCAGCCGGCTGTTCCTGCCGGACCTGACCTATATGCGCACGATCCAGCCCTATGTGTCCGCCGACGTGGCGCGCGTGTATTCGAACAGCGTGTCGCTGTCGCACCGCAGCCTGTCCTCGGTCGCCCTGGGCGCGCGCTTCTCGGACCGGCGCTTCTACACGCTGGACCTGTCCGTGGCGCAGCCCGTCGGCGACAAGCCGACCAACGCCAGCCGCCGTTCGCCGCGCATCAATATGACCTACTCCTACCAGTTCGACTGAGCCCTGGTTTCCTGAAGGTTCCCTGCCCGGCCGGCGGCAGTTCAGCGCCGGCCGGATTTTTTTTACCAGGCTTCGGGCATGCCGAACGCTTCCCCGGTGCCTCGATATCGAAACACTCCAAGAACCTGGCCGGCGGCGCAGCGCGGCGCGGCGAGGACTCAGGTCACGCGGAAACCGACCTTCAACGTGACCTGGTAGTGCGCGATCTTGCCATTCTGGATATGGCCGCGCGTTTCCACCACTTCGAACCAGTCGATGTTCTTGATGGTCTCGCCGGCCTTGGCGATGGCGCTCTGGATGGCCTGGTCGCAGCCGTCGGGCGAAGAGCCGACGATCTCGACCAGCTTGTAGGTGTGGTTGGTCATGGCCTCTCCTTGGCGGCCGCCGCCGCAGGGGTTGCCTCCATCATAGGCGCCGGCCGCGGATAGCCCCAAGGCCGCCGCCGGAACGCCGTGCATGCCACAGATCCTGTTACACAATCCCGCTTTGCCAGTGGCGTATGCGGCTGCTACGCTGCGTTCCCGCCCCCGGACAGGTGCGGCGCGCGGCGCGCGCACGCTGTCCTTCACCGACGCCAAGATCCGCCGTGACTTATCGCTTCATTCGCCGGGCCGTGCTGGGCCTGGGCCTGGCCGCCGCTGTGTCGGCCTTCACTTCGTTCAGCCCCTTCGCGCTGCTGGCGCATGCCCGTTCGGCATCGACCTTCGACCAGGTGTCCGAGACCATCGCCGACAGCATCAGCGAGACCTTCAACGAAGCCATCGCCAACCACTTCCCGTCGCGCGCCGGCAAGCCCGCGCAACCGGCCCAGCCGCCCGATGCCAGGCCACTGCCCAGCAAGCCCTTTGCCGATGGCAGCGGCTACACCCTGTGCTTCGTGCCGGATGGCGCGAGCTGCCAGGCGCTGCTGATCAATGCCATCCGCAGCACGCGGCAGCGCCTGCTGATCCAGGCCTATTCGTTCACCAGCGCGCCGATTGCCGAGGCCGTGGCACAGGCGCACCGGCGCGGCGTCGACGTGCGCGTGATCCTGGACAAGAGCCAGCAGAGCGAGCGCTATACCAGCGCCACCTTCCTCAGGCACGCCGGCGTGCCGGTGGTGATCGACAACAAGCCCGCGATCGCCCATAACAAGGTGATGGTGTTCGACGACCAGGCGGTCTTCACCGGATCGTTCAACTTCACCAAGTCGGCGCAGGAGCGCAACGCCGAGAACGGCATGCTGATCCGCGGCGACGCGGCGGTGGTCAAGGCCTATACCGACAACTGGCACAAGCGCTACCGGCAGTCGCGCCCCTACTGAAGCCAGTTCGACGCGCCCCCCGTCTGCACGAAGCGGCGGGCGGTGGCACACTGGCGGGCTGACATGGCCGCATGGCACCGCGGCCGCCGCCCGTTTCGCTTGCCAGTCTTTACCGGAGAACCCCTTCCCATGACAGCCATTCCCGACAGCCAGTGGATCCGCGTCGACACCGACGCGGGCAGCTTCGATGCCTATTTGAGCCTGCCGCCGGCGGGCGTGCAGCCCGGCGCGCCAGGCATCGTGCTGCTGCAGGAGATCTTTGGCGTGAACGAGCATATCCGCGCGGTGGCCGACCAGTACGCTGCCGACGGCTATGCGGTGCTGGCGCCGGACGTGTTCTGGCGCCAGGCACCGCGCGTGCAGCTGGGCTACGAGGGCGACGACATGGCCCGCGCCATGGCCTTGCGCAAGGGCGTGGACGTGGCGGCCGCGCTCGACGATATCGGGGCCACGGTGCGGGTGCTGCGCCAGCATACCGGTGCCGGCAAGGTGGCCGCGGTGGGCTACTGCTTCGGCGGGCTGCTGTCGTACCTGAGCGCGGCGCGCGGACTGGTCGATGCCGCCGTGCCCTTCTACGGCGGCGGCATCCAGAACCAGCTGCAGGAAGCCGCGAACATCCGCGTGCCGGTGCAGTTCCACTACGGCGCGCTCGACGCGCATATCCCGCCCGACGCCGTGCAGGCCGTGCGCGACGCCATGGCCGGCAAACCCGGCAGCGAGATCCATGTCTACCCGCAGGCCGACCACGGCTTCAACTGCTGGGCGCGCGGCTCCTACCACCAGCCCAGCGCCGCGCTGGCGCACGGGCGCGCGCTGGTGTTCCTGTCGGCATCGCTGTAGTCCACACGAAAGGGCTGCCGGCAGGAACTCCGCCGCCTATGTGCTGTGGCTGCCTGCGTGCGCAGCGGCCTGATTTTTAACACCAGCTGCGCGAGGATGTGCGCAGCGGTCCGGTACGGACTTCTCAGTACGGCACGGCAACGCCGTTCTCGACCTTGACGCGGGCACCGACGCGCATCTGGTAGGCATCAGACTGCGTCAGCGTCAGGTAGGCGTTGTCGCTGGTGCGCACGCGCACCCGGTAGGCCGGGGCACTGGTGCCGGTGCGCTTCTCGACCTCGTTGCCGGCCACCGCGCCCGCCACGGCACCGCCGATCGTCGCCACGGTATTGCCGCGGCCGCCGCCCACCTGGTGGCCCAGCAGCCCGCCGACGATGCCGCCAACCACGGCGCCCGCGCCGCTGGTCGAGGGCGGCTGGCCCGGTACCACCTCGATACCCTCGACCCAGCCGTAGCGCACGCCGTAAGACTGGTTGCCGTAGCCGTTGCCGTAGCTGCCGTCCTGATACGACGGCTGCGGATACGGCTGCTGCGGATACGAAGACTGCGGGTAGTCCTGCTGCGGATAGCCTGACTGCGGATAACCCTGTTGCGGATAACCGGAGGCCTGCGGATAGCCCTGCTGCGCCGGGTAGCCACTGATGGTGGTGCCGCTGCCATAGCCCATGCTGCCGTAGCCGTTGTTGCCGTAGCCGTTGTTGCCATAGCTGCCGCCATAGCCCCCGCCATACCCTGCACCATAGCCGTTGTCGTAGCCATACGGCGTGGCGCACCCGGCCAGCGCACCGGCGCCAAGCACCGCAAGCACAACCGAACGAAGGGGGATGGACATGTCAGGACTCCTGCGCGCTGCGCGTATTGGGAATGCGCGCGAGTCTAGGGCCGCGGGCGGCCGGCGGGTGTCACCGGAGCTTGTGATTGGTAACCGCCTGTAACGGCAGGCGGAGCCGCCGCGGCGGTGCTTAGCCGCGCTCCGCGCCATCGTCGTTGAACTGCGTGATGCGGGCCACGCGGAATGCGCCGCGCAGCGATTCCAGCTCGGTCCGGTGGAGCATGGCCAGCCGGTTCAGGTAGCGCTCGCCCTTGGCGGTCAGGTGCACCTGCACCACGCGGCGGTCTTCGGGATTGAGCCGCCGCTTGACCAGCCCGGCGGCCTCGCTGCGATTGACCAGTGCCACCACGCCATGCTGCTTGGCTTGCAGGCGCTCGGCCAGTTCGCCGATCGAGGCCCAGTCCTTGTCGGCACAGCCGCGGATATGCAGCAGCAGCAGGTATTGCTGCACCGTCAGCCCCTCCTCGCGGGCCGCGTCTTCGGAGAACCGCAGGAAGCGGCGCAACTGGTAGCGGAAGTCGGACAGTGCCTCGAAGTCGGCCTTGCTGAGCGGGGCGGGTTGCGGCGACGCGGCGGACTTGCTGGGCATGGGCGGCAAAAAACGCGAAAGGGAGAGAAGGCGCGGCAATCCGCGCGCGCCCCGTGCGGGGCGCTCGCAATTATAGGGGCCGCCCGGCACACCGCCAGCCACGGCCGTGCGGCTTGGGACGGCGCATGCCGGTTTGCGCCGAGCGCGCCCCCGGCTATGGCAGAATCTGTGCGGTTGCAGACACCTTCACCCGTCACCGGAAAACGCACCGATGTTCTCGGAAATCGCCCTCTTCCTGCTGGATACCGTCTTCACCCTGTTCGGCATGGCGCTGCTGCTGCGCGTCTGGATGCAGCTGACGCGGCTGCCAACGCGCAACCCGGTGTCGCAGGGCGTGTTCCAGATTACCGACTGGCTGGTGCGGCCGCTGCGCCGGATCATCCCCGGCGTAGGCGGCATCGACTGGGCCACGATCCTGGCCGCATGGCTGACCGCGGTGGTATTCCTGGCACTGGTCGCACTGACCAGCGGCATCGACCTGCTGGGCTTCGTGCCCGCCATGCTGCTGACCGCCGTGCTCTACGTGCTGAAGTGGGCCATCAGCCTGGTCATGTGGGTCACGCTGCTGATGGCGATCCTGTCGTGGGTCAACCCGCACTCGCCCATCACCCCGGCCATCGACCACCTGACCGCGCCGGTGCTGCGCCCGATCCAGCGCGTGGTGCCACGCCTGGGCGGCTTCGATATCTCGCCGCTGGTGCTGTTCGTGATTGCGCAGATCCTGCTGATGGTCATTGCCCGGCTGGGCGCGGGCATCATCGGCCTGCATTGAAGCCGGAACCGGCGCGGGACCCTGCGCCCGCCGGCGACCTCAACCCGCCGTGCGGGCTTCTCCCGGCGCCAGCCCGTCCGCGGCGGCATCCAGCCCGGCGTCCCGCGCCGTCTCCGCCTCCCCCTCGGGCGGCAGCTCCGACACCATCATCGATTCGATCGCTTCCATGAAGGCGCGCACCTTGCGCGGCTGCAGGCGCCGGTCCGGCAGCAGCGCGAACACGCGCAGCGGTGGCAGCGGATAGTCGGGCAGCACGCGCACCAGCCGGCCCTGCGCGACCTCGGCCTCGCAATAAATCACCGACAGCCTCGCGATGCCCAGTCCGGCCAGCGCGCCCTGCAGGCGCAGTTCGGCGTTGTGGGTCTGCATGCGCGGGCGGATCGGCACCGATACGGTCTGGCCGTCGCGGGTGAATTCCCAGACAGTGTCGCCGGGCGTGGTCAGCGTCGGCATATTGGCCAGGTCTTCCGGGCGCAGTTGCGCCGGCAGGCTGGCCGCGAGCGCGGGCGCGGCGAACAGGCCGCGTTCGACGTGGTAGATGCGGCGGGCCACGGTGCCGGAGTCTGGCAGGTCGGCGTCGACGATGACAAAGGCCACGTCATAGCCGTCGCGGATGGGGTCGACCAGGCCCTGCGTGATTTCCACCGCCACATCCAGCGCGGGGTGTGCCGCCAGCGTGCGGCAGATCACGCCGCCCAGCTGCTGCGCGCCGAATTCATAGGGAGTCGCGATGCGCAGCACGCCCTGCACGCGTTCCTCGCGCGCCAGCGTTTCCTGGCGAATCTCGCGCAGCCGCGCAAACAGCGGCGCGACATCGCGATAGACCGCCTTGCCCGCATCGGTAAGGCGCATGCGGCGCGTGGTGCGCTCCAGCAGCTTGGCGCCGATGGCCGTTTCCAGCCGCGCCACGGCGGCCGACACGCGCGACTTGGGGCAGTCGAGCTGCTCCGCCGCGGCCGTGAACGTGCCCTGCTCGACCACGCAGCAGAACGCCTCCCAGTCATTCCATTGGATTGTTTCGTTCACCGGACAATGTTTCCCTGACAACCTGTAGTTCTCGACGGTGGGCCTACATTATGCTTGAGCGATGCAACAAAGGTCTGTCCCAGCCGGACCGGACGCCCTGGCCCCCGCAGTTCCGGCAACTCCCGCCCCCACCCCAACCACGCCCGCGCGCCCCCGCATGCAGCTTGCCAGTCACCCGGAAATGGGCCACTGGCGTCTCTCATTGTTCGGTTTGACGCTGGGTCTGGTGACCGGCATCGACTTCTCTTCCACGCTGATGATGGGCGTGGCCAGCCAGCATATCCAGGGCGGCGTCGGGGCGGCTCCCGAAGACTACCTGTACGCGATCTCCGCCTACGCCGCCACCGCGGTGCTGATGAACATGGTGCTGGACCAGCTCGCGCGCCGCATCACGTACAAGCGCTTCACCATGGCGTCGCTGCTGGTGTTCATCGCGGGCTCGCTGATCTGCGCGGAGTTTGCCAGCCCGGCCGGGCTGATCACCGGCAAGGCGGTGCAGGGACTGGGCGCGGGCGGCCTGTTCGCGGCCTCGCGCATCCTGGTCCAGCTGGTGTCGACGCCGGCCGAGCGCGGCCCGCTGATGCTGCGCTTCGGCGGCGGCGCGTTCTCGATGCTGGCGATCACGCCGTGGCTAACCAGCATCTTCCTGGACGATATCGGCTGGCGCGCGGTGTTTCTGTTCCAGGCCGGCATTGCGCTGCCAGTGCTGCTGTCGGTGGCGCTGACCTACCCGGCACCGGCGCCGCGCGATTCGCATCCGCCGGTGTCGACGCTGGACTGGCCCGCCGCCATCGCCGCCGCACTGGGCGCGCTGGTGTTCCTGCATACGCTGCAGGAAATGCGCTACACGCGCTTCTTCAGCTCGCTGGAGATGCCGCTGGCCGCGCTGTGCGGGGTGGCGCTGTTTGCCTTCAGCGGCTGGCGGCTGTACCGCCATCCGGACCCGTGGATCGACTTCTCCCGCCTGGCCGGGCGCCAGTACCTGTATGGGCTGGGCTTCTATACGCTGTACTACCTGCTGTCGTCGGCGTGGTCGTTCCTGCTGCCGACGCTGACGCAGACCGGGCTGGGGCTGACCTTTCGCACCACCTGCATGCTGCTGTCGACCAGCGGCACGGTGTCGGCCATTGGCGCTATCGTGATCACGCTGGGCATGGCGCTGGTGTTCCGCAAGCGGCGCGTGATCGCGATCGGATTTATCGTCTACGCCTGCGCGGCGCTGCTGCTGTCGACCCAGCTGATGCCGGGCGCGCCGGACTACGCGCTGGTGCCGGTGGTGCTGCTCGAAGGGCTGACGCCGGTGCTGCTGATGGTGCAGGTGGCGTCGATGACCTACCTGGACGTGCCGGTCGAGGACTTCTCGCACGCCTACCAGTTCAAGAACGTGTGCAAGCAGATCGCCTCGGCGATGGGCACCGGCCTCGCCAGCGTCTTCATGCAGGACGGCCTGGCGCAGCACCGCACCCACCTGGTCGAGCACATCACCCGCTTCAACCCGGTGCTGCAGATGCCCGATGCGCTTTCCGCGGCGGGACTGGCCAAGCTCTCGCAGGAAGTCGACCGGCAGGCGACGCTGCTCGCCGGCATGGACCTGCTGCATGGCTTTGCCGCGCTGTGCGTGGCGGGGGCGGTGTTCGTGCTGGTGCAGCGCAGCTTCCGCTGAGGCCCCGGTATTGGCCGCCGCGGGCTGTCCGGGCCCGGTACTGGCGCAATCCCGGCATTTCCTCTACCCTTTCGGCCTTTCCGTGCCAATCCGGCGAACCGCGCCGGGCTACGCAGATGGCCAGTCCCACCGATTCCCGCCAGACCCCGCCGCCAGCATCGCCGACCGCCGACAGCGCCGCCACGCCCGAAAAGCCGAGCGACAGCTATGTGCAGTCCTTTGCACGCGGGCTGTCGGTGATCCGGGCCTTCAACGCACAGCACCCGGCCCAGACCCTGACCGAAATCGCCCAGGCCAGCGGCCTGACGCGCGCCGGCGCGCGCCGCATCCTGCTGACGCTGGTGGGGCTGGGCTATGTGCAGGCCGACGGGCGCCTGTTCCGGCTCACGCCCAAGATCCTGGACCTGGGGTTCGCCTACCTGACCTCGATGCCGTTCTGGAACCTGGCCGAGCCGATCATGGAGTCGCTGTCGCAGCAGGTCCATGAAAGCTGCTCGATCTCGGTGCTGGACGGCACCGAGATCGTCTATGTGCTGCGCGTGCCGGCGCGCAAGATCATGACCATCAACCTGTCGATCGGCAGCCGCCTGCCGGCGTACTGCTCGTCGATGGGACGGGTGCTGCTGGCCGGGCTGAGCGAGGCCGAGCTGGATAGCGTGCTGCGCGCCACCGACCTGCGCGCGCGCACCGGACGCACCGTGACCGACGTGGACGCGCTCAAGGCCATCGTCGCCGATATCCGCCAGCGCGGCTGGGCCCTGAACGACCAGGAGCTGGAGGAAGGACTGGTGTCGCTGGCCGCGCCGATCCGCAACCGCGCCGGCCACACCATCGCCGCCATCAACATCAGCGGCCAGGCCAACCGCACCAGCGCGCAGGAGATGCTGGAGCGCTTCCTGCCGCCGCTGCTCGAAGCCTCGGAGAAGATTTCCGGGCTGGTCGGGCTGCGCACCTGAGCGCGGGCCGCGCGGCTCAGGCCGCGGGCAGCTCCACGCTGCCGAACTCGGCCGAGCGCGTGCCGTCCAGCGGCCGGTTGCTGGCGCCGAAATACGCGAACGCCACCGACAGCTTGACCGCGTTGGACGCATTGCGGCCGGCCGCATGGAACAGCCGGCTGTCGAAGCAGAGCACATCGCCACGATGCAGCGCCAGCGGCTGCGCCGCGTCCAGCAGCGGCTGGCTGGCGGGGTGGGCTTCGATCAGGAATTCGGCCGGGTCCAGCTGGCCGGGCTCCAGCTTCGCCTGGTGCGAACCCGGGATGACGCGCAGCACGCCATTGCGCTCGTCCTCGTCGCCCAGCGCCAGCCACACCGTCACCAGTTCCGGCCGCGCAAACGACCAGTAGCGGGTATCGCGGTGCCAGCCGGTCTGGCTGCCGTAGTGGGGATGCTTGGTCATCACGCAGTTGTGATGCGCCAGCGTGATGCGGGCGGGCTCGCCGAGCAAGGCCTGCACCACGGCCACCAGCTTCGGGTCGCTGGCCCAGCGGCGAAACACCGCGTCGCGCCCGTAGGCCTGTCGCAGGCGCCTGACCGTGCTGCCGCCGGCGGCATCGCGCGTGGCCGGGGCGCCGGGATAGCCGAGGTCGGCCTCGAACTCCACCGGCGGCACCGCCCCGGCGAGATGCTGGCGCGTCACCGCTTCCAGCGCCGCGCACGTCGGCTCGTCGGCGAAGCCGCGCAGGATCACGAAACCGTTGGCATGGAACGCCTGCGCCAGGCGCAGCAGCGCGCCGGCATCGGCAGACAGGGTGGAAGCGGGCAGGTCGGCGCAGGGATCCAGCGAGGTCATTGCAGCAGGCGCGGCGCAAGGCCGCGCAAAGAGGCGGAAAGAAGAACAGGGCCGCGGTGGCCCGACAGGCTCATGATGCCAGAACCAGCGCCATCTGGCGCAGGCGCCGCATCCGCATCCTGTGGGCCCTGCGGGCGCCCGGCCGCCTGCGTACGGCAACAGACGGTCGCGCATGGCGTGCGCGCCGCTACAATGCGCTGGTCTTTGCCCGATAATTGCTGCACCAACCGCGTCTTTTTCAGGCTCTGCGCCGAGGTCCAACGTGACTGCACGCCCCCGCATCGTCGCTTCGCTGGCCGAGGCCCAGGCCCAGCTGGGCCGCATTGTCGTTGGCAAGCCCCAGCAGTTGCGGCTGGCGCTGGCCTGCATGCTGGCACGCGGCCACCTGCTGCTGGAAGACGTGCCGGGCGTGGGCAAGACCACGCTGGCGCATGCGCTGGCGCGTACGCTGGGTCTGCACTACCAGCGCGTGCAGTTCACCAGCGACCTGTTGCCGGCCGACCTGATCGGGGTCTCGGTATTCGTCCGCGACGCCGGCGAATTCCGCTTCCACCGCGGCCCCGTGTTCGCGCAGGTAGTGCTGGCCGACGAGATCAACCGCGCCCCGCCCAAGACCCAGAGTGCGCTGCTCGAGGCAATGGCCGAGGGGCAGGTGACCCATGACGGCGCCACGCATGCGCTGCCGTCGCCGTTTTTTGTCATCGCCACGCAGAATCCGCTGGAGCAGATCGGCACCCATGCGCTGCCCGAATCCCAGCTGGACCGCTTCACCATGCGGCTGTCGCTGGGCTACCCCGACCCCGCCTTCGAGCGCGTGCTGTACCTGGGTGGCGCCAGCGCGGCGGAGTTGCCGCCGGTGATGGATGGCGGCCAGGTGCTGGCGCTGCAGGAAGCGGCCGCACAGGTGTACGCCAGCCCGGCGCTGGTCGACTACGTGCTGGCGCTGGTGCAGGCCACGCGCAGCCACGGCGGCTTTGCCGCGGGGCTGTCGCCGCGCGCCGGGCTGGCGCTGCTGGCCTGCGCGCGGGCCTGGGCACTGCTGGCCCAGCGTGACCTGGTGCTGCCCGAGGACGTGCAGGCAGTCTTCATGGCGGTGGCGGCGCACCGCGTGTTGCCGGCCGGGGCCGGCGGCCACGCCGCCGTCGACGGCCAGCTGGCCGCGCTGCTGGCCGGCGTGGCGATTCCCTGAGCGCCATGGCGGCGCGCAAGGGCGTGCTCGGCGGCACGCCTCGCCTTCCACGGCGCCGCGCCGCAAGCCGGCGCCCTGGTGGCGGTGCGGGCGGCGCGGGCGGCGTGGTGGTGCTGGACCGCCGCCATCTCTATATCCTGCCCACGCGCGGCGGGGTCGGCTTTGCGGTGGTGCTGGCCGCGATGCTGATGACCTCGCTGAACTACAACATCAGCCTCGGCTTTGCGCTGACCTTCATGCTCGCCGGCATCGGCATGTCATGCATGTGGCTGGCCTACCGCAACCTGCTCGATCTCGCCGTCGCTGCGGGGCCGGTGGCGGCGGTCCATGCCGGGCAGGACGCGGTGTTCCACGTGCGGGTCGACAGCCGCGGCGGCGACGCGCGCATCGGCATCGAGGCGCGCCTGGCCGCCATGCCGGAGATCGCTGCCGCGACGCTGACCCTCGATGCCAATGCCAGCGGCATGCTGGCACTGCACGTGCCGGCGCCACGCCGGGGCCGCCTGGCACTGCCGCGCGTGACGATCGCCAGCCGCTTTCCGTTCGGCCTGTTCCATGTCTGGAGCCATGCGGACCTGGAGCTGTCGACGCTGGTCTTCCCGGCGCCCGAGCCCGGCGCCCCGCCGCCGCCGCCCGTGCACCGCCCCGACGATGGCGACGGCGCGCAGGCCGCCGCCAGCACGTCGAGCAGCGAAGACGGCATCGACCAGCTGCGCCGCTACCGCAGCGGCGACCCGCTGCACCGCATCGCGTGGAAACACAGCGCGCGCACCGGACGCTGGCTCAGCCGCGCCGGCGATCCGCCGCGCCAGCCGGCGCGCTGGCTGGACTGGCACGCGCTGCCCGCCGGCATGGAGGCCGAGGCGCGGCTGTCGCGCCTGTGCGCGTGGCTGCTGGCCGCCGGCGACGAGGCCGAGATCGGCCTGCGGCTGCCCGGCATCGAACTGCCGCCGGCGCGCGGCGCCAGCCACCGGCGCGCCTGCCTCGAGGCGCTGGCCTTGTGGCCGCAACGTCCCGGCACCGACCGCGCCGCGGCACACGTATGAAGACCGCACCCCGGCCGCTGCGGCACGAAGACCATGGCCTGCTGCTCGGCCAGCTGGCGCTGGTGCTGGCGCCGCAGGCGCGCACGCTGCCGGTGGCGGTCAGCCTGCTGCTGGTGCTGTTGCTGGCGTGGCGCTGGCTGCTGTGGCGGCGGCGGGCACCGCTGCCGTCGCGCTGGATGCTCGGCACGACGGCGATGCTGGTGCTGGTAGTGGCGTGCGCGCTGGTGTGGCAGGACGGGGGCGGCATCGGGCGCGAGCTGGCGGTGGCGTTGCTGGGCGCCTTCGTCATCCTCAAGCTGCTGGAATGCCGCGCGCTGTCGGACGCGACCCTGGTCACGCAGCTGTCGTTCTACCTGCTGCTGACGCTTTACCTGTCCGACCAGCCGTTCTGGCTGGCGCTGTACAGCCTGGCCATCGGCGCCTGGGTGCTGCGCAACTGGCTGTTGCTGCATCACCCCGAGGCACGCAGCCGGCTGGCGATCTGGCCGCTGCTGGGCCGCATGGCGTTGCTGGGCTTGCCGTGGGCGCTGGCGCTGTTCGTGCTGTTCCCGCGCCTGGAGCACCCGCTGTGGCAGCTGCCCCAGTCGGCGCCGAGCGGCACCACCGGCATCAGCGACACCATGCGCCCGGGCAGTGTCGGGCAGCTGATCCGTTCGCCCGAGGTCGCCCTGCGCGCCGAAATTGCCGGCCCGCCGCTGCCGCCGGCCGCGCTCTACTGGCGCGCGCTGGTGCTGTGGGAATACGACGGCATCACCTGGCACCCGGCGCGGCTGCGGCGCCAGCAACTGGCGCCGGCGGCGGGCGCCGGCGGCACGGCGGGCCTCGACATCACCATCACGCTGGAGCCCAGCCGGCAGCGCTGGCTGTTCGTGCTCGACCGCGGCCAGGCGCTGTCCGCCGGCGCCGATGCCGCGATCACGCCGGACGGCGAGTTCATGGTGCGTCGGGCCGTGGACCAGCGCATCCGCTATCGCACGCACTCTACGCTGTCACCGCCGGCGGAAACGCTGTCGCCGGCCACGCTGCGGCTGGCGCTGAGCCTGCCGCCCGGCAACCCGCGCGCCCGCGCGCTGGCCGCGCAATGGGCACAGCGCCATGCCGATCCCGCGGCACGCGTGCAGGCTGCGCTGCGGCTGTTCGCGGCCGCGCCCTTCGCTTATACGCCGACGCCGCCGCCGCTGGGGGCCGAACAGGTCGACAGCTTTGTGTTCGACACCCGGCGCGGTTTCTGCGAGCACTACGCCAGCAGCTTCGTCTTCCTGATGCGCGCCGCCAGCGTGCCGGCGCGCGTGGTCACGGGCTACCAGGGCGGCGAGTACAACCCCATGGCCGGCCACTACGTGGTGCGCCAGTCCGATGCCCACGCATGGGCCGAGGTCTGGCTGGATGGCCGCGGCTGGATGCGTGTGGACCCGACCAGCGCGGTAGCGCCCAGCCGCATCGAGCAGGGCCTGGATGCGGTGGTCGGCAACGAAGCCGCTGACTGGCGACCGTCGCGGCAACCGGCGTGGCTCAAGGATTTGCGCTGGGCCTACGAGGGCATGGTCTACACCTGGCAACGCTGGGTGCTGCAGTACGACCATGCGCGGCAGCAGCGGCTGCTGCAGGCGCTCGGCACCAGCGCCGGTGCCGGGCCGTTGCTGGCGGTCGTGCTCGGCGTGCTGTGCCTGCTGGCGCTGGTGCCCCTGTGGCGGCGGCGCGCACCGGCGGACCCGGTCGGCGCGGCCTATGCCCGCTTCTGCGCCGTGCTGGCCCGCCACGGCTGCACGCGCGCCCCCGCCGAAGGCCCGCAGGACTTTGCCGCGCGGGCCAGCGCCCAGCTGCCGGCGGCCGACCAGGCGATCGCCGCCGTCAGCGCCGCCTATGTCAGCCTGCGCTATGGCGACCTGACGGCCGACACGCATGCGCAAGCGCTGGCCTCGATGCACGCCGGCATCCGCCGGGTCGCGGCGGCATTGCGGCGGTAACCGGATGGCGGCATCCGCGCGGTTAGCTACAAATGATATAATTACATTCGTAACTATATCGATTGTTATCAATTCGCCGCCCCGCCATGTCATTCGAGCAACGCATCGACCGCTTTTGCGCCAGCCACCCTGAAGCCCCGCGCGACCTGATCCTGGCCTCGCGGCTGCTGCTGCGCACCGCACGCCTGCTGCGCGGCCATATCGACCAGGCCCTGGCGCCCTTTGAATTGGATATGAGCCAGTACCTGGTGTTGAGCATGCTGGCCGCCGACGAGGGTGAACCCAGCATGCCGTCCGAACTGGGCGCCACGCTCGATGCCACCCGCACCCAGATGACACGGCTGCTGGATGGCCTGGAAACGCGCGGGCTGCTGCGCCGGCGCGCGTCGGCCAGCGACCGGCGCAGCCTGGAGTTGAGCCTGACGCCGGCCGGCCGCCGCCTGCTCGAGCGCGCCGCCCCGGCGGTGCACGGCGCCTATGGCGCGGCCTGGGCGCCCCTCGGCGCAAGCGGCCTGGCCAGTGCCACCCGCACGCTCAGCGTGCTGCACCAGACGCTGGAGACGCTGCAGCCATGACTTCGGGATCGGCCTGGCGGCCGCTGTGGCGATTGCGCGCAGGCATGCGGTGGCTGCGCTGGCTGAGCCGCCCGCAGCGCCAGACCCTGCTGATGCTGCTGCTGGCGCTGGCCACGGGCGTGGAGTTCCTCGAGAACATCATGTTCGTGTTTGCTTCCAGCCATATCGTCGGCGGCCTGGATGCCGATCCGCGCAGCTTCGCGCTGGTGCAGGCCGCCTACGCCGTCGGCAGCATGCTGATGATTCTGAAGCAGCAATGGCTGTCGCGCCGGTTCGGCTACCGCCATTACCTGACCGGGGCGCTGCTGCTGTTCATGGCCGGCACCGGCGTGGCCGCAACCAGCCATGCGCTGCCGCAGATGGTGGTGGCGCGCTTCATCCAGGGCCTCGGCGGCGGTGCCTTGTTCACCAGTTGCCGCATCCTGGTCAACGTGCTGTTCGGGCCGGCGGAGCGGGCGCGCGCCACGCGCATCTTCATGATCGGCATTTTCACGGCCTCGGCGCTGGCGCCCGCCTTCGCCGCCGAACTGATCGAGCACGGGGTCTGGCAAGACGTGTTCTATGGCGTGCTGCCGTTCGCCGCGCTGGCGACGCTGGGCGCTTGGCTGCTGCTGCCGGATGCCGAGCCGCGCGCCGGCGCCGACGGCCCTGCACTGGGACCGCTGCTGCTGTTCGGTGCCGCCATCGTGACCTTGCAGGCGGCGCTGACCGAAGCGCGCTTCGACGTGTTCTCGCATCCGCTGCGCCTGGCCCTCGTTGCCGTGGCCGGGCTGGTGCTGCTGTCGCTGTTCCTGTGGCACCAGTGGCACCACCACGCGCCGGTGCTGCACCTGCGCGCGCTGCGCCAGCCGGTGTACCTGACCGGCCTGGCGATGTACTTCGTGTACTACATGGTCAGCAACCTGAGCGGCTACCTGTTCCCGATCTATGCCGAACAGGCGCTGAAGATTCCGCTGGCCACCACCGGCTGGCTCAATACCTTCGCCGCGCTGGTCAGCCTGGCCGGCATCTTCGTCTACCTGCGGGTCGCGCCGCGCCTCGCGCGCAAGAAGCCGCTGATGGTCGCCGGCCTGGTGCTGATGGCGGCCACGGCATGGTGGTTTTCGCGGATGCCGCCCGACGCCGGGCCGCCGGCGCTGGCGTGGGGACTCGTCGGCAAGGGCCTGTTCGGCGTGCTGGTGATCATTCCCATCGCCGGGCTGACGTTCCGCGCGCTCAGCCCGGATGCGTTTGCCCACGGCTACCGCAGCAAGAACCTGATGCGGCAGATTGCCAGCTCCTTTGCCTCCGCGCTGGGCGCCGTGCTGCTGCAGAACCGCCAGTTCGCGGTGCACGACAGCCTGCTGCACGCGGTCGGCCAGCGGCCGGCCGAGGCAGAACACTGGCTGGCCGGGATGCAGTCGGCGCTGGCGGCGCGCGGCTTCGATGCGGCGCAGGCACATCAGGGCGCGCTGACGCAACTGAGCGCGCTGCTCACGCAGCAGGCCACCTTGGTCGCCTGCGAGGATATCTATCGATTGATTGCCGCACTGGCGCTCGGCGCGGCCGCGTACATGCTGTTGCAGCGGCGGCTTGCCTGAGCGCTGCGCGCCTCGCGACACTGGGCTGGCAACAACTGCGCCGGCTGCGGGCTACGCCTGGGACTGCGGGGGACGACAGGGAAGGTCAGGGAGAAGCGAAGGCACCGCGCGCAAAGCGTGGGCGCGGACGGGTCGCAGTGCCGGCGGGCGCGGCACCGGCGAAGATCCTGCTCAGAACAGCGACAGCTGGCGCATGCCGAAACCGATGGTCTCTTCCACGCGCGCGCGGGCATGGGCCAGCGAGCCTTCCGCGCCGGAGTAGTTGCCGGCGGCCCAGTGGTAGACCACGGGCAGCTCGCCGCGCTCGGACAGGCGCACTTCGCCGAGCTTGTCGCCACGCTCGTTGCGGTAGAAGTGCGAACGGTAGCCGCGCTCCCAGTGCGGAGCGACCTCTTTCTTGCGCCGCCGGGGCTTCGGCGCGGAGCCGGTGGCAGACGTCGTGGACGTCAGTCGCCGCGCTCTATCGGTACCCGGCATCGGGGCACGGGTGAAATCCAACTGCATAGACTTCCTCTTTGTCGATTCAGCAGAACCAGGGCCGGCGGGGGCTGCCGCCGCATGCTTCGTGCATCGCAGTCGAGATGATACCTGCTGGCGCGCTTTCTGTAAGTAGTTCGTTGCGCTGAATCCCGCCTCCGGTAAGGCTTAGCGGGCCGTATACCGGCACGTATACCCGCCTGTTTACGTGTCGGTATACGTGCGGGTATACGGCCCGCGAAGGCGTCGAAGCCTTGCTGGTTAACGGCTTGCGGGCACGCAGGGGTGCCCGCGAGGATCAACCCAGATCGAGCGGAATGAAGATGCGCGCATCATCGCGCTGCACCAGCAACGCTACCTGCTTGCCCGACTTGCCCACCAGCGTGCGCAGTTGATCGACCGATGCGATGGGCGTGCCGTTGAGCGACAGGATCACGTCGCCGGGCTGGATGCCCACGCGCGCGGCGGGGCCGGTCACGTCCTCGACCACCAGGCCGCCTTCGATCCCGCTTTCGCGCTTCTCCGCCGGCGACAGCGGGCGCACGGCCAGCCCCAGACGGCCATTGGCCTCCTTGCCGCCCGCTTTCTGCGCCACCGCCTGGTCCCGCGCGCTGCCGACCGTCACCGACAACGTCATCGGCTGTCCCTTGCGGATGATCTTCAGCGAGCTCTGCGTGCCGGGCTTGATGTCGGCCACGTGCTCGGGCAAGTCGCCCGAATGGTCGATCACGTCATTGTTCAGCTGCACGATGACGTCGCCCGGCTTCAGTCCCGCGCGCGCCGCCGGGCTGTCCGGCTCGACCGAGTTGACCAGCGCACCGGTCGGCTTGGGCAGGCCGAACGACTGCGCCAGCGCCTGGTTGACCTCCTGCACGCTGATGCCGAGGCGCCCGCGCGTGACCTTGCCGTGCGCCACGAGCTGCTGCTGCACCTTGGTTGCCACGTCGATCGGGATCGCAAACGAGAGGCCCTGGTAGCCGCCGGTCTGGCTGTAGATCTGCGAGTTGATGCCGACCACCTCGCCGCGCTGGTTGAACAGCGGACCGCCCGAGTTGCCAGGATTGACGGCCACGTCGGTCTGGATGAACGGCACGTAGGTATCGTCAGGCAGCGAGCGCGACTTGGCGCTGACGATGCCTGCGGTCACCGTGTTCTCGAAGCCGTAAGGCGAGCCGATCGCCAGCACCGGCTCGCCCACGCGCACCTGCGACGGGTCGCCCAGGCGCACAGTAGGCAAATCCCTGGCATCGATGCGGATCACCGCCACATCGGTCTGCGGGTCGGTCCCCAGCACCTTGGCCTTGAACTCGCGGCGGTCGGTCAGTTTGACTGTCACTTCCTGCGCGCCGTCGACGACGTGCGCATTGGTCAGGATCAGGCCATCGGGGCTGACGATAAAGCCCGAGCCCTGCCCGCGCACCAGTTGCTGCGCGCCGCCTTGCGGCCCCTGGAACTGCGGGCCGAAGCGCTTGAAGAACTGGAACAGCGGATCGTCCGGATCGATGCCGGGCGGCATCTGTACCGCGGTGCGCTGGGCGCGCGCGGTCACGCTGATATTGACCACGGCGGGTCCGTACTGCGCGACGATGCCGGAGAAGTCCATCGGCCTGGCAACGGCAGCCGCCGGCTGGGCGGCCGCCACGACGGGAGCGGGAGCCGCATAACCCGGGGTGATGACTTCTCGCTGCAGATAGGCATAGCCGCCGCCGAGCGCGGCCAGCGCTGCGATACCAACGGCGGTGCGAGCAATGGTCTGGCGCATCATAGGTGTTCCTTTCCTTTTAGCATCTGGCGTCGGCACGATGCGACGCAACACCGTCATGCTAGCGACCAAGACTTAAAACAGACTTAAGGCTTGCGGTCCCACGCCCCCGCTACGCGCCCACCGACCAGGCGCCCGAAAATTTATCTTGCACACAATCTAATTGCGTCTAATATATCGCTATGGAACGCGACAACGGCCCCCACACCGACTGGCTTTTGCTGGACCACCAACTATGCTTTGCGCTGTATTCGAGCTCGTTGGCGATGACCAAGCTGTACAAGCCACTATTAAGTGAGCTTGGACTTACTTATCCGCAGTATCTGGTCATGTTGGTCTTGTGGGAGACGGAAACGTTGTCGGTCTCGGAACTCGGCAACCGCCTGGCGCTGGATTCGGGCACCCTGACGCCGCTGCTGAAGCGGCTGGCCGTGTCGGGTCTGGTGACCCGCACGCGCGACGCGGCTGACGAGCGCAGGGTCCTGGTCAGCCTGACTGACGCCGGCCGTGCGCTGCGCCGGCGCGCCGAGGGGATTCCTGAACAGATGTTATGTGCCACGCAATGCCCGGTCGAAGAGATCCAGGCGCTGACGCGGCGCTTGCATGCACTGCGGTCGACGCTCGAACAAGCGCGGACCGATTCCAGCTTGCCGGACTGACGGCAGGCATTAATGATGGCGCCCCTGGGGGCAACCAAACCGGAGCCTTAGATGAAACTCGAGAAAGTCGTATATACCGCCCATGCCACCGCCACCGGCGGCCGCGATGGCCGTGCCACCACGTCCGACGGCCAGCTCGACGCCAAGCTCGCCGTGCCCAAGGAGATGGGGGGTGCGGGTAACGGTCTGAATCCCGAGCAATTGTTCGCAGCCGGATATTCGGCATGCTTCCTCGGTGCGATGCGCTATGTCGCCAGCCAGCAGAAGATCAACGTGCCCGCCGACGCATCGATCCAGGGCGCAGTCGGCATCGGTCCCATCCCGCAGGGCTTCGGTATCCAGGTCGAACTGAAGATTTCCTTGCCGGGCTTCGAGCGTGAAGCCGCCGAGAAGCTGATCGAGCAGGCGCATCAGGTGTGCCCGTATTCGAACGCGACCCGCGGCAATATCGACGTTACGCTGACCCTGGTCTGAAGCGGCAAGCCAGAGTGAAACGGCCCGCATCGCAAGCGCGATGCGGGCCGTTTTTTCTTCACTTCACACAGTCTGGTGCTGCGCGTCGAGGGCCGGAAGCTGAGCGCAAAATGATCGCTTCTGCGCCGAACTCATGCGTTTGATTTCGATTTCCGCCTTCAACGCTTCCGACTTGGTGGCGAAGCGCATCTGACCGAGCACGCGCAGCGGCTTGCGTGAGCGCGTATATTTGGCGCCCTTTCCGGACTGGTGTTCGGCAAACCGGCGGGCCACGTCCGTGGTGATTCCGGTATAAATGGAATCGCCGGTGCATTCGAGGAGATAGAGATACCAGGCGCAGTCAGCGGACATGTGCGGAAATGAAAAGCTGCGGCAATGGTATTACGGCGCCAAGGGCGCTGGCGAGCGCCAAAAACAAAACCCCTCGCAGCACACGCTGTCGAGGGGTTTTGCACAATAAGAGCCTGGCGATGACCTACTTTCACACGGGTAATCCGCACTATCATCGGCGCGGAGTCGTTTCACGGACCTGTTCGGGATGGGAAGGGGTGGTTCCAACTCGCTATGGTCACCAGGCATGAGGGGTTGTGACGCTGGGGTTGAGGCCAGCGTCACGAATCGGGATGTAGTGTTGGTTGTGTGTGTATCGAGGCACAAGGCGATCGACTCACCAGGTGAAACACACTGGTTATAGGATCAAGCCTTACGGGCAATTAGTACTGGTTAGCTTAACGCATTACTGCGCTTCCACACCCAGCCTATCAACGTCCTGGTCTCGAACGACCCTTCAAGGAGGTCAAGCCTCCAGGGAATCCTCATCTTCAGGCGAGTTTCCCGCTTAGATGCTTTCAGCGGTTATCTCTTCCGTACATAGCTACCCTGCGATGCCTCTGGCGAGACAACAGGTACACCAGCGGTACGTCCACTCCGGTCCTCTCGTACTAGGAGCAGCCCCCGTCAAGATTCCAACGCCCACGGCAGATAGGGACCAAACTGTCTCACGACGTTTTAAACCCAGCTCACGTACCTCTTTAAATGGCGAACAGCCATACCCTTGGGACCGGCTACAGCCCCAGGATGAGATGAGCCGACATCGAGGTGCCAAACACCGCCGTCGATATGAACTCTTGGGCGGTATCAGCCTGTTATCCCCAGAGTACCTTTTATCCGTTGAGCGATGGCCCTTCCATTCAGAACCACCGGATCACTATGTCCTGCTTTCGCACCTGCTCGACTTGTCGGTCTCGCAGTTAAGCACGCTTTTGCCATTGCACTTTAGGTACGATGTCCGACCGTACCAAGCGTACCTTCGAACTCCTCCGTTACACTTTGGGAGGAGACCGCCCCAGTCAAACTGCCTACCATGCACTGTCCCCGACCCGGATTCACGGGCCAAGGTTAGAACCTCAAACAAACCAGGGTGGTATTTCAAGGACGGCTCCACGTGAACTAGCGTCCACGCTTCAAAGCCTCCCACCTATCCTACACAGATCGGTTCAAAGTCCAATGCAAAGCTACAGTAAAGGTTCATGGGGTCTTTCCGTCTAGCCGCGGGGAGATTGCATCATCACAAACACTTCAACTTCGCTGAGTCTCGGGAGGAGACAGTGTGGCCATCGTTACGCCATTCGTGCAGGTCGGAACTTACCCGACAAGGAATTTCGCTACCTTAGGACCGTTATAGTTACGGCCGCCGTTTACCGGGACTTCAATCAAGAGCTTGCACCCCATCATTTAATCTTCCGGCACCGGGCAGGCGTCACACCCTATACGTCCACTTTCGTGTTTGCAGAGTGCTGTGTTTTTATTAAACAGTCGCAGCCACCATTTTATTGCAACCCCTTCACCCTTCTGGCGCAGGCCAGTCAAGCTACCAGGGCGTACCTTATCCCGAAGTTACGGTACCAATTTGCCGAGTTCCTTCTCCCGAGTTCTCTCAAGCGCCTTAGAATACTCATCTCGCCCACCTGTGTCGGTTTGCGGTACGGTCTCGTATGACTGAAGCTTAGAGGCTTTTCTTGGAACCACTTCCAATTGCTTCGCAGCACTAGGCCGCTCGCCCCATAGCCTTGAATTCCGCGCCCGGATTTGCCTGAGCGCCTTCTCCACTACAGGGACCGGGACTTCCAACACCCGGACAACCTTCCGCGATCCGTCCCCCCATCGCATCATACGACGGTGCAGGAATATTAACCTGCTTCCCATCAGCTACGCATCTCTGCCTCGCCTTAGGGGCCGACTCACCCTACGCCGATGAACGTTGCGTAGGAAACCTTGGGCTTACGGCGAGGGGGCCTTTCACCCCCTTTATCGCTACTCATGTCAGCATTCGCACTTCTGATACCTCCAGCATCCTTTACAAGACACCTTCACAGGCTTACAGAACGCTCTCCTACCACGCACTTGCGTGCGTCCGCAGCTTCGGTGACTGGCTTAGCCCCGTTACATCTTCCGCGCAGGACGACTCGATCAGTGAGCTATTACGCTTTCTTTAAAGGGTGGCTGCTTCTAAGCCAACCTCCTGACTGTTTTAGCCTTCCCACTTCGTTTCCCACTTAGCCAATCTTGGGGACCTTAGCTGGCGGTCTGGGTTGTTTCCCTCTTGACACCGGACGTTAGCACCCGATGTCTGTCTCCCGTGATTGCACTCTTCGGTATTCGGAGTTTGCTATGGCGGGGTAATCAGCAATAGACCCCCCAACCATGACAGTGCTCTACCCCCGAAGGTGAGACACGAGGCACTACCTAAATAGTTTTCGGAGAGAACCAGCTATTTCCAGATTTGTTTAGCCTTTCACCCCTATCCACAGCTCATCCCCTAACTTTTCAACGTTAGTGGGTTCGGTCCTCCAGTACGTGTTACCGCACCTTCAACCTGGCCATGGATAGATCATCTGGTTTCGGGTCTACACCCAGCGACTCAACGCCCTGTTCGGACTCGCTTTCGCTACGCCTTCCCTAACCGGTTAAGCTTGCCACTGAATGTAAGTCGCTGACCCATTATACAAA